>JBNJDK010000001.1:0-111399 GCA_051744805.1 Bacillota bacterium
AAAAACGAAATTGGATAGTTTTAATATTATCCCTTCTTATCTTTTGATTTTTTGTTTCTCTACTTATAATTATATATTAAATATTTTTAAAATTAAAATCAGTATTTATATATTTGAATATTGACTAATAAAAAAAGGTCCCAATTAGGGACCATTTTTTTATTAGTCAAATAATTTTTCTGCTTTTTCTTTATAAACTTCAAAATCTGAACTACTGTAAAGTACAAAACGAATTAAGTTAAGATTATTTAATTCATCTGCATTATCCCCTATAGTTTTTAAACTTATTTCAGCAGCTTCATTAATTGGATAACCAAAAGCTCCAGTTGAAATAGCTGGAAATCCAATAGATTCTATATTTTTTTTATCTGCAATTTCTAAACTATTTCTATAACTTTTTTCAAGTAATTCAGCTTCCGGTTTATCAACTCCATAAACTGGACCCAGGGTATGAATAACATAATCATTAGGAAGTTCATGGGCACCAGTAATAACAGCTTCTCCAACTTGAATAGGAGCTAGAGGTTCACATTCTTTTTCTAGCTGAGGGCCAGCTGCCCGATGTATAGCACCGGCTACTCCACCACCAATTCTCAACTGTGCATTAGCTGCATTGACAATTGCCTCCAGATCAGTTTGATGCACAATATCTCCCTGGACTAACTCAAGATTTAAATTGTCAACTTTAAGCTTCATAAATTTAACCCCCTCTATTTTAAGCTAATTTTAATGCAATTTCCATCATATCAGTAAAAGTCTTTTCGCGTGCACTCGGAGGTAATTCTTCTCCAGAAATGATAGAATCACTTACTGTTAAAATAGATAATGCATTTACATCATATTTAGCTGCTAAAGTATATAATTCAGCAGTCTCCATCTCTAAAGCCATAACTCCATATTTAGCCCATTTTTTCCAGTGATCAGGGTTATCATGGTAAAATTTATCTTCACTTAATACATTTCCTACTTTTACTTTTGTACCATTTTCTTTTGCTATATTATAAGCTTTTAATAAAAGTTCAAAATCAGGTGTTGGAGCATAATCTCCACCATTAAATCTATTTTCATTCATCCGAGAAGTAGTGGAAGCACCTCCAGCTAAAATTACATCTCTCAAATCGGCATTTTCATTAATTGAACCACAGGAACCAACTCTTATTAAATTCTTCACTTTATAGTCTTTGATTAATTCATTTGCATAAATAGAAATGGATGGCATACCCATTCCTGTTCCCTGAATAGAAATTTTATTACCATTATAGTTACCAGTATATCCTAACATACCTCTGACTTTATTATAACATTTAATGTTTTCAAGATAATTTTCAGCAATAAATTTTGCTCTCATAGGATCCCCAGGTAATAAAATTGTATCAGCAATATCTTCTTTATCAGCACCAATATGAACTGTCATATTACAACCTCCTATAATTTCCTTTTTATAGATATCTCTCCATCCTTGAAAAAACTCCCTCCCAGGAAAGTTTTTCAACTGCAGTTTTTAAATTTTTATTTTTAAATAAATTTTCATTTTGTAGTTTATCAACCTGTTTTTCTAAATTCATTTCCAACCTTTTTACAAATCCTTCCAAATCTTCTTCCTTAGGAATATCTATATTTTTTAATTCAGGTAAATGAACATATTCTATAACTCCACTTTTATTTATAGTTTCCCCCAGCCATTCTTTAACTCCAGGTAAATCAGTTGTCACAATCCTTAAACCTGAAGCTAAAGCTTCGATGACAACAAGAGCTAAGCCTTCATAAAAAGATGGTAAGCAAAAAATATCACTTTTTCTAAAAACTTCACCTAATTTTTTTTGAGGAACTGAACCCGGTAACTCAATTTTTGATTTACTACTCTCAACCAAATTTTCAATTTCTTCAAGTTCTTTTCCACTCCCCTCTCCTAATAGTGTTAATTTAAATTCCTCATTTCTATTTGAATCCAGTATTTCAAAAGCTTTTATTAAAAACTTTACTCCTTTTGCATAACTTAATTTCCCAGCATAAACTATATTAATTTTATCCTCACTTTTTGATTTATCAGATTCATAAAATATTTTTGAATCATAACCTGCTCCCATTACAACAATTCTATCTTTTTCTATATCATATAATCGACTTATTTCTTCCTTTTGATATTTATTTAAAGCAAAAACTAAATCTAAATCTTTACACCCTTCTATTACATAATCATCAAATCTATCAAGTTTATTTAATTGTCTTATTCCTGTCCCATGGGAAATAGCTATTAATTTTATACCACTATTAAGTTTTCTAACAAGAGAAGTTAAAATCCACAAATGATGTGAAATTATTACATCTGGTTTAAAATTTTCAATAGCTTTTATAACGACATCCTTAAAAGTCTTTTTATACTTAATTACCATATTATCTGTTAAATCCTTATATTTAGTGCTGGGATAGGGCATAACATCACTCATTCCTACTACAGAAAAGGGCAAACTTTCAGTATTAAATTTTACTGGATAAAAATTGTCTTTATTAATATTAGCTAAATCAACTTTTTCAATTTCTGCAGGTATTCCAGCCACAACTGCCTGATTATACCCTTTTTTAAATCCTTCTTTTAATAAGGATTGGAGATAAATACCACTACCAGTTTTTTCAGGTCTTTGTGATAATATATGTAGTATTTTTTTCAATTATTTTATACCCCCTCTTACTAAATATAACAAATCCATAGCATTTTTATCAAATTTCTAATATTTCTTTTATTTCATCTGGTACATCTTCAATTTCACATTTTCTATTATGTTTTTTTTCTTTTTTATCTATATCAACTAAACCACGATGAATTTTCATTCCTGTTAGATTATTTATTTTTTCAATAATTTTATAATAATCATTTTCTTTTATATTTCTCTGAAGTGCTTCTAAAACTGCTTTACCAAATTTATAAGGATTAGCAGTTGAATCAATAATAGTTGTTGTAAAATCCAAACTTCCTCTTCTATAATCTTTAAGACATCTAAGACCTACCCCAGTGTGTGGATCTATTAAATAATCATAGTTTTCATAAGTTTCTTTAATTGTATTTTTTACTTTTTTATCAGAAGCAAAATATCCAGCAAATAATTGCTGTATATTATCTAAAGTAGCTGAATCAATTTCAAACTCACCTTTTTCTTTCAAATCAGAATACCATTTATTTATTTTATCACTATCATGTCCGGTTATTTCGAAAAGAAATCGTTCTAAATTTGAAGATATCAATATATCCATAGAAGGGCTAATAGTTTTTTTGAATTTACGTTTAATATCATATTTTCCTGTCTTCAAAAAATCAGCTAAAACTTTATTTTCATTTGAAGCACAGATAAATTTATTAACAGGAAGTCCCATTTTGTAGGCATAATAACCTGCAAGTATATTTCCAAAATTGCCAGTTGGTACAGTTATATTTATTTTTTCACCTTCCGCAATTTTTTTATCACGAAGTAAATAAAAATAACCAGTAAAATAATATACTATTTGTGGAACAAGCCTTCCCCAGTTTATAGAATTTGCAGAAGATAACTGATAACCATTATTAGCTAATAATTTATTAAATTTTTTATCTCCAAAAACCTCTTTAACTGAATTTTGACAGTCATCAAAATTACCATTTACTCCGATTACTTCTGTATTTTTTCCACCAGTTGTTAACATCTGATCTTTTTGAGCCTGGCTTACTCCATTTTCAGGGTAAAAAACAATAATTTTAACATCTTTAATATCTTTAAAACCCTCCAGGGCAGCTTTACCTGTATCACCAGAAGTAGCAACAAGTATAACTGTTTTTCTATCACTTTCAGAAATTTTTACTGATTCTTTTAAGAGATAGGGCATTAATTGTAAAGCAATATCTTTAAAAGCAGCTGTTGGACCATGCCATAACTCCATTAGATGAGTTTCTCTATCAAAACTGACTATAGGAGTTACTAATTCAGCTGTAAATTTCTTTTTGTTGTAAGTTAATTCAACTGCCTCTTCAATTTTATCTTTTTTAAAATTAGTTAAATAATAACTCAAAATCCAACTGGCTATCTCTTTATAATTATTATTTTTTTTGCTCATTATTTCTTTTTGACTTAATTTTGGAATTTTTTCAGGTACAAAAAGCCCTCCTTCAGGAACCATTCCCATTTTAATCACTTGAGAGGCATCAGCCAATTTATAATTTCCTCTAGTACTTTTATATTTCACTATATATCTCTCCTGTATAATAATTTTTGTACTCCTTTATTATCAATCTCGGTAACTAAATATGAACTTCTTACTCCATTTTTTAAAAATTTTTCCTTCATTTTTTGGCCAATTGTTTCTGAATCATCTTTACTAAATGCTAAAACAGTTGGACCAGCACCACTGAGAGCTACACCTAAAGCTCCTGCTTCATAACTCTGTTTTATGACGGATTTTAAACCTGGAATTAATTTTTCTCGATAATTTTGATGTAATCGATCTTCCATAGCTGTAGCTAAATTTTCCCAATCTTTATCTGCAAAAACTGAAGTTAATAAAGCTGACCGACTTTGATTAAATAGAGCATCACGAAAATCAACTTGATCAGGTAAAACTGCTCGTAAATCTTTTGTCTCTAATTGAAAATCTGGTATAACTAATATAACCTTAAGACCACTATTTTCTACAGATATCTTCTTATAATTCAATTTATTCCCTTTCAGTACGCTGACAACAAACCCTCCAGTAAAAGCTGGAATCACATTATCTGAATGCCCTTCAATCGATACAGCCATTTCAAATAATCTATCTTTATTTAAGGGAAAATTGTAAATTTTATTTAATCCATAAAGAGTTCCAACTATGGCAGTAGCAGAACTACCCAAACCACGAGCAAGAGGTATTTTGCTTTCTTCAATGATTTTTAAATTTTTCACTTCTATTCCACTGACTTTTTGAAATCTTTTTACAGATTTATAAATTAAGTTATCAGTATTTGCTATTTTAATTTCTTTTTCCTGTATTCCATCTTTTCTAATTTCAATTTCTAAACCTTGCTTATTTTCTTTGAAAATAAAATAATTGTATAATTTTAATGCCAGACCAAGACAATCAAATCCTGGGCCTAAATTAGCAGAAGTAGCCGGTACTTTTAGCTTTAACATATTTTACTCACTTCCTTAACAAATTATTCTAATTAATTATAGTCTCTCACTAATCTTATTATAAGCTAATTCAACAGCCTCTGATAATTTTTCTGGTTTAGAACCTCCTCCTTGAGCAAAATATTCATGCCCGCCACCATTTCCCTCAAGCAATGCCATTATTTCACCAATCATAGTATTCATATTTAATTTTTTTATATTTGCTGATTTTCCTAAAATTAACCGAGAAGTATTATTATTTTTCTGGCCAAATATTACAATTATATTATCATATTCCACTAATTTATTAGCCATAAGTCTTATATCATTATAATTTTCTTTAGTATAAATTTTTTTAATGATTTTATGATCTTTAAACTTTTCTTCATTTCTCAATAAATTTTTAACTCTAAAATCTAATAATTCATTTTTTAGTTCTTCTAAATTTTTCTCTTTATCATCTAATTCATTCTTTAATCTCTCAATTTCAGAATTTATATTCTCATTTTGAACCCCTAATTTCTTGCGAGCATTTGTGATAATATCATTTTTAATTTTATAATCATTTAAAGCTCTTTTCCCACATAAAAATGTTATTCTTGTACCATCTTTATATTTTTCCTGATCAATAACTGATAATATCCCAATCTGCCCTGTTTGCTTAAGATGAGTTCCCCCACAGGGTATAATATCTGTTTCATCTATCTTTACAATTCTAATATTTTCATCTACAACAGCTTCTTTTCTTAGAGAAAGATCATTTAATTGTTCTTCTCCAGGAAATTCAGAGTCAATATTTTTATTTTTATAAATAACTTCATTTATTTTTTTCTCTGCTATCTTGAGTTCTTCAGTAGTTAATTCTAAATCAGTATCTACAGTAACATGGTTTTTACCTAAATGAAATCCCACAGTTTTTGCATTATACAAATCATCAATTAAAGCAGACAAAACATGTTGACCTGTATGTTGTTGCATCAAATCAAAACGTCTTTCCCAGTCTATTTTACACTCAAGATTATTTTTATCTTCAGGTAACTTATCTACAATATGATATACTTCATTATCTTTTTCATATACATATTTAACTTTACTGGAAGCAATATAACCTCTATCTGCCGGTTGTCCGCCTCCTTCAGGATAAAAAGCAGTTCTATTTAAAACTAAATGATATTCATTATTTTTTTCTTTAAAAGAAACAATATCTGCTTTAAATTTTTTTAAAAAAGAATCTTTATAATATAACTTTTCAGTCATTTTTAGCCTCCATTATATTTATTATAAATTATAATTTTTTAAATTCATCTTAATTAAATTTTCTACATAAATCTTGTTTTACCTTCCTCAGAATAAAAAAGCTCTATCTAAACTGTAAATTATATAACAGTCAGATAGAGCTGATATTTTTTAATACTATCTATTTTACTTTTTTGTAGACATTTACCTCACTGGTTTCTCTTAATTCATTTAATTGCGAAACAATTTTTTTAAAATGATCACTACTCATATGTTTTTCTAAACCCTTATGATCTTCCCATTCTTCTATAAAAGTTAAAATTTGGGGATTATCCACATCCTGATAAAGTTCATAAGAAATATTTTTATCTTCATTCCTGGTTTTTTCTATTAATTCATTAACCATCTCTTTATACTCTTCAATTTTTTCTTTTTTAACAACAGATTTTGCAACTACTTTTATCATAATCACACCTCATCTTACCATTTATTATAATGTACTTTTTCTTCTGTAAATCTGTCTACTCTTCCTTTTTCTTCAGCAGGATAACCAACTGGTATCAAGGAAAAAGGAGCAATATGTTCCGGTAAATCAAATAATTCTTTGAAATGTTCAGCTCTTTCTCGTTCTGGATAAATTCCCAACCAGACTGCTCCTAAACCCTTATCTTCAGCTTCAAGCAAGATATTTTGGGTTGCAGCAGAACAATCCTGGGGCCAAAAACCATTATATAATTCTAATTTTGTATTTCCACAAACTAATATTGCTTTTGATGCATCAGGTACCATTTTTGAATAAGGATGTATTTTAGGAATTTCATCAAGAATTTCCTGTTTATCAATCACTACATACTCCCAGGTTTGCGCATTACCAGCAGATGGTGCTGCCATACCTGCTTTTAATAAATCTGTAATTATTTCATCTGATACTTCTTTTTCAGTATATTTTCTAATACTTCTACGAGTAAAAATAGCTTCCATTATTAACTACCTCCTTTCTCAAAAATAACAATTAACTGTTGTAAAATATTATAGCAGATATTTAATAGATATCAAATTATATATGAACATTTGACAAATTATTCATATATATTTATAATATTAATGTGCGTAATATCATTTACATTAGTAAAAATTTTAATTGCAATAATATAAAATTGTTCTCAAAGGAGCTTTTATACATGATATATTTATTTACTTTCATTTTAACTGCCATATTGTTTTTTATTGATAGAGAAAAAACAATAAAAGGATTAAAAATTGGCCTAAAAAAAATAAGAAAAAATTCTCCAGTTTTTTTAAATCTTATTATCCTGGTTGCTATTTCTCTGTATTTTATATCTGATGATCTTATTTTAAGATATCTGGGAGAAGGTAGTGGTTTAATAGGTATTAGTCTGGCTTCATTTTTTGGCTCAATAGCTTTTATGCCTGGTTTTGTAGCCTTTCCTCTGGCTGGAATACTTCTTTCTAAAGGAGTTAATTATATTGTTATTGCAGCTTTTACAACTACTCTTATGATGGTAGGTATTGTTACATATCCTGTTGAAAAAGATTTTTTTGGATTGAAAATAACTATACTTCGTAATATATTTGGTCTAATAATCGCTTTAATAGTTTCAGTTATTATTGGTCTTTCTTATGGGGAGTTGATTTTCTAGTGAAAAAACATCTAAAAGATTACTGGTTATTTATTATATTTTCGATATTCATCATAATTAGTTTTGTTTTTGGAATTGAAACTGGAAAAGGAATTTTTGATAATTTTTTTGATTTCTTTTTAACAATGGTTCAATTTGTTCCAGCTGTTTTTATACTTATAGGTCTTTTCGATGTCTGGGTTAAAAAAGAAACAATTGAAAAACATCTTGGTGAAAACTCAAGTTTTTTATCATATATTTGGGCTATTATTCTGGCAAGTACAACAATAGGTGGTCTATATGTAGCTTTTCCAGTTGCTGCTGCTCTATATAAAAAAGGAGCAACTCCCAGGGTTATTTTTACCTATGTAGGAGCTGCTGCTATTTGTCGTATACCTATGACCTTATTTGAAGCAAGCTATGTTGGAATAAAATTCACAGCAATTAGATGGGGCGTTTCTATCCCCTTAATAATTATAAGTAGTATTTTTCTGGAAAAAATATTATCAGAAAAAGATCTGGAAATGATCCATGAATAAGTTAATACCCCATAAGTTCAATTAAAATTAAAACTAAAACCAAACCACCAGAAAAAAAGGCAATTATTTTCCATTTATCTATCTGAATTACTTCAGGTATAGTAATTTTTTCAAATTTGCCATAATTTAAAAATCTTTTTTTAACAAAAGGATAAACATGGGCGAAAGCTCCAGCTCCGATAATCATACCTATTACTCCCCCAAATAAAGCATCCAGTGCTCCCTGGCCAACTGCTCCAGCCACAGTTCCCGGACAATAGCCTAAAAGTCCAAAACCTATCCCAAACAAAAGACCACCAATTACCACAGAACCTAAAGAGCCGGATTTAGGATGTAAATTAACATAACCTCTATCATTTAAAAAATAAATTCCAATCATTCCCGTAATAATTGCTGTTATTATAATTTTAATTACTGTAAAATCTTTAAGTAAAAGCTGGCCTATTAAAACATTATAATCTGTAACTCCACCCTTTTGTAACAAAAATCCAAAAATAATACCTGTAATTAAACCCAGACTCAATTTTGGAATTCCTCTTTCTTTCAATAGAATCACCCACCTTTATATGAGAGTTTTAGCAATGATGTTATTAATAAAGCAGTAAAGCAGTAAATATTCCTCCAATGAAAAAACAAATGGCAGCTATCCAGCTGCTTATAGCTAACTGGAGAGTTCCACTAATACCATGACCACTTGTACAGCCACCTGCCCATCTAGCACCAAAGCCCATAAAAAAGCCTCCAACTAAAGCTACAATTAACCTTAATAAAGGTGTTTGACCAAATTCAGCCACCCAAAATTCTGGTAAAAATTGAAACTGGAATTGCCCTGATAAAATTGAAGAAATAAATGAACCAATTACTATTCCTAGAACAAGCATCCATCCCCAATCTATTACTGGTTCAACTTTTTTATAATACTCTTTTTCTAATACTTCTTCTCCCTTAATAAGTTTTTCTATCATACCACTTGTTCTAGCAAATGCTGTAGAAGCACCAAGCGGTTTATCTGAAATAAGAAAAGATAACCAGCTTAAAACACCAATAAAGATACCAACTAAATAAGGTGACCAGCGAGCAAGACTAAACCCCATTATTTTACCCCCTTTTTTTATTATTGATCTAAATTCAATAACATTTTACTTAATAAATATCCCCTAAATTTTTTATTCTTAATTAATATTTTCGCCAAAAATCAAATTTTCCCTTTAATAATTTTTTTAATAAAATATTTAGTAATAAATAATGAAATATATTACTAATTTTCTATTAACTATAGATTTTTTGTAATATTTGTTATATAATGTAGTAAAGGAGGAGAAAAAATTGATATTAGCAGTTATTTTTTGGTTTTTAATTTTCATAATATTTATAATATTATTTGTGATTTCTTTATCTTATCATTATGTTTTTACTTTCAATTATGAAAAATACCTCTCAACTAAAATATATTTTGGTAATAATTTAATTAACATTAAATACATAAAAAAGAAAGATAAAAAAATAAGTTATATAAAATTTTTAGGTTATGAAAAAGAAATTACAAAAAACAAAGAAAAAAGGAAAAAAGAAGAAATAATAAAAGAAAAAATAGGAAAAACTGATAACAAAAAAAAGAAATCTGAATCTTCCTTTCCATTTAAATTAATAAACAAAAAAAATATAAAACATATTTTTAAGTTTTTATATAAAATATACAAAGAAATAAAACCTGATTCAATTAATATTGATCTAGCAATTGCTCTATCAGACCCTTATTATAACGGACTTATTTTGGCAAATTATTATTCATTAAAAGGGATTTATCCTAATTTTCCAGTTTCCATTAATACATATTGGGATAGGGAGGTGATTAAAGGCCAGGGAAAAATAAAAGGTAAAATTAAGCCTATTGTAATTCTATATTTTATTTTTAGCTTTGTTTTTTCAATTAAGACTTTGAAAATGTTCTGGCAGTACCGAAAAATTAATTGAAAATTTCTAAAAAAGAAAGGGGTTAATTTAAATGCAAGATACTAAAGAAATTTTAGAATCAATGTATAATAAGTTAGATAACTTTTTGAAAACAGAAACTGTAATAGGTGAACCAATTGAATTTGATAATGTCAAATTAATACCAATTATTACTGCTTCATTTGGTCTAGGTGGCGGCTTTGGTGAAGAAAGTGATAATGGTGGTGGAGGTGGCGGAGGCTTGGGTTGTAAAATAAGCCCTGATGCCATTCTCGTAGTCAAAGATGATAATGTAGAAATGCTTCCTATTAAAAGTAAACATTCTCTAGAAAAATTATTTGACAAAGTTCCTGAAATAATGGATAAAATCAATAAAAATACTGCTAAAAAAGATGAAAAAAAAGAAAATCAAGAAAAAGAAGAAAATTAGTTTCACACAAAAAAAGACCAGTTTTTAAAAAACTGGTCTTTTTATATTTTACTAAATTATAATATTATATCCTAAATATCATTTAATACACTATTGCTGGTGTAATAAATCTTCTTTTACTTCCTCTTCCCATTTTCTAATTTTATAATCAATATTATCTCCATTATTAATTTCTACTGCTTCATTTATCAAAGATATCATTTCTAATAAACTTCTAAAATATCTTTTTTTATTTTGGTTTTTATTTCCAGAAATCCATTCAATAGTACCCTGATAAGTAACATTTTGGCGAAATAATATACGAATATAAAAATTAGATTCGTTTTTTTCTAAATTAATACTATCTAATTCATTACCCATTTAATTCACCCCTTACTTGTTTTAAAACTTGGATTTCTCTATTTATAGTATAACATATTTTTTTGAATTTCAGTCATAAAATAGTTGAAAATAGTCATATATTAGTCATTTTTTTATTATTTTTAGAAATTATAATTCAATGCAATCAAGATTAACTACTATCTCCTGGGGTAAATCTTTTTTATAGAATTCTTTTCTAATTCTGTTAATTATTTCTTGAATACCAAATAAATCAACACCATTGAATAATATTAAGTATTGAATTTTTGTCCACCTACAAATAACATCACCATGTCGTAAAGTTTTTGCTAAAATATTTTCTAAATAATTTATAATTTGCTGATAATCTTTTTTATTAATTTCATCCAGATCAATATTTAAAGATACTGAAATTAAAAATACAGGAGCTTCTTCTCTTTCTTTTTTTCGAAGACTTATCCAACTAAAATAATTAAATGAATTTTTATCTACAAGACATAAACCTTCTGAATTACCAAAACTATTTAACTTGGTTTTAATTATTTTGATTTCTTCTTTTTGTTCTTCTTCAGTAGGGTTAACGTCTTCTAATAAATTACTAATACGAGGAGGTAATTTTAATTTATTTATTGCAAAAAGATTTAAAATATATTGATAATGTAATTTTGCTTTTTGTATTTTATTTTGTTTAATCAAAGAATTAATTAAATGATAATGTATTTCTTCTTCAAAAGGTTCTATACCTAATGCATCTTCACAAATTTCTTCAATTTTAATAAAATCTTCTTTTTCAGTTAATATATCGCAAACAAAATATATTTGTTCTAAATATAATCTTCGTAAATAGGCTCTCATCTGTATTATCCAGCTCATATTTTTATTTTCATCTAAAAAATTTCCTTTATAAATTTTTATTGCTTCTAAAGAAAAATTTATAGCTTTTTCATAATTATTTTGTTTTTTGGCTAATTCACTTTTTTTGCAATAATTTTCAAAATTAATAAAATCAATATAACAATTTTCATTTAGTTTAAAACGATAACCATCTTTTTCAAATATTATATATTTTTCTGCATTATATTCTTCATTTTTAGCTAAAAGTTTACGTAATCTATAAATCAAATTTTGAATAGCGTTTTTAGCATCAATTAACTCCAGGGAAAGATCTAATCTATCCATTAATTCTTCAGCAGTAAAAACTTTTTCTGGAGAACTAATAAGTATTTTAAAAAGATACCACAGCTTATGAGATCTAACACTTTTTTCAGTTATTAAAAAATCATCTTTTTTAACAACAAATTTACCAAGTGTATATACCTCTATTTTATTTTCGCCCATAAAAATTCCTCCTTCATAAATATAATTTCAAAATATAACCAATAGAAAAGAAAAAAACAGAAAAAAGGAGGATAGATAATTTTCCGTACTTTAGAGTGGATTAAATCATCAAAAGTTAAGTTGTTGTAATTAATATATGAATATTTTGAATATTTATTATAATACTAATTTATTCCCATTTATTATTATACCACATTTATACAATAAAAACAATAAATAGACATAAAATATTTGCCAAATGTGTATTGCAACAATAAATTTAATATTTTTTCTCCCAAAAACAAAATTATAGATTTTCTATTAACATTTAATTGATATTTTCATCTTCTTCATATAGCTTCAAAAATACTTTTACTAATTCCGGATCAAACTGACTCCCTGAACATCTTTTTAATTCAGCAATCGCTTCTTGATGAGATTTAGTATTATTATAAGGTCGATTATTTGTCATAGCATCATAAGCATCCACAATTGCTGCTATCCTGGACATGAGAGGAATTTCTTTTTCTTTTAGTCCATCAGGATAACCGCTACCATCCCAACATTCGTGATGATGAAGAATATCATTTGCCACATCCGAAAACTCGTCTGTAGCAGAAGCGATACGATATCCCCATTCAGGATGTCTTTTTATAATTTTTACTTCTACTTCATTTAACTCATCTTTTTTTACTAGTATTTCTTTTGGAATGTTGGTCTTTCCTATGTCATGCAAAGTAACCAAAAGAAATAGCCTGTCCAATTCAGCTTCAGTGAGACCAATTTCTTCCCCTATCTTTTGAGACATCTTTTGCAGCCGCCAGGCATGTTCTTCAGTTTCATAACTCTTGTCTCTCAAAGTGTTGAGTAATGCTTTTAACACATTGCCCTTAACTCTCCTGCTTTCCATTAACTTGTTTTTATACATCATTTCATCGGCTTTATTAATACATTCGTAGAGATCTTCCTCCAAATTTTCTTTTTCTGCATATCCTAATGCCATAGAAATTGGAATTCCAAACTCTGTAGTTTTAGAACACTTTTTTCGTATCCTTTCACATATTTTTTGAGTTTCTTCCTCTCCAGTTTGCGGTAGAAGGATTAAAAATTCATCACCACCCCAGCGAGTAATAATATCTTCTTTACGGAATATTTTTCTAAAAATCCTGGCAACTTCCTTAAGAAGTTGATCCCCTTTTTCATGGCCAAAAGTATCGTTAATCAACTTCAACCCGTTCACATCTGCTAAAATAACACTTATAGGCAGCTGCCTTTCTACATCCAATCTTTTGCTTTCTTCTTCAAAATATGCTCGATTAAAGAGGCCTGTTAATTGATCATGAAAAGTATGATAGATTAGATCATTTTCCATTTTAATCCTATTAATGGCACTGGCGACAATGCTTGCAATCAACTGCATAGTCTGGATATCATTATCATTCCATTCTCTTTCAGACGATATAGAATCAACCCCCAAAAATCCTATGACCTGATTTTCAACAATCATAGGAACCCAGAGTAAAGACTTAACAGACTGTTTTTTAAACTCTCTTCTATCATCAACAGCTTTTAAAGGAATATCATTAACATTTTTTATTGAAACTGGTTTCTGATTAAGAAGTTGTCCATACATCCAGTTTTGAACTTCAATAGGGTTGTTGTCATTAATAACAGTCTGGGCTTTTTTACTTCTGAACCAGGTATTTGTACAGGACATAATGTGATCCTCTCCAGATTCAAATATATAGCTTCTTTCTGCCTCCATATCTTTACCTAATTTAGCCAGAGTAGCATCTATAGTTTTATCCATTTGATTTAGAGGTTTATTAAGAAAATCTGAAGCTATCTCTACAGCCAATTTTTGTCTATGTTCTCGATGTTTTATCTCTTTTTCCTTTTTTTTACGTTCATTGATATTAATCAACATAAGATGGCATACATTATTACCATCTTCATCCTGAACAATACTGGCATATAGCCATACCCAGAAGGTAGTTTTGTCAGACTCCAGCATCCTTAGTTCAGTCTCCTGCGGCTGTTCAGTTTCAAAAAGCTGCTTACGAAAAAAGTAGTAAATATCTTGATCTTCAGGAAGTATAAACCTGGAAATAGGTTGTTTGATAAGCTCATTGCGAGTTTTCCCCAACAAATTAGCAGCAGCTAGATTGGCCTTTAAAATCAAATTATTTTCGGAAAGTGTACAATAACCTACAGGTGCCAGATCATATAAGTCATAATAGTAGGACCGAGCAGTTTCTAATTCTGACTGAGTCCTGCGCAATTCCTCATTTTGTATCTCAAGCTCTATCTGATGCACCTGTAGTTCATGTAAAATCTGTTTTATTTTTTTTGTTGACATAGAATCCAAATTTTTTGATTTATCACCATTTTTATTTTTCAGAATCTCTAAAGCTTTTTTTCGTAATTCATCAGTATCACTTCGATAATTATCATAATTTTTCATGATCAATCCACCTCTCCTTAAACCTTCTTCGATGTTTCTTTATTACTTTGATCAGCCCTATTTAAGGATGGTCTTTCTTCTCCATAGCCAACAAAATCAAATCAGATGAATCTGTTTTAGTTGAAATACGACGCGCATTAATTCTTATGGTGCAAGACCCTATGTTTTCAAATTTATGTGTAAGTTGATAATCATGGATCACATCAGTTTGTTCCATAATCTTTGTTAAAAGTTCGTGTAATTGCGGAATATCCCACTGGTTATTATTTATTTCAAATAACAGCTGTTCCCGATGATCACCATTTGTCACTTGAAATGTATCATAAAAGTAACTATTAGCCTTGATTATTCGAAAATTGGTATCCAACACTAACAATGGTTCGCGAACTACTGCTGTCATTTGTTCAGCAAGCGAGTTAGCCACCTCATAGAGCTCATTTTGAATTTCTTTTCTTTTACTGATATCTCTAAAGGTGATTACTGCTCCTTTGATTACATTTTCATCCGTTCTGTAGGGTTGAATACGCATCATATACCATTTACCATTATGAGTCTGTACCTCTACTTCCTTTGGAACCAGGGTATTCAGAATCTCCTGTGTGTCCTCCGGTAGCCTGTCATAGTTTTTCAAGTTGGAAACGATGTGACCTACAGGTCTTCCAATATCACTTTCAATTAGATTGATGAATTCCGTGGCTGAGGGAGTAAATCGCATGATATTCAGATCAAGGTCGACAAAGACAGTAGCAATACCGGTACCTGAAAGCAAATTATTCATGTCGGTGTTAGCCTGAGTAAGCTCAGCAACCTTAGTTTCCAGTTCGGCGTTAACCGTTTTTAATTCTTCATTTAGTGACTGCAATTCCTCCTTGGAAGTCTCTAACTCTTCATTGGTAGACTGTAATTCCTCATTCACCGATTGTAGCTCTTCATTGGAAGATTTAAGCTCTTCGTTCGCTGTCTGAAGCTCTTCAACTGTATTCTGAAGATTTTCTTTCTTATCCCGCAATTTCCGGCGTAGGTCAGCAATTATTTTTTTGCTCTCAGGTCCATAACTCTCTTCTTCTTCAATTGATTGATCAGAGATTTGGCTATTAGATTCCTTTTCAGAGGAAGAAATTTGTTCCAAAACTATCAAATATAGAGTCCCATCATATTTAGAACTGGAATCTTTTTTTACAGGACATACAGTTAAATTAGCTTTTATTATAGACTCATTGTTTTTGATACATAGATTAGGACAGAATACCTTTTTCTGATCGTTTACTGCTTCATGTAGAGCTGAAGTCAGCTCTGTCTGTAAACCTTCACGGGCCATCTTAAGAATATTATTGACACCACTTACGCCTGGAAACAGTTCGAGATACAAACCGGTATGACCATGAATGTAGAGCACCTGTCCATAACTATTAACAAGGACTGCAGCTGGACTGAACTGATCTATGATCTTCTGTTCGGTTAGCTCACGCAATGTTGTTTCCACACTTTCTTCCGCAGGTACAGCCTGCGATGGCTGCTCTGTATTTTTTGTTGACAGGGGAGGTAAATAGTCATAGCTATCTCCAAGATGCTCACTCTGAATATTTCCTTTAAGTTGGTAGATCTTCAATTTGCTGTCTACTGTGGAAAAATAAATGTTTGCCTCTCCTAATGTTTCAGAAGTCCCCAAAAATAGATATCCCCCTGGATTTAGAGCATAGCTAAAAAGTGAGATGATTTTATTCTGTAAATCTTTTTTCATATAGATTAGAAGGTTCCGGCAGCTAATAAGATCAAGCCGGGAAAAGGGTGGATCTTCAATTATGTTCTGTTCAGAAAAAATTACCATTTCTCGAATTCTTTTCTTAATACGATAGGTTTTGCCGTCATCTTCGGTATTGAAAAAACCTGATAGCCGTTCCTGTGACATATCATCTGCAATACTGGCTGAAAACAAACCACGCCGAGCTGCAACAATAGCATTACTGTCAATATCTGTAGCAAAGATCTGCACCTTTAAATTCTGATTAAGCTTATCCTCACATTCGGCGATCAAAATTGCAATAGAATAAGCCTCCTCCCCTGTAGAACAAGCTGGTACCCAGAGCCTGAGTATACCTGATTCGCGTTTTTCAGCAAAAAGACTGGGAATAACCTTTTTCTCTAGAACTTTAAAAGCCTCTGGATCTCGAAAAAAACTGGTCACACCTATAAGCAGATCACGAAAAAGATTTTCTACCTCTTCCGATGTCTGCTGTATATACTTAACATATCTATCCAATGTTTTGATCTGTTGAACTGACATACGATGGTGGATACGTCTCTTAATTGTACTAAGTTTATACTGGGAAAAATCGTAGCCAGTCTGATTACGCAGAGTAATAAAAATATTTTTCATTATTTTTTCTTCTTTTTTTGGCTCGTGAGCAGATTGATCTAACTCACCAAAAGCGTGGGATACATATGAAATGAGCTGTTTGGGCATTTCAGCGGGTGGCAGTTCATAATCAACTAAACCTGTAGCAATAGCACTATTGGGCATACCTTTGTACTTGGCTGAATCTGGTTTTTGAACCATAGCCATGCCGCCTTCTCCTTTGATGGTCCGAAGACCAAGAGTTCCATCACTACCGGTCCCCGACAATATTACACAAATAGCACGCTCAGATTGTCCCTTTGCAAGAGAACGGAAGAAAACATCGATAGGCATTCGATGTCCCCGTGAAACCGAAGGCTCCTTCAACTGAAGGGTTCCATCTAAAAATGTCATTTCATAGTTAGGTGGAATAATGTAAACAGAGTTACGTTCAATTTTCATTTTATCTTTAACTTCTAAAACCTTCATGTTAGTATAATTACGAATAATATTGGAAAGAGAACTTTTGTGGTCAGGAGCCAAATGCTGTACCAAAACAAAGGCCATACCTGATTCACTATCATCAGGCATACTAGAAAAAAATTCTTTAAACGCTTCAAGCCCTCCTGCTGAAGCTCCAATACCAACTATGGGAAATTCAGCACTAGCATCTCCGTTTGACTTTTTCCCATTAGTATTGGTTTTTGTTTTCTCATTTTTCTTTTGTGTCATAATATCCCCACTTTTTTAAAAATTAAGTTTATATGTTTCTTCTTAATCTGGATTAGATAAATATTCACTATAATTATATCACAAAAAAAGAAATTAAAAAAACCAAACATATAAAATAGCATAATACAATTTTAAAAAATTGTATTATGCTATTAATTCAAAAATTTATTTAGACTATTTGATAAATATTGTAAAACTAATTAACATCACCATCCATTAGCTGAAAAAATCACTGTTTGTCAATCCAATCCTTAAATTCTTTTTTTGTTTTTTCTCTATCTTTACCATATTTTTCTTGAATTTTTCCAATTAATTTTTCCCGATCACCTTCTATTTGCTTAAGATCATCATCAGTTAACTCACCCCACTGAGACTTTATCTTACCTTTAAGCTGATTCCATTTTCCTTTTAATGAGTTTTCATTCATTTCATCACCTCCTGCTCTATTAAGTTATAATCCCCTACAAAATATTTCTAAATTTAAATTAAAACTTTAATAAACTAAATAGGCATTTACCTGAATACTTTATAAAATTTTTGATAGGTGATTAATTAAACAAATATATTGTTTTTCTATTCAATTTCATCCAGTGTTAAATTTACTTGATAATTACCTCCTTCATAAGTATTAACTTCACTTTCACCAAAGTAATCTCCAGAATCAATTACACCATTTTCAGTAACATCTATCCAACCATAAATAGCATAGGTTCCTGCTGGTACATTTTCCATAACATAAGAATTTTCCCTTAAACCTACATTAATTTCCATTAGTTCATTTATACTATCACCATCTTTTTCTCCAGCTAATATTTTAACATCCTGTACCTGGTTTACAGCCCAATAAGCATTAACCAAACCATAACCAAATTCACTATCAAATCCTGGATCTCCTAAATCAAAACTGGTTTCCCTTAAAATATCTCTAATTTGAGAATCTGGTACACCATTTGCTAACATTAATCCAACTAAACCTGCTACATGAGGTGAAGCCATTGAAGTACCTTGATAATAAACATACTGATAAGTTTTACTATCTCCACTTCCATCAAATGTTGAGCTTAATACTCCATCAGCATATTCATTTCCATCGCTATCAACTCTAGTATTTCCTCCTGGAGCCATAACATCTAAAGTATCACCATATGAAGAATAGGGAGCTCTGACAGGAGAATCCGGATAATTAAAATCTACTGCTCCCACAGAAATTACCTCTGGATAGGAGGCAGGATACATAGGAGAAGTAGAATCACTATTACCAGCAGCAGCAATTATTATAACACCGGCATTTGAAGCTTCAATAACTGCTTCTTCTATAGTTTCACTAACACTAGAACCTCCTAAAGACATATTTATAACATCTACTGGTTGTGAAATTTTAGGATCATTTGTTAAACCCGCTGAATATAATATCCCTTGAGCTATATCCCAGTTAGTTCCATAACCATCATCATCAAGTACTTTTACAGGAATAATTTCTGCATCCCACATTATACCTGTTACTCCCTGATTATTATTTGAATCAGCAGCTATAGTCCCAGCAACATGTGTTCCATGACCATACTGATCATTAGTATCTTTACTTTGAGCAGGAAAATTATAACCATCATCTAAATTAAGATTATTTTGTAAATCTGGATGTTGACTATCTATCCCGGTATCTAAAACTGCAATTCTTACTGAAGAAGAACCAGTTGTACTATCCCAGGCCTGAGGTAATCTAATTTGTGGATAATGCCATTGATAACTAAAATATTCATCATTTGGAATTGTAGAAAAAGCCTGATAGATATAATTTGGTTCTGCAAAACGAACTCCACTTTCTCTTCTAACCCTTGCTAGTGCTTCCTGTGCAGTTTCATTTTTGATTTTTACCAAATATCTATTAAATGAGGGTTGACTACCTTTTACTGTAAAACCTAATTTATTTAAAACTTCTTGTTGTTTGCTAGCTACTACAACCCTATTGAATCCAATAATCATTTCACCTTCAACATATTGTTCAGAACTTTCTTCAATATTTTTTTCAACTGCTATTGAATCTAATGCTAAATTATTAGCAGGTTTTTCATAAGTTTTTGAATATGGCCAGTTATGATTAATTGTTAAATCACCGTTTATTGAAACCTCACCATCGGTCACAATTTCAGAAAAAGTAGCTTTTACAGAATAGTTACTATCCATATTTACAGTAACTGGATTTTGTGAGTTTATATTGGAATCAATATCTCCAGACCAATTTACAAATTCCCAGCCATTAGCAGGAACAGCATTTAGTTCTACTTCACTTCCAGAACTATAATTTCCATTATCTATATTACCACTTAATAATTTTTCATTAATTTGACCTTCACCTTCTGTACTTAAATCAAGAGAATAATATACTAATTCTGAATCTGATTCAGTAAATATAGCTGTCAAATCGAGATTACTATTTACTTCAAATTGAATTGGATTATCCTCACTACTAATATCTCCTTCCCAGTTTGTAAAAGACCAATTTTCATCAGGCAAAGCAGTTATTTCAATAACACTACCTTCTATTAAATAAATTTCTTTATTTTCAGTGCTTGTTTCTATTCGAGATATTTCTTCAAATTCAGCATATTCATTCCTGATTTTATCACTGGTCTGTATTTGTTTAACCTGAACTTCTCCATTTCCTTTTATTTCCAAATTTAATGAATAGTCACTATTAATAAAAACAGCCTTCACAGTTAAATTTTCATGTCTATCAATAACAATTGGATTTTCATATTGTTGTTCTTTGGTTAATCCGAGCCATCCTAAAAAAATCCAGTTCTCATCAGGTATTGCATTTATTTCAACTGGTAATTTATCGTCTTCTTCTTGATTTAAACTTTCTGCTAAAATTTCTTGAGTTACTGTACCTTCTCCTTCAATCTCTAATTTTAAAATTTCATCAAGAGGTCTAAATACAGCAGTTATTTTTGTATTTCTTTCCACGACTAAGTCCATAGATCTATCTAAAGTTTGAGTTAAAATTTCTCCATCCTTTATCCAATGACTGAATCCCCAACCATCAGCAGCAGAAGCTACTAAATTGACTTCACTACCTGAAGAAAATTCAACTTCAAAAGGATTTTTGATTATTTCTCCTTCTCCTTGTGTTGATGTAGATAAATTGTATTTTTCTACAGAACTTTGATCATTATCACATCCCCAAACACCTAATAGTAATATTAAAATCACTATTAAACATAATTTTTTTTTCTTAAACATACTTTTCATCTCCTTAGTTAATTCCCTTTAACTAAAATAAAGAATTTAGATTTAGTTTTCTAAATTTTATTCCTCCCTTCTTTCTCACTCACTTTAACTTGACTTTATTATAATTATAATTTAACTTAATTTTAGCGTAATTATAATACTAACAATTATTATCTTCTAGGTAAATTGTACCATCTAACAGCCTCTTACTGGTCATAACTCACTCACAACTAAATTTTATTTAGATTAGATAACTCTCATATAAAAAGACTCCCATCCATTTAAAATGAATGAGAGTCCAGAAATAAATTACAAATATATATTTTATTGATATCAAAATTTTATACTACTTTTTTACCTTCTTTATAAACTCTTACCACTTCATAAATATCTTCTATATCTTGATCAGGCTTACCATCTACAACAACCATATCTGCCAGTTTACCTTCAGAAACAGAACCAAGCTTATCTGAAATTTCCATTAATTCAGCTCCATCCATTGTAGCTGCTTTAATAGCCTCAATTGGTTTCATACCATTTTCAACCATCATCTTAACTTCAAAAGTATTTTTTCCATGCTTATTAAATGGAGTACCGGCATCTGTTCCCATTGCAACTTTCACTCCAGCTTCTCTTGCTTTTTGAAAGCTTTTTGCATGACTTTCTATAACAGATTTAGATTTTTCAACTGCAAATTCAGGGACTCCTCCTTCAACTCCAGCATCTATTATCCAGTAAGGAGCAGCTAATGTAGGAACTAAAAATACATCATTTTTTACCATTAATTCTATAGCTTCATTATCTAAGAAAATACCATGTTCAATAGAGTCAATTCCTGCTCTTAAAGCATTTTTTATTCCTTCAACTCCCTGGGCATGAGTTGCAGTTTTTCTTTCAGCTTTATGTGCTTCAACTATAGCTGCTCTCATCTCCTCTTCGGTTAATTGAGGAGCACCTGGTTGAACTCCCTCAGTCATAACACCACCTGTGGCCATTATTTTAATTAAATCAACACCATTTTTCAATTGTTCTCTAGCAGCTTTTCGAGCTTCATGAGGACTATCTACTTCTCGTCCAAAAAGATGGCCATGACCACCTGTCATTGTTATTAACTTTCCAGAAAGTTGCATCCTCGGTCCTTTTGTAAGACCAGATTTAATAGCTTCATTTAAACCCATTTCTAAGTAATCAACTCCGCCCATATCTCTAATAGCTACAATACCAGATTCCAGAGTTTTTTCCATAAAGTCTGCAGCTTTTAAGGTGATCATTGATGGAGAATCTGATTCTAGAGAAGAAAACGGATCTCCAGAGGCATCAAAAAGAGAATGAATATGAGTGTCGATAAGACCAGGCAAAACAGTTTTTCCACCAAGATCAACTACTTCAGCATCCTCTGTTATCTCTGATTGTGAACTACCAACATAGCTAAATTTCCCGTTTTTCATTACTATTACTGCGTCTTCTAAAACTTTTTCGTTTTCAACATCAACTAAACGCATATTTTTAAATACTTTTTTCATTCTATCTACTCCCTTTTGTATTTATATTTTTATTCCAAATTAACCTAACATATTTACAAAAAATCCAGCTAAAACAACTGATGAAATAGTTACAGTTACAAAACCAGCAACCAGCATTTTGGGTAAAATATGATCTAAGATTGCTTCCTTTTCTGCTTCATTTTCTCCAACTGCTTCAGCAGCCTCATGAGATATTATATAAGTACCAGGAAAACCATAAAGTGCCGAAAATCCAATTGACATCCCCATTTTTGCTGAAAATCCTAATAATTTACTAATTAATCCACTAACTAAAGCAATACCAACTGAACCTGCAAATAAGGTTACTGCTATTGGTACCAATAAATCTAGAACTAATTCTGGAGTAGCTTTAGTAAGATTATTCATCACTATCGCAAGTAAAGCTACCATTCCCAAGCCAAAAGCATTTGCCTTTTCCATTATATTTTCTTCTAAAAATCCAATTTCTCTTCCAATAATCCCTACCAGTAAAGCCACTACAAATTTATGAATAACGCCACCTGTTAAAGCAGCTAATTTTATAGCTAAAAAAGCCATGATCCCCAGTTTTGCTAAAAGTATAAATGAAGTCTGCAAATTTTCTGGTAAAGGTGGAATAACTTGATAGGCAGGCTTATTATTATCTTTTTCTCCTTCAACCTGAACCTTTTCTTCAACTTCTTTTTTTTCTTCTAAATTATTTTCTGATTTATCCATATTATCAACCACATCACTTGCTTCACTTGTTAATAGATATGAAGTTAAAGGATAACCAATAAAACCCTGAATTACAACAAGTAAAGTGGCCAGAACTGCCATATTATCAAGCCCTATTGCTGAAGCTTTTTCAGACATAATTATAGCTGCTACTATTCCTCCAGAAATAGGTGGAGCTGCAACTATTGCAGTTTGTTTTCCTACAATAAAACTTGCTATTAATAATACAAAAATTCCTACTCCTACGACAGCTCCTAAAGCAATTAAAACTGTTTTCCATTGTGCTAAAAGTTCATCAATATTCATTAAAGTACCCATATGAGTTATTAAAAATGCAACTAAAACACCACCAATTTTAATTAAAGCAGCATCCTGAAAAATAGATTTAGGAAGACCTAACCAAAAAGCTACTAAAAAAATCAAAGAACTGACAAATAACATCGATAAAAGGGCATCTGTCTTTGCTGAAAAAAGATCTCCAATTGCAAATACTATAAGAACTACCGTTAAAGCCAAAACTCCTGACATACTATCTCCTCCTTGAAATAGTTTTTTAAAATAAATACACTATTATCTACTCAATTTCTTTTCGTTTAATCAATTAATACTTTAACTTATTAGTGTATTATGTGAGATTGTAACATAAAGACTAGAAATTTCAAGGAAGAAAGTAGAATTCAAATTTTTCTTAATTTTCTATAAGCCAAATTAGCAGCACCATATGCCCCAACATACTGTGGTTTAGCCGGCCTATTTATTTTTAAATTCAACTCTTTTTCTAAAATTTCATATACTCCATCATTATGACAGACACCACCGGTCATTGTTATTTCTTTATTTAACCCAACTTTAAGAATCATACCTATCATTCTTTTAACAATAGACTTATGTAATCCTCTTAATATTTTTGATTTTTTTATTCCCTCAGCTACCAGACTAATAACTTCAGATTCGGCAAAAACTGTACAGGTACTTGATATATCGGCAGCTTTTTTTGTTTTTAAAGATAGTTCACCAATTTTTTTTAAAGGAACTTCTAGATTATCAGCCATTACTTCCAAAAATCTACCTGTTCCTGCAGCACACTTATCGTTCATAACAAAATCGTCCACTCTGCCTTTATCATCAAGACTTATAACCTTACTATCCTGTCCCCCTATATCAATTATGGTTTTGGTATTAGGAAATAATCTGTGAGCACCTAAACCATGACAGGTTATTTCTGTTATTTTTTCATCAGCAAAAGAAATATTTACTCTACCATAACCTGTAGCAATTATGTAATCTATATCTCCTTTTTTTAAATTAAGGTCATTAAGAGCTGAATCAAAAACTTCTTCAGCTCTTTTTATACTATTTGCACCCGTATTTTTAATTTTTTCTTCCAGCCATTTTCCATTCTCTAAAATTACCACTTTTGTTGTCCGAGATCCTACATCTATTCCTGCTGTTAACATTATTTGATTTCCTCCCTTTCTTTCATTTCAATCAATTCTACAAAAGCCTGTAATCTGGTTCTAAGCTGACCTTTCTGATAATTTCTAGAATCAATTAAATCACCATGTATATTTAAAAAGGGAATATTGTTTTCATCTTTTAGTTTCTTTTTTAGCATTCCCATACGACCATTGTTTTGCCTGCATCCCCAGTGAGAAAATCCAATTACACCATCTATATTATACTCATCAATAAGTTTTAAAATTTTATTTTCCTGTTTTTCTAATTCTCTCCAACCAAAATGATTTATCATTTTTTTAGCAAGACTATAATATGGATTATCTATATCAAGCTGTTCCCAGTATAATTGATTATATTCCTCAAAAGCTATAACTGCTTCTTTTTCTCTTAATGTTGTAAATATTTCCTGTGAATAATATGGTTTAAGATGAAGCCAGAGTAAACGGTGTTTCTGTTTCTCTATTATTCCTTCTCCATTTGTAATACGTTTCTCTAAAGTTTTTGCTAATTTTTTATAATACTCTATTCCCTTTTTGCTTCCAAAGGACATAAATTCCATAGGTACTAAATTCATAGCTCTTTCACCAGAAAAAACTACTGGTTCCTGTTTTCTTAATTCATTTACCTTTTCATGATATTTATATGCTTTATTAGATCTTTTAAATACTTTTTCAAAATTTGGTTTAATTCCGATATCATCAACCAATTCTTTTATTTGTTTAAACAGATATTTTGTTTCATAATTGTAATAAGATGTTTCCAGTAAATAAAATGGGACATCATATTCCTGACTTATATGCTGTAAATACCTTTTAGCACCATCGCAAAGATGTGAAGAAGCAATTATATAATCCGGTTCTGGCATATATCCTTTAAGCTTTAATCCTGTCCCACATCTGTGAATACTGCAAAGATCATTATTTAACCAATCACTTTCTGCTTTCTGTAAAGCCTCTTCAGCCATACCAATTGTAGAAACAAAACCAGCTGCAACTTCAGGCATAAAAGGTACTCCACCAATACTATAAATTAATTCACTTGGCACAAAAGTGCTACACCAAACTGTAGGTTTATTACTGGTATATGCTTTTTTTGCCTCTTCTATATTAAAAAGAAAGGCCTCTTTCATAAAATCTTCGGCCTTCCAGCGAGCTATCAATTTAGTTATTTCATAACTTAGTCCAGTATTTAATACTTTTTTTACAAAAGATTTATTTTGAAATAATTTGAACATAAATCACACCTCATCATTTACAGCAAATGTCAGAGATTCTTTAAATGCTTCAATCCTGGTAGTTAATTGCCCTCTCTGACCGGCATTATATTCACCTTCCAATTTTAAAATTGGAAAATTACTTTTTTGAGCCCATTCTTTTAAATATTTAAAATCATAAATGCTTTGATCACAAAATTTAGGAATAAAATAAATTAGACCATCAGCTTTTCTCTGAAAAATAAGATTTTTAACTTCATCTAACCTTTTATCCATTTCCATCATTCTAGGACATGACTTTTTATTAAGATAAGACTTAGCTAAATTTCCTATTAAATCATCATTATTATTCTTAACTTCAAAATCAAAAGTTCTTTCCCCCAAACATGAATCTATAGCAACAACTTCCATCCCTGAATTTTCTACTTTGTTTATTAAACTTTTGCCAAGTAAACAACTACTACTTATAATTATCTTTGGAGCATAATCATTATTTTTTACAGCTGAATCATTTTTAATCTTTTTTATTAATCTTTTTATTTTTTCTTTATCTTTGTTATAATAAAGATTCTTTAAAGCTTCAATTAAAATAGAAAAGGAAGCTTTATCATTTTTTAGTATTTCATCTCTTAGTTTTTTCATAAGTTTTCTAATTTCATTAAATTCTTTTACTTCTTCTTTTAACCTCTCATTTCCTAAATTTTTATTTTGAAACTGTCTATTTTTTTCTTTTAATAAAAATTTATTCATTTCAGATAATTTTTCTTTATAAAAACTAATATTTGTTTTATTTATTTTTCGGGGAACCTGTAAAAGGTAAGATTTATTATGGGTGATATCATATATTCTTCTCATTGCATCACAACTATTAGCTAGTATTAATTTTTCAGGTTCATCTATTATTTTAGATAAAAAAGCTTGACTATAGGGACAATAATTAGTGGGAAGTAACTTTTTTCCTTTACTACCAATATTATTAGGCCAAACTCTATTGAATTGATAACCTGCTGCTGTAATGATTTCTGGAGGAATATAACTGCAATTGATTTTTACTATATCTTCACTCATATTTTCACCCCAAATTAAAATCTAAGAGAAAGACAACTTAACCCACCATCAATTTTTCTGAATTCAGATACATCTACAGTTTTTGTTCTAAATCTTGCTTTTTCAATTGCCTTTTTAGTTTCTGAAAATCCATCCGGTACAATAACAAAATCATTTACTCTTATACAATTTGCAGCATAAGCTTCTTTTTGACTTACTTTGATTTTATTAAAATCTGAAAAAATATCTTTATCTGCAAATAAATCAGTTATTAATAAGGTGTTATTACCAATATAACTCATTCCAGTTTTCAAATGCAGAATACCTTCAAATTCAACTATATCACCTGTATATCCATGATTATTTAAATAAGTTAATAACTGCTTGGCTCCATTTTTATTAGTTCTATCAGAAATTCCAATATAAAAATGATTATCTACCTGCATTATATCTCCCCCCTCCAGTGTTCCTGGAGATTCAATTTCATAGATATTATTGTCATAATATTTTTCAACTGCTTTTTTTATATCTTTTATTTCACCTTTTCTACTATCAGCACCTGGATTTGTTATTATAGCACATTTTTTAGTTAAAATAGCTGGATCTTCAACAAAAGTGGAATCTGGGTATTTTTCATCTTCATCTAAAACTTCTACTTTAACCCCACATTCTTCTAAAGTATTTACATATTCTTCATGCTGTTTTAGTGCTTTTTTATAGTTCGGTTTCCCAAGATCTGATGTAGTTATTCCATTTACAATAGTATTAGCAGGTTTTTTAACAATTACATTTTTGAATTTCATATAAATCACTCCATTTTATTAGTGTTTTTTCTTCTTTCTTCAATCATTTGATCTGCTTCTTCTATCCATTCATCTGAGTAATATTTTCGCCCAACCCAGAGTCCACGAACAGCAAAATCAACTACCAGCCCAATTAAAATACCAATTAAGCCAATACCCAGAATTTGACTGAGCAAATAACTCAAACCCAGTTTAAATATTGTCTGACTAAAAACATTTCCATAAAAAGAACTTTTAGTATTACCTGCTCCATTTAACATTCCAGCAAAAATACCATAAATTGTAAGAAGTGGTGCACCGATACTTAAAGCTTTTAAAAATTTAATTCCAAAACTAATTGTTTGATTATTATCAGTAAATATTTTTATAAAAAATGGAGCTGCAAAAAATAATACAATACCAAAGCTACCGATTGTCAGAACTCCAAGCCAGAGCATAGCTCTAGTTGTTTTCTTACTTTCATCTACTTCCCCTGCTCCAAGTTTCTGCCCAACTAAAATTGTGGTAACTGTATAATAAGATCTAAACAAAGGAGCAATTAACTGTTGGTGGATTCTTCGAGAAATATGATAGGCTGCAGCGGCTTCAGTACCAAACATAAGTACCAAAGAATTAAAAGGAAAAGTTATAAGGCTTTGATACATACCCTGCATTATTTTGGGCATACTTACTTTAAAAAGCTGTGTTATTATTGTATAATTCCAATCTTTAGATGGTAATTGTAGATTGAATTTAGTCCTGGGTCCTATAAATAAAATTATATATATAATAGCAGACAACAATTTTGCACTAAAGGTTCCAATCCCAACCCCTATAACTCCATAATTTGGAAAAGGACCAATTCCTAAAGCAAGAACTATTGAAAGTCCAATATTAACTAAATTACTTATAACTTCTACAACCATAGGTGTTTTAGTATCTCCAGTTCCCTGTAAAGCCCGAGCAGATATAATTGTCATTATTCTAAAAGGGGCAGCTGAAAACATAATAAGCAAATACTGAGCTCCTAATTTCACAACTTCTGGAGCAGCTCCTAAAATAGATATTAATTTTTCAGGTATAATCCACCCTATAATTATAAAAGGAATGCCAATTACAAAACTGGCAAAAATAGCCTGACTTAAAACCTCATCAGCATTTTCCTGGGCTTTTTTAGAACCAGTTCCACTTTCCTGAGATATAAGTGATATACTTCCTGTTCCTAAGCCAAGACCAATTCTTAAAATTATTCTTTCCCAGACATCTCCTAATCCAACAGCAGTAACTGCTGCCGGTCCAAAAAATCCCATAAGAATCATATCAGTAGTACGCATAGCGGTAGTAAAAATATGGTTTAAAACTACCGGCCAGGCTAAAATTAATGCTTCTTTCCATAATGGAAAATATGCTACAAAAACTGCCATCTATATCACACCTAATTCAATTTATTAAAAATAATAGTAAATTTATTATTCTTTATGTTTAATTTTAATAATTTTTAATATACCTTTGCTAATATTTAATATACTACTTAAAATAAGCCAGCTAACTACACCGGGCATCAGGTAAAAAGCAGGTAAAAAAGTCATTTTTCTATTAAATATCATATCAAAGATAAACGGTATTATTATAATTAAAGAAGAAGGCATTAACAAATCCGAAATAATGTCAAAATGTATTTTGAATTTACTTTTTCCCTCTATTTTCTTTTTCCATTTTTTTAAATTTAATAACTGATATATATCCTTTACAATTGTTAATATAGCTATTAAAGCTAAAACTATGAAAATAGTACCTAATGGAATAAAACTAAGTTCATTAGTTACTATATCAGGATTAATTAGTATCTTCAATAAATTATCTACTAATTGATTGTTAGATATTATATTATACACAAAATGATTTTGATTGATTAATAATATGACTCCTGCATTTTTTTCGGGAAGCATTGCCATATTAGCAGAATAACTATATAGAGATCCACCATGTTCTATTGTTTTATAACCAAACTTTTCTCCTATATTCCAGCCCATTGCATATCCTGTTTTAGCTTTTTCCCAGGGAGTATGCATTTTATTTAATGTTGAATTTTCTATTAATTTTTTTTTCTTATATTCACCTGTTTGTTGAAAAATAAGATAATTTGCCATATCATTAGCTGTAGATACAATAAAACCTGATGGCAGTGAATGTTTTTTAAATTCTTCTTCTTTTTTAATTGGAAAAGAAAAAAAGCTTATATGACCATTAGGCACTTTTTCTTTAATTACTTCTTTTTCTAAATAAGTATTTTCCATTTCTAGAGGTGTTAAAATATTTTCTTTAATATAATCTTCATAACTCATATTAGAAACTTTTTCAACTATTAAACCTAAAATATTATAATTAGGGTTAAAATAATTGAATTTATCACCTGGTTTATAACTTAACTTCATACCCTGAAGATCTTCAACCCCTTCTTCGATTGAAAAATCTCCAGGTAAAGATTCCATATATTCTTCTTCACTCATTCCACTTCTATGATGTAAAAGTTGTCGTATAGTTATCTCACCTGTAAAATTATTTTTATCCACCTCAAAAAAGGATAAATATTCATCTATAGAATCATCAAGATTTATTTTCCCTTTTTCTACTAATTGCATAATCGCTAGGGAGGTAAAGGATTTACTTATTGAACCTATATAAAGTGGTGTATCAGCAGTTATTTTTTTATCATTAGATTTAACTGATCTTTGAAACCCCTTACTGTAGATTATATCCCCATCTTTTACTACTGATAAAGCAATACCGGGGATACGATTGGTGTTAATAGCTCTGTTAACAACTAAATCAATTTTATTATTAATTTTCTCAGTATTAGCTTCATTAGAATAAATATTGGGAAAAAAAACTAACAACACACACAACAAAAGGGTAAATAATATAATAGATTTTTTCAATTATCTTACCTCCAGATTGTTCAATTATAGATTTTTAAGATATTTTTTAAAAGCATCTTTTAATTCATCCTGATCAGTATCTAATAGATAAATAAACTCATTCTCTAATTCAGATGACTTTACACCTAATTTATTCCAAAAATTTATCTTAAAATCTTTAAAATCAAATTTGCCTTTTAATTTAGATTTAGCCATTTCTTCAAACTGTTTCATTAATATATTCTTTTTGTTAAACTCATGAACTCTATTGATTCCTTTATGTTTAAAAATTTGTTTTTCACAATTATTTAATTTTTTTAGATAATCAAGATTTGCATCTATATCTTTTTCATTTACTATACCTGAATGAGAAGCAATATATCTGTCAACTGACATTTCTTTTAAATATTCTAATGATTCCATAAAAAGATCTATATTTTCCCATAAAATCATTGGAATAGGTATTTCGACAAGATCACCTACATAAACAGTGGAATCTTTTTTATCAAGACAAATTGCTGAATCAATAGTATGGCCTGGTAAATATATAAATTCAATCTCATCATCTGCAAAACTTAATTTATCTTTAAAAGTTAAATTAGGATAGGCTAATTCTACTTTTCCATTTTTAAAATCATTTTTCATTTCAAGATCATATTTGCCTCTTAATTTAAATCTTTCTAAATTAAGCTCATGACCAATAATTAAATTTTCTTCAAAGACAAAATTACCCCAGTTGTGATCATAATCAGAGTGAGAATTAAAAATAATTAATTCTTTATTTTTAAGATTATTTTTTTTTATGTAGTTTTTAACAGATTCCATTGATTCAGAACCTAAATGAGTATCACATAGATAAAGTCTTTTATCACCTTTAATTAAGTATACCAAATTCTGATCTTCATATTGAAAAATAACCCCTCTTTTTCCAACTTTTTTAATTTCTTTTAACATTTTATTTCCTCCCCATATAAAAAATAAATATTTGTAAAATTATTTTTATTTAAATTATTAATATGAGTATATCATTTATTAATATAGATAACAATTCAAATCCCATAAAAAAAAAGACCTCAGTATAAGCCGAGGTCTTAAATAAATATATGAAATTATTCTTCTTCAAACAAATATTGAAAATCTTCATAACCTTTTTCTTCTAACTTATCAGCAGGAATAAATTCTAAAGCTGCTGAGTTTATACAATATCTTAATCCTGTAGGCTCTGGGCCATCACTAAAAACATGGCCTAAATGTGAATCAGCTTTTTTACTTCTCACTTCAGTTCTTGTCATAAATATACTCTTGTCTTTTTTCTCTACAATGTTTTCGTCAACTAGTGGTTTTGTAAAACTGGGCCATCCTGATCCAGAATTATACTTATCAGTTGAACTAAAGAGAGGTTCTCCAGAAACTACATCAACATAAATTCCTGCCTCTTTATTATCCCAATATTCATTGTTAAAAGCTGGTTCTGTTGCATCTAATTGAGTTACTTTATATTGAAGTTCAGTCAATTTATCTATTAGCTCTTCTTTTTTATCTTCTTCTAAAATTTCTACTTCATCAGCATTTTTAGTAACACAACTTGTACTACAGTTAATCTCAGCTTCATCCACACCATAAATATCAAGTAAATCTCTTTGTAATTCCTCATTTAATCCTAATTTACCTATTTCATTTATAAGTTGTTCTTTACTTCCTTTTTTACCTAAATAACCATTAACACGGGCAACTGCTGTAGAGTCTATAAATTCACTTATAGAATAACGCTCTAAATAATAATTTTTAAATTTTTTATGCTGTTGCAAATAATATTTTTGATGATAAGTTTCCGCAAGAAAAAATTCTTTATATTGATTGATTTCTGTTTTTATTTCTTTTCCTGAATCATTTTCCAGTTCTCTTTTTACCTCAAGTATAGTATTAAATTGTTCTTCATTATGATAAAGAATCATTGAATAATACTGTCTTGAATAAGATTGTCTGTAAGGATTATGATTTTCAAAAAAATACTCTAAAAGTTCTTTATATGATATTAAATTAGGATTATAATCAACTTCTACTACTTCAGTATGATCTCCTATATTTTGATAAGTTGGACTTTCGCTTACGCCACCGGCGTAACCTACTCGGGTTCTTACTACCCCTTTTAATGCACCAAAGGCAGCATCCGAGCCCCAAAATCATCCAAGTCCAAAGGTAGCTGTTTCAATTTCATCAACATTTTTCATTTCTTTATCTAATTCTGTTTGATACTCAGCATTTACTGAATCTAAAGGTATCAAAATGAGTAGACTTAAAATTGTAAATACTATTATATAATTCACTTGCAATCCCTCCTCTGTTTCTTATTTGTTTTACTATCTATATACTACTAATAATAGTTATTAATTGCAAGTAAATTGTTAACAAATTTATATAATTATTTAATCACTCACTACCTTCTCCATGGGCATAGCGGCTAGCTGCTGCTGAAGCAATTCCGGCAACTAAATCATCTAAAAAAGTATTAACTTCTCCATCTTTTTTTGTATCAAGCTCTTTTATTATTCCCATTTTTTCTTTATCTAAATAGCCATAACTGGTCAATCCAATTGTTCCATACAAATTTACAATTGATAGTGGAATAATCTCATCAATACCATATAAAGCTTCATCTGTATCAATTATACTTTGTAATGGTTCAGGAAGCTGTTCTTTTTCAGCTAATTCATCCAATGCCACTCCAGTTAAAATTGCATGAGCAACTTCTCTCTTTTTTAAAACTGCATCCACATGCTCATAACAAATTTCAAAACTTATATCAGGATCATAAGGTTCCTGTAGTTTCATAACTAAGCTGGCAATATCTTCTATCTTCACTCCTCTTTCATTTAATATTTCAATAGATTTTTCATATAATTTTTTCATTGAATCTTTCACGAGATATCACCTCTGTTTTAATTTTATATTTATACTTTCCGCATGAATTTTTTTACCTGTCTATCCCATTCCCGAGTTGCCAATTCTACCTTTAATTCATCTTCATCTTTAATACATTGAATAAATACATGTCCTCCACCACCCTGAAACAAAGCACAACAATCTTCTTTACTGGAGACTTCTAAGCCCCATTCACCATTGAAAAAATCTTTAGCTTTTTCCATTACCTTTTCACAATTATGAGAAGTCTTTGTTTCATATAACATATATTACCCCTCCCTGCTTTATCTTTTCTTAATATAATAGTACTAATATTTTATATTATTTTCAAGTAAAGTTATTACAAAAATTAATCTGTATTACTTTTATTTACTAAACTTTTCCTCTTTTAAATTTATTTAAACATATTCTCCAATTCTTCTAAATTACCTTTAGTATTAAATGAACCCTCTTCAGCCAGTACTTTTAAATAATAGATAATTTCATCTGCATAATCCAGACCTGATTTAAAATCAAAAGTAACTCTATTTATAAATTTTTCTACATTTTCAATACTCTGATCCATAATATCAAAACTTTCTTCAGCAGATTTTTTAGGATTATTTTTTATTTCTTTAATTGCTTTTTCTATTTCTTCCATAAATAAATCTACAATTTCTGGATGCTTATCTGCAAATTCTCCATTAAAGACCAAACCAGCATTTGGTAATTTACCTGCTTCAGGATGAATCTCACTCCATACATCTTTATATGCTATAGAAACTACTGCATCTTCAACTTCTTTTAGTGCAAAACTTGCTTCTGGTTCTCTTAGTAGAACAGTATCAATTTCACCTTTAATAAATTTATCCTTTAAATCTTCCGGTCTTCCAAAAGGTTTAGCAAATACAAAATCAAAGTCTTCAGGATCATATCCTGATTTTTTCATTAAATATTTTGTAACTCCAAATGGAGGCGTACCCTTTGCTAATGGAACATTTATTTTATGACCTTTTAAATCTCCAAAATCATCTGTTTTATAACCTCTAGTTAGAAGATAAAAATTATCCCAAACATTTATGGATTTCATTCTTAAATCTATACCATTTAAATATAATTTAGCTGCAGCAACAACTGCTGAGAAAGTTATATCTGCTTTTCCATTCATCAACCAGCTAATATGATTTTCAGCTTTATCCCACATTTTTAATTCTTTTATTTCAATTTTATTCATTAATTTTTTTGATTTTAAAAGTTTCATTATTATTGGATAAACTACTGGAGTAGCAGATTGAATTACTACAGGAACCTTATCTTCATCTTTAATTTCTTCTTCTATTAATGATTCAGCTTTTTTAAGCATAAATATTTACCCCTTCCTAATTGATAATCATTTTCATTGTTTGTTATTAACTTAGGCCAGCAAATTCTGGCCTAAAATTTTTTCCTAATAAATTTTATTTATTTTAATCTTGAGTTAGTTGCTATGGTTTAATAGTAACACAAAATATACTTTTTTACTGTGAAGTTCATCACACTTTTAAAAGCCCAACATTAAGACCAAATATGTTTATGCCATAATTCTTCTTCAAAAAAGAAAGAATTAAGACTCCAACTCCAAATATTATTATCCAGGATTGTAAAGCTTGATTTCTAAATAATATAATATATATAACCAGTGCTATTATTTCGGTTATAATTCTTAATTTATCTTTATTAATTTTTTTTAAGTTAAACATTTACTTCACCTCTCTCTTCTCTAATAAGTTAAGAGTAGAAAGCACAAAGGCTTCCTACTCATTAAATTTATTTAAAATAAATATTCAGTCTGAAAATAAATTACATCTGACTTAGGACTTTCTCCATCTAAATTTAAATTTGCTCCACTTTTAAAATTAATACCATCTGAATAATCATAACTAATTGCAGGTTTAGCCATAAGTACTTCATCACTTAGATTATAATGAAAATTAATTTCAGTATTTAGTTTTGTTCTTAAAAAATCTTTTTGCACTAAAAATGTCATTTGATTACTATATTCATCTTTTTTGATTTTTTTATTATAATCTAATATAACTTCCTGCATAAATTGGCTGCTAAAAAGGTATCCTTCATAATTATAATCTACACCAGCCATCCATTTAATTTCATCTTTTTCAACTACTCCTTCAGGATATTCTATATTTGGGTAATTCATCATTTCACTCTGAGCTATTTTAACATTAAAATACTTTCCTGAATTATAAACACCTTCTCCTCTAAATACAAATGGCCCCTGCATTGTACTTAGGCTACCTCCAACTGATGAAAGACGATGATGTTCGGGCTTTATTTCTTTATTTTGAAAATCTTTGTGAAGGGTTGGAATATCGTCCCAATGATAAGCAGCCATAATTTCATAGTCAATATTTTGACCTAAAGACGAATATTTTAAAAATAACTCACTATTTTCAAAGTTGCTTTCTACATCTTTATTACTATTATTTTTGGTAAAACCTTCAGGTAAATTATCTGCCAGCAATTTTGGATCCATTTTTGCAGATTTAAATTCAGGAACAAAAATTATCTCTAAGTTATCATTTTGTGGATAAAAATTTGTTTTTATAGAATTAACACTTTGCATTTGATCTGAAAATTCAACTACTGGATGAACTGTATAATCTCTTGGATTAACTATATTGGTTACAATTAATCCATCACTTTTCCCCCAGGTTAATTTTTGTTTACCTAACCGCAAATCAAATTCTGAAAAATATATTTCTAAATAACCTTCTTTTATTTCCATACTTTCTTTTTCCCTATCAAGGTCATATTTAAATGTAGGATTAATGTAGAATTTACCGAAAATATTTTCATAATTTATTTTTTTCTCATATCCAACATCATATATCAAAGGAGCTTTAAAAGTATCTTCTTGGTCTAAATCATATACATATCTACTAATCAATGAATTTGAAACATAGGCCGCTTTTGAATTTACAGCAAAAATAGCTGTAACTAAAATTAAGCTTAAACTTATTGTTATAACTAATGATTTTTTATTTAAAATTTTCATAAATATCACCTTTCTTCAGTCAATATTTAAATTCCCATTTTCATCTTTCTCTCGGTAAATACATCTTCTGAGATATCTGTATTATATTTTACTTCATCAAGTTCAAGAACAGTCCTGTGTTCCTTTTGAATATTATGCATCTCACTTTCTGTAATAGTCATAATTCCATCAATTTCTTTATGATCATTTACTCTTAAAGTTTTTAAATGTTCACCATCTAGATCATAAAATTCTTTTTTCAAGCCAATCCAATTATCTTTACTGACCCAGATAATAGTCTTAGAATACATATAGTCATCATTTTTAGGAATATTTTCTACAACATAACATTCTTCCCCTTCAAAATTTTCAGTTCTTAACAATGTATGAGTATCCTCTTCTAGCTGCCTTTCTCCTAAATCATCATAGGTAAAATCAGATCCCATGAAATAATCACTTTTATTCTCTGAGGAAATTCTCTTAATTTTTCTTAACGCTGGTAAATATATCCATTGACTGTCTTCTCTTTCATCCTCATAAGTCCAGTTCATAAAAGATGTTCCTCTAATATCCTGAGGAGCTGTAAAAAACATTATCTTTTTTTCTACTTCCCCAAAATCTCTATTAAATTGTTTTAGTTCTCTCACTCGTTTATCACCAAATTTATTTATTAAAATCATTTTCATTTCTGCTTCTCTATCTTCTCCCTGTTCTCTTTCATATACTCTTTCCATTATTTCTTTTCCATTAAGGTCTTCAGCCAGAGCATTAACCGTCAAACCTGTAACTGCTACCATAATAGTCAAAACAGTAATTAAAATCATATTTCTTTTCATTTTAAAAACCTCCTGTAATTTTAATTTTATACTACTAATTTTATTTCTTTGAACTTTTTTCACCAAATATAAACTTCGGTTTATATCTATCAATTAAAGCAACAACTAAAGTAAGAGTTAAAACAAAACTACTAAATAGTGATAATGATACTAAATAACCTAATTCTCTATTTGGAGGAAAACTGGAGAAAATTAAAACCATAAATCCTGTAATCACAACTATTGCATTAAATGCTATAGCTTTGCCAGAATATTTCATAGTCATCCTGGCTGCTTTAGCAGGACTAAGCCCCTGCTTTCCATACTTTTGGTATTTTGATAAAAGGTGAATCGAATAGTCTATTCCCATACCTACAGCAATACTTGAAATCAAAGCTGTTGTCGTATTTAAAGCTATATTCAAATAACCCATTATACCAAAATTTACAACAGCTGTTATAATAATCGGCAGACTACCTAACACCCCGGCAGAAACACTTTTATATAAAAACCCTAATAGTACTATTACTATTCCTATAGATAATAAAAGACTTTTGATCTGGCCTTCTAAAATAAGATTGGCAAATACTCTGTTCGTATAGGCAGAACCTGCATAATCAATTTCTAACTCAAAAAGAGAAGAATTCTTTTGATAATTTTCAATTTTATCCATAACTTTATTTATTAATCTTGCGTCATCATCTTTTAAATTAACCTGTAAGTTTGCCCTCCTATAATCATAATCAATTACACTATTTAAATCATCAGGATCTCCTGACATTGAATATAATAAGAGATATTGAGCAGATAATTTTCTAGTCTTAGGAATCCTATTATATTTTTCCTGGTCTTCATTCATAACTTTATTTATTCTACGAAGAAAGTTAGTTAAAGCTAAACTGTCACCAACTCCATCCATTTCTTCAAGTTCATTTTGTAATTCCCAGATATCATTTAAATACTCTGGATTTTTCATTGCATCATTATTTTCTGATTTAATAACCACATTTAAATTAGTTGTACCACCAAAATGTTCATTTATAAAGTTATTAGCAACAATAATTTCTTCATCTTTCTGGAATTTACTTAAAAAACTGGAATTAATCCAGAGGCTTTGAGCACCTATTATACCTAAAACAAACAATAATATAGAAGCAATTATTATTTTCTTTTTATGAAATAATACCCAATCAGCAAATTTATAAAATTTATTACTATTTTCTTCTTTTTCAATTTGTCTTTTGTCTTTTTTTCTTAGTTTAGGCAGCCCAATTAGTTTTAGACCGGCTGGTATAAATATTAATGAAAAAATCATTGCAGCTATTACCCCAAAAGCTGTAAATAAACCAAAATATTTTACTGCATAAACTTCAGAAGTTAATAAAGATATAAAACCAACAGCAGTTGTAATTGAAGTCATAACTACTGGTTTCCACATGTTTTTAATCATATCATTAATAACCTCAATAATATCAGCTTCTGGATCATCTTTCATTTTTTCTTTAAGATGTGTTAAAAGATGTATTCCATCAGCCACTCCAAGTGCAATTAACATAACCGGGATCATTGTAGATACAGCATAAATTGGAATTCCCAATGCTGACATCAAACCAAATGCCCAGATAGTACTAAATAAAACAACTCCCAGGGTGAGTATAGTACTTTTAAGACTTTTGAATGTAAGGAGCAATACAATTGAAATAATCAAAATAACAAGAGGGATCATTGTTTTCATGTCTTCAGGCATTAAGTTAGCCAGAGTACCTTCAACAACTGGTTGACCGGCAATATATAATTTTCCTGGCCCTTCTACTTTATCTAAAGCTTCTTCAAGCTGTTTATATAGCTCTACTCTATCAGCTCCCCCTTCTACTAATTCAGCCTGAATTAATGTAACTTTGTTATTTTCCGCCACCAATCTACCTGAAACCATCTCATTTTCGCTTACCTTTTCTTTTAATTCATTAAGTTCCTTTTCACTGTCAGGAATATCTGTATAAAAAGGATTTACTTCCAGTCCCATATCAGAACCTTTAATATTATCAGCTGTTGCCAAACTTTTAATTTCATTCCCATTTATTTCATCTAAATTGGCTAATTCTTTCTGTATGTTTTCAATTTGTTTTAAAGTTTCTTTATTATATATACCATTTCTATTTTCAACTGCTACTACTACTGCATCACTAATACCAAAAAGTTCTTCATAATGATCACTTTTTTCAAAAGCCGGATGATTTTCAGGCATATATTCATCTAAATTTGTTTCAATCCGAGCTTTATCATAAATTTGAAAAGTAAAATAACCTGTAATTGCAAGTAAAATCAATAATGTAATAATTGGTTTTTTAAGTACAAAATCATTTATTTTTCTCATACTATCCTCCTCCAAATATATGAATGAATAATCATTCATTATTGGCCAAAAATTTTTTATTACTTTAATCCATTTCTTAACAATTTAATTAATTCTTCTGGAGCTTTAATAAGCATAGATTTATCTTCTTTTTTAATCGCTTTTTCAACTATTCCCTGTATTGACCCAAAGATAATATTTGCACTAATTTCTGGGTCATAATCTTCATTTATCTCTCCTCTTTTTATAGCAGCTTTTATTTCATTTTTCATAATTTCAGGAATCATAGTTAAATATTCATTTATATAATCAGAACCTTCTTTTTTAGGAAAATCTTTTTCTCTTACTAAAATTTCTCCAACTGCAATATTTTCTTTAATTTCATTGAAGTGAAAATCTAAAAATATTTTCAGTTTTTCCCAAAAATCTAAGTCCTGTTGTTTTATTTTGCTTAAATTTTTCATTCTTTTTTCTAACTCATACCTGAATATATAATCCAGAATATCTTCTTTGTTTTTAAAATAATTATAAATAGTACCAACAGCTACATTGGCTTCTTCTGCAATTTCCGCTGTTTTAGTATTATAAAATCCCTTTTTAGACATAACTTTAATAGCAGCTTCTCTTATTAATTCTTTTTTATCTTTCATTATTATTCCTCCCTTCTGAATGATTGTTCATTCATAATATAACATAAATAAAGTCTTATGTCAAAAAAGGTGGGTTATACCCACCTTTTAAAATTATTATTTATTTATTTTTTTACCTGTAAAAGTAAATTCATCACTATTCATCTTGTAATATTTTCCTCTATTATTTTCTTCTAACTCACCAATAATATTACCACATTGAGAACAGACTAACTTATTATCTACTTCTTTAGCATCATACACTCTAGTAATTCTATTTTTCCAGCATCTTAAAACTTTCCCCTGTCCAATTTTTTTGTATTTAAAAAGTTTTGATTTACACTTAGCACATTTAATAGTTAAAATGTTATCACCTCAAAATTACTAATCCATTTCCGGGAAAAAGAAATTATACAGATAATATTTATGGTATTCAGAATTATTTTTTCTTTCCTTATCATCTTTATCACTTAAAAAATCATCAATAATTTCATTTAATTTTTCAGCTTCTTCATCAGTAAGATAAATTCCTGAATAACTAATTTTTATATTTTTATAAAATTTTTCATTTTTTTCTTCTTTACTTAAATCATTTTTTTCATATAATTTATCTAAATTACTTATCAAACTATTCTCCATATGATTAATAAATCCTCTAATCCAATCAGCATTATCTTTGTTAGTACTACTTATCAATTCTTCACCTTCAAAACTATCAGCAGCAGTTCTTACTCCATTTTCTGTCTTTTCTAATATCCCTGCTTTAACCATTTCTTTAACATAACTATTTATTAAAGATTTTTTTTCATTTAATTTTTTAACAATATAATCTAAAGAAACTGTTTCATCTTCTACAACTCCAATTATATCCATGGATATCGGATCACCAAGAAGTTCCATAATTTCACGATCAGTGATTTTCATTTTCTTTTTTTTCATAAAAAATCCTCCTTTGAAGTTATTTTTTATTCTACTTAGAAACAAGAACCATAACAGAAATAGGAGGGACTTTAATATAATCATCTTCAAAAATATTAAAAACTTCATTTCCAGCCTGTTTATCATCTACAATAATTCCCCATCTTCCTTCTCCTATTTCAAAATCCCTCCATTCACGATTGGGATTATAAAGTATTACTAATTCTTCTTTCTTCTTATCAGTTTTAGAAGATTTTAGTTTATAGGCAATTGTATTAGGTGAAGATTCTAAAAACTCAAGATTCTTTCTTATTTTCTCTGCATTTTCCATTCTAAAAACTTCAAAACTATTTCTCAATTCTATTAATCCACTATAATATTTGAATGTATCATGAAATCTAGTTTTTCTTTCCCATTTTAACATATTAATATAATCTCCGGCATTATAACTATTTGAGTTTCCAAATTTAGTACGCAAAAATTCTTCTCCTCCATATAAAAAAGGAACCCCTAAAGAAGTAAAAATTATTGCCTGGGCCATTTTATCCATCTTAATCCTAATATACCTTGGATCTTCTCCATTAGTTTTTTTAAGTTTATCCCAGAGTGTAAGATTATCATGAGCACTAACATAATTGATAGTCTCACTGGGACTTACTGTAAAATCATGAATTTCTTCATTATAATAAATTCCACCAACTATTCCCTTTTTAACTCCTTCACTGAAACCTTCTTTTCCATTAACAAAGCCTTTACTATTGCCATCAGTATCACCTTTAATAGCATCACGAAAATGATCATTAAAAGCAGAAATATTCATTTTCTTTTGAGCTCCTTTTAACATTTGTTCATCATGATGGAGTTGAGGTGGTAAAGCAGACCAGGGTTCACCATATAAAAGAATTGATGAATCCATTTCATGTAATTCATCTTCAGCTTTATCCATAGTTTCTTTATCAATTATTCTCATTAAATCAAATCTAAACCCATCAATATGATATTCTTCTGCCCAATAACATAGTGAGTCTATAATAAATTTTCTAGCCATTGGTTTTTCAGTAGCAAATTCATTACCTACTCCAGAGCCATTGGCTAAATTATGTTCATCTTCATGTTTTCTATAAAAATAACCTGGTGCTGTTTTTTCAAAATTAGATTCTTCAGTATAATAGGTATGATTATATACTACATCCATAATTACACCTATTCCTTCATCATGAAGAGCCTTAACCATCTTTTTAAATTCAATAATTCTTGTTTCATCAGAGGGATCACTGGCATAAGAACCTTCAGGTACATTATAATAATAAGGATCATAACCCCAGTTATAGTCGTCCGGCCAGGTATCATCTACTGTAGCAAAATCAAAGACTGGTAAAAGGTGAACATGGGTAATTCCTAAATTTTTCAAATGATCAATTCCTGTATTAAACCCATATCGATTTTTGGTACCTTTTTCAGTAAAAGCTAAATAATCACCTTTTAATTCAATTCCTGATTCTGAAGAACTGGAAAAATCTTTGACATGGACTTCATATATTACAGCATCTGTTGGCTTTTCTAATTTTACCCTCTTATCATTTTCCCAGCCTTCAGGATTAGTTTTAGAAAGATCAACTATATACCCTAACTTACTATTAGTACCAACTGCTCTTGCGTAAGGATCAATCACTTCATAACTAAATTCACCATAATCAATTATAAATAAATAATAATTACCAGAAAGATTTTCAGAAACAAAAGTAGTCCAACATCCATTTTCATCTTTTTTTAAATTAAATTTATCTTTTATTGATTTATTATTCTCATCTTCAAAAATTAAAACTTCAACTTTATTAGCAGCCGGGGCCCAGATTTTAAAAGAAGTAGAGCTATCCTCTGCAATAACACCTAAATCGTCTTCATCACAATAAAAATTATCATAGTTAAAATCCAAATCCATTTTTTTATCTAAACTCATAATAGAGAATTATCCTTCCTTTAGTCTAATTTTATAATATATTGTTTTTATAGACTTTTATATAATTTTATATATTCCTGTGCTGAATGTTTCCAACTAAAATCTTTTTCCATAGCTTTTTTCATTAATTTTTTCCAAATATCATTTTTTCTATAAAAAGATATGGCTCTTCTAATCGTATACATTAAATCATGAGCATTAAAGTTTGCAAAAGAAAAACCAAATCCACTATCTTCAAATTCATTATAAGGTTCAACCGTATCTTTTAATCCCCCAGTTTCTTTTACAATTGGAATAGTACCATAACGCATACTAATTATTTGACTTAAACCACATGGTTCAAATCTGGAAGGCATCAAAAACATATCAAGACCTGCATACATTTTTTGTGCCAATTTAGCATCATATTCTATTTTCACCCCTACTTTATCTGGATATTTCTGAGCCAGATTTCTAAAATATTCTTCATATCTTTGCTGACCGGTACCTAATAAAACAAACTGCAATTTTTCCTTATTAAGAGTTTCTTCAATGATTTCTGTGACTAGATCAATACCTTTTTGTTCTACAAGTCTGCTTACAATTCCTATCAAAGGAATTTCTTCATTAACAGCTAACCCAAATTCTTTTTGCAGTTCTTTTTTATTTTTATATTTATTTTCTAAATTATTTTTATCATAATTATAATAAATATCAGAATCAGTTTTAGGATCAAATTTATCATAACTTATACCATTAACAATTCCTTTTAAATCTCTACTTCTCATTCTTAAAGCATAATCAAGACCTTCGCCAAAATATGATGTTTTTATTTCTTCAGCATAAGTTTCACTTACAGTATTAATTTTATCAGCATAGAAAATACCTGCTTTCATAAAATTCACAAGCCCATCATGACGGATATTTCCTGAATTCCAGTGCCAGTAATTCACTCCAAGTACATCTCCAATGATTTTAGGATCAAATTGTCCCTGGTAGCGCAAATTATGAATAGTATAAAGAGTTTTTATATCTTTATAAAAATCATATTTGCGATAATTATCATCTAATAATAGTGCTAAAATACCTGTCTGCCAATCATTAAAATGAATTATATCTGGTTTAAAACCAATTTCAGGCAACATTTCTAAAACTGCTCTATTAAAAAATGTAAATTGTACCTCTTTATCACCATTTTCATATAATGTAGGTCTATTAAAATAAAACTTATTATCTATAAAATAAGTAGGAACTCCCTGATTTGAAAGTTTATTTACTCCTACGTATTCATTTCTCCAAACTACATTAGTTTTAAAATCAGTAATATGTTCTAACTCTTTTTTATATTTATCATCCATTTTGAGATATTCAGGTAGTACCACTCGAACATCATGACCCTGTTTGCGCAATGCTTGGGGTAATGAACCTGAAACATCTGCCAGACCACCTGTTTTAACAAATGGATCTGCTTCAGAAGTAACAAATAAAATTTTTAACTTTTCAGACATCTTTAAACCCTCCCATCTAAGAAAATTAAAAAAGGTTCTTTTTAATTATATCATTACTTTTAAAAAAAATCCAACTTTGTACTAAGATTACTGGGCTAAGTAATAAATAAATATTCATAAATCTAGAAATAAATACAAGCATATGTTATAATTATATAAACAAATACTGTATTTCTTTAATGGGTTAAATAACTTTAGTCTTCTGGAGGTAAATTATGAGTGAAAATTATCCAAATGAGTATAATCGCTATTTATTTCATAAAGGGGAAAATTATCATAGTTATAAATTTCTTGGTAATCATATTTCTAATAAAAATGATAAAAAAGGAATCAGATTCTCAGTCTGGGCACCAAACGCTAGTAAAGTTAGTGTGATTGGAGATTTTAACAACTGGCAAAGTGATGTACATCAAATGAAAAAATTAGAAAAATCAGGAATATGGACTAAATTCATCAATGAAGCTAAAACTGGTGACCTTTATAAATATAAAATAATTGGTCCAAATGGTGAAGTTCGAATAAAAGCTGATCCCTATGCTAATTATGCTGAAAAAAAGCCAGAAACTGCTTCACGAATTTTTAATAACAATAAATATGAATGGAATGACCACAAATGGCAAAAGAAAAAAGAATCCTTTGACCCCCATAAAGAACCAATTTTAATTTATGAGTTACACCTTGGCTCCTGGAAAAGAGATGAAAATAATGATTATCTCAATTATCGTGAAATAGCTGATAAACTTATAGATTATATTCTTAAAATGGGTTATACTCATATTGAACTACTACCAATTACAGAACATCCTTTTGATGGTTCCTGGGGATATCAGACAACTGGTTATTATGCCGTTACCAGTCGTTATGGAGATCCTGATGATTTTAAATATTTAATAGATAAATGTCATCAAAATGATATAGGTGTCATTATAGATTGGGTTCCAGGTCATTTTTGTAAAGATGATCATGGATTACGTATTTTTGATGGAACTCCCCTTTATGAAAGCGAAGATCCTAGAAAAGCCGAAAATATACAATGGGATACTCTTAATTTTGATTTTGCCCAACCAGAAGTCTGGAGTTTCCTTATTTCTAATGCTATTTATTGGCTAAAAGAATTTCATATTGATGGTATTAGAGCTGATGCAGTAAGTAATATGATATATTTAGATTATCAAAAAAAAGATGGTCAATGGGCTGCAAATAAATATGGCGGAAATGAAAATTTAGAAGCAATAAATTTTTTGCAGAAATTAAATGAAGTTGTTTTCAAAAATTATCCTGGATCATTAATGATAGCAGAAGAATCAAGTGCCTGGCCTGGTGTTACTTCACCAACTTATAGTGAGGGACTGGGATTTAATTTCAAATGGAATATGGGTTGGATGAATGACACCTTAGAATATATGGAAAAAGACCCACTATTCCGCAAAGGAATTCATGATAAATTAACCTTTTCTATCATGTATACCTATTCAGAAAATTACATACTCCCTCTCTCCCACGATGAAGTAGTTCATGGTAAAAAATCCTTACTAAATAAAATGCCAGGAGATTATTGGGAAAAATTTTCTAATTTACGTCTTCTATTCGGTTATATGTTATCTCATCCTGGCAAAAATTTATTATTTATGGGAGGAGAATTCGGTCAATTCATAGAATGGAATTATGAACAGGAATTAGATTGGTCTTTATTAGAATATGATAAACATAAAAAAATGAATGATTATGTTAAAGAATTAAATGAATTTTATCTAAATGAAAATGCTCTCTGGCTACTTGATCATAAATCAGAGGGGTTTGAATGGGTGGAGGCAAATGATAACAAACGTAGTATTATAAGTTTTCTAAGATTTCCATATGATCAGGAAAATCATTTGCTTATTATTTGCAATTTTACTCCTGTTTTCAGAGAAAATTATCAAGTTGGTATTCCAAGTTATAATGAATATGAAGTAGTTTTTAATAGTGATTTAGAAAAATATGGAGGTAAAGGTGTTTCTATTCAAAATACTTATTCACCTTCTAAAATATCCTGTAATTCTAAACCATATTCATTAAAAATTGATCTTCCTCCACTCTCTACTTTATATTTAAAAGTCAACAAAAAAATTAAGGAGGGTTAAAATGGCAAAAAAAGAAATGGTAGCAATGCTTCTTGCAGGTGGTAAAGGTACACGCCTTGGAGTTTTAACAAATAATCTAGCTAAACCTGCTGTACCTTTTGGTGCAGAATTTAGATTAATTGATTTTCCTTTAAGTAATTGTTCCAATTCAGGTATAAATACTGTAGGTATTCTTACTCAATATGAACCACTTATTCTTAATTCGTATATAGGTAATGGTAGTTCCTGGGAACTCGATAGAAATGATGGAGGGGTAACAGTTCTTCCACCTTATTTACATGATGGGGGTGGAGGTTGGTATAAAGGAACAGCAGATGCTGTGTATCATAATATCAACTATATAGACCGCTATGATCCTGAATATGTTCTAGTTTTATCTGGAGATCACATTTACAAAATGGATTATTCAAAAATGCTCGATTTTCACAAAGAAAAAGATGCAGCAGCCTCTTTAGCTGTAATAGAAGTTCCCTGGGAAGAAACTCATCGTTTTGGAATTATGAATACAAATGAAAAAAAACAAATAATTGAATTCCAGGAAAAACCTGAAAAAGCCAAAAATAATTTAGCTTCTATGGGAATATATATATTTGATTGGCCAACTTTAAAAGAATATTTAATTGAGGATAGTAGAAATCCAGAATCCTCAGGTGATTTTGGGAAAAATATAATACCAGCTATGATCAATGATAAACATAGTGTTTATGCATATGAATTTGAAGGTTACTGGATGGATGTAGGTACAATCGAAAGTTATTGGAAAGCTCATATGGATTTAATCCATAAAGATGCCGGTCTTGACCTTTATGACCGTGATTGGATTATATCCAGCTTAAATCCAAATCAACCTCCTCTTTACATTTCTGAAGATGCAGAGGTTAACCATTCTTTAATTAACAAAGGAAGTGAAATTGAAGGTACTGTTAAGAATTCAGTAATATTCTTTGGCTCTTCAGTAGGCAAAAATTCTATTGTTGAAGATTCAGTAATTTTACCTAATACTAGAATTGGGGAAGGATGCTATATAAATCGATCAATTATCTGTCATAATGTAAATATTGAAGATAATTGTAATGTTGGAGCTGATAATTTAATTAATCCTGATATAACTGTAATTGCAGATAATATGACTATTTCTAGAGGAGCAAATATAGAGAATGGTTCGGTTGTCGAATAATCATACTGCTATTTTTAGAAAATGGAAGGAGGAAATTATAAATGAAAAATGTAATGGGTATAGTAAATGATATTCAGGAAGAAGAAGTTCTAAAAGATTTAACCAAACATCGTTCACTCGCTTCACTACCTTTTGGGTGTAGATATCGTCTTATTGACTTTCCTTTATCCAATATGGTGAATTCAGGAATAATAAATGTTGGTATATTTCTCGAAGATAAATTTAGATCTCTACTTGATCATATAGGTCCTGGAAAGGCCTGGGATCTGGACCGTAAAAGAGATGGACTCTTTTTATTACCTGCCAGTCAACGTAATAACAAAAATAGAATTTATAAAGGTGATATAGAAAGCTTAGAAGCAAATTTAGATTATTTACACCGAAGCAGTCAGGATTATGTAGTAATTACAAGTTCAAAAGTAATCTGTAATATGGATTACAATGATGCTTTTGATTTTCATCTTGACTCAGACGCTGATATAACTGCTATCTATAAACAGGTTTCTTCTCCAAAACAGAGTAAAAATCAAACTGTTTTAGAAACTGACAGTGATGATAGAGTTATAGAAATGAAAGTAAGTCCAGAAAGGCAGGGTTACAACAAAATTTCTCTTGAAAAATTTATTATGAAAAAAGATTTATTAATAGATATAATAGATGATTGTTATTCTACCGGTAGATGGGATTTTATAAAAGATGGGATTATTAAAAACATTGATAAATATAAAATTAAAGCCTATCCCTATAAAGGTTATATAGCTAATATTAATTCTGTAAATAGTTATTTTCATAAAAGTCTTGAACTTTTAAAACCTGATAATCGAAAAGATATGTTCCACAAACATCAAGTTTTTACCAAACCAAAAGATGAAGCTCCTACAAAATTTAGTGATCGTGGACAGGCTAAAAATATAATTGCTGCAAATGGATGTATAGTTGAAGGAGATGTAGAAAATAGTATACTCTTTAGAGGAGTAACTATTAAAAGAGGTGCTCATGTTAGAAATAGTATTATAATGCAAAAAACAACCATTGGCAGAAATGCCCAGCTTGAAAATGTAATTACAGACAAAAATGCAAGAATCAAAGAAGGAACTGAACTTAAAGGAAGTAGAAATTTTCCAGTCATAATTGAAAAAAATGCGAAAGTTTAAGGAGAGTGCGTTTATATGAAAAACATGAAAAACAAAAATCCAAATGTAGCTTATTTTTGTATGGAATTTGGGCTTGCCAAAAATCTTAGGATTTATGCAGGTGGTTTAGGAATCTTAGCTGGGGATATACTAAAAACAGCTAATGAATGTTATTATCCTTTGATCGGTATTGGTCTTCTCTGGAAAAAAGGTTATACTAAACAATTAATTGGGGATAATAATTACCCTTATGATTCTTATCCTACCTATGAAGAAATATATGATGAATTAGAAGATACTGGTGTTGTGGTAGAAGTACCCATTAAAGAACAAACTATATTTACTAAAGTCTGGAAATTAGAAGGTTATGGAAACACACCTCTTTATTTACTTGATACAAATTTACCTCAAAATGATGAGCAACAAATTATTACTGATAAACTTTATATTGGTTCTGAAGAAAAAAGAGTAGCTCAAGAGATGATTTTAGGTATTGGTGGTATGAAAGCTATTAGAGAACTTGATTTAAATATAGATGTTTTTCACTTTAATGAAGGTCATGCTGTACTTGCAGGAACAGAATTAATAAAAGAAAAAATGAAAAAAAATATTGATTTTGATAAAGCCTGGGAAAAAACTAAAAATGAAATTGTTTTTACAACTCATACTCCTGTAAAAGAAGGCAATGAATCACATAGCCTTGAGTTACTCGGAGAATTAGGTGCTTTTAATGGTCTTAACTTTAATCAAATGGAAAAATTAGGTGGTAATCCCTTTAATATGACAGTAGCCGGTTTGCGCCTTTCAAGAACTGCTAATGCAGTCTCTCAACTCCATGGTGAAACTGCCAATGAAATGTGGGGAGATGTCAAAAATAAAGCTCCTATTAAAGCTATAACTAATGGTGTAAATCGTAGAACATGGGTTGATCATAGTATAATAACAAATTATGATGACAATAAAAAATTATGGGAAATACATCAAAAACACAAACAGGAATTGATTGATTATATTAAAAGAAAAAATGCTGTTAGTTTAAGAAATGATAGATTAACTATAGGATTTGCCCGTCGAGCAGCTAATTATAAAAGACCTGACCTTATTTTCCGTAAACCTGAAATCATTGGAGAATATTTAGATAATAATAAAATTCAAATTATATTCTCTGGAAAGGCTCACCCTGAAGATGATAATGGTAAGGAAATGGTTGCAAACTTAGTTCGGATGTCTCAAAAATATCCTGAATCTGTCACATTTATTGAAGATTATGATATCGAAGTAGGAAAATTGTTAACTAAAGGTGTAGATGTCTGGCTTAATAATCCAAGAAAACCACAGGAAGCAAGTGGTACTTCTGGTATGAAAGCAGCTATGAATGGAGTTTTGAATTTAAGTATTCTTGATGGTTGGTGGCCAGAAATATGTGAACATGGAATAAATGGCTGGCAGTTTGGAGATGGCTATGTGGGTGAAAATCAGGATCAACATGATCTTGATTCTCTCTATAACGTTCTTTTAGAAGAAGTTGTTCCTACTTATTATGAAAATAAAGAAAAATGGATAGAAATGATGCAGGCAAGTATCGACTCAACTTATGATCGTTTTTCAGCCAAAAATATGCTGGAAAAATATTATGAAAAACTTTATAGTTAAATAAAATTTATTAAATAATTCTTAGGAGAGGCACTTGCCTCTCCTTTTATATTTAAAATTTGATATTAAAATCTAAAGATATTTCTGGTTCTTTATTTTTAAAATCATTAGATAAATTAATTCCAAAATGTATGGGTTTAACTCCCATAACTCTTATTTTAGTTTCTAAACCTGATCCATATCTGAAATTTTCAAAATGTTCACTATCAATAAAACCATATGCTCTATAGCCCAACATCTGAAAAGCAACCAATACTTCTTTACTATATTTAAAATATTTATTATAACCTAATTCAGAAGATACTAAAATAGTAGATATTTTTTCTTTTCTTAAAGTTCCTCTATATATTTCAGGTTTAAAATAATAATTAAAATTTTGAATAGAAAATTTATTTGTGAAATCCCAATTTTCTTTAACTGGAATTTCTACTTCTCCTTCAATTAAATATTTGCTTTTATTATTGTCAAATGAAAAATAATTATCAGTTTTTACTCTTAAGAATACATTATAAAAATTATTAAAACTTTTATTATATTCATTCAAAATATTTAAAAAAACATCATTATTAAATTTGGCAACTCCAATTCCAGTATTTAAATTTAAACTATAATTTTTAACATAAATTTTTAAATTTTCTTTACTATCATTTTCATTATAAATAGTAATTAAATCTAATGCATCATTAATTTTTTTATACTTGATTTTAAACTGATTATCAAAAGAATTATACTCCTGTATCCAATTTAAATCCAAATTTTTATAACTCAATTCAAAACCAAACTCAATGTCAGTACTATTATTATTAAATAAACTATTTATCATATAATCTTCTTTTTTACCATATGAAAAATAAGGTTTATATATTGCCTGATTATATATTATCCTTTCATTTTTTGCATCTTCAATAATATTTTTAATATAATTGTTATTTTTATGATCATAAGAATAGATTTTTCTTCTATTTATTAAAGCTTTTATTTCATCAATTTTTAATAACGTTTCTTTACGACCTAATTCAATAAAATCATCTGCAAGCTGGAAATCCATAAATGAGTAATCTCCCACAAAATGTTCTATTATTATATCTGAATATTTTCTGGTTATCAAATTGGAATTTTCACTTTTTATAATATTTATTGTTCGCATCCATCCTCTATGAGGAAGATTAAATATATCATAAGGCATTTCATCATTGGCCATTGTTGATATAATAAAGTCAGCGCCCATTATCTTTGCTGCTAAAGCCGGTGTTAATTCCTTAATACCAGGATCTACAAAATATTCATCATTATAGAACTTTATCGGAAAAATAAATGGTATTGCATATGAACACTGAATAACATCACTTATTTTACCTGTAGTATGGATATATTTTTGTTCTCTACTTAAATTCATGCTTAATATGGCAGTAGGTAATCTGAAATCTTCTAAATTTTTTTCAGGTGCAGCCAATTCAATAAAATTATTTAACTTTTTAGATTCAAGAAGTGAGTACGTAAAAAGAAAATTAAAATCAAAAAGAGAAGAGAAAATATTAGAGCTAACTATATCCTCCATTTCGTCTGGAGAAATTCCACTTCCATACATAGCAGCTATTACAGCTCCCATACTCGTTCCTACTACCATATCTATAGGAATATTGTTTTTATGAAGAATATCAATTACACCAATATTAACTAAAGCCCGGGCACCGCCTCCTCCCAAAGCTAAAGCAATGGTTGGCTTTTTTTCAAATGAAAAATTATCAGACTTTTCAATTATATAAGTGTTTTCAATATCATAAAATACTTTATTTGTATAAGTATTTTCTGCTAAAACCGGAAGGCTATATAAAAGCAATATTAATAAAATAAAAATTATTAATTTTTTATACATAAAATCACCTCATTCTTCTATTTAATACATCCGCTACTTTATATATTATATAATTCTTCTATTTTAATATATTTCCTCTTTGTTTAACAATTTTTGACTAAATTTGAAATTAAAATATTTCTAATAGTCAATAATTAAAATGAGGTAATTATATTAAACGATAATTAATTATTTTCTATTGCATATTCTACTGCTTCTCTGGCGTGTAAATTTGTCGTATCAAAAACTGGAATTGGACTATCTTCATCTTTAATTAAAAGAGGAATTTCTGTACAGCCTAAAATTACTCCTTCTGCCCCTCTTGAATATAAATTATTTATTATTTTTTTAAACTTATTTTTTGATTTTTCCAAAATTAATCCATCTATCAGTTCATTATAAATAGTATTGTGTACTATCTCTCTTTCTTCTTCCCAGGGAATAATAACTTCAATACCATGTTTTTTTAGTCGATCTTTATAAAAATCTCTTTCCATAGTAAATTTAGTTCCTAATAAGGCAACTTTATCTATATCCTGTTCAACTATAGAATGAGCTGCGGCATCAGCAATATGTATCAAAGGAAGGTCTATTTCATTTTCAATAGCATCTGCCATTTTATGCATTGTATTTGTACAAATAACAATAAAATCAGCTCCACCTTTTTTTAAGTTTTTAGCATAATTTATCATTTCTTCTTTCAGAAGCTCCCATTCTCCTTTATGCTGCATTTCTTCAATTTCAGCAAAATCTACTGAATACATAAGACATTCTGCTGAATGTTTTTTTCCTAATTTTTCTTTTGTAAATTCATTAACGAGACGGTAATATTCCAGTGATGATTCCCAGCTCATTCCTCCAATTAAACCAATAGTTTTCATCTTATACCTCCTAATTATTTATAAACTTTATACTTAATAAATTTATTTAATAATTTTAACTGTTAAATCTTCATTAGTTAGTTTATATTCATTATCATAAATAATAAGAGTAATTTCTTTTCCTTTTTCTTTAGTAATTTTCACTTTATTTTCAAATACCTGAACAGTTAATATTCTATTTCTAAAATTAATTTTAAATGAATAGTCATCCCATTCTTCTGGTAAATAAGGGGAAAAATTTAATTTGTTATTTTTAACTCTCATACCTGCAAAACCATGAACAATAGCCATCCAGGTACCAGCCATACTAGTTATATGAAGTCCATCTTCAGTATCATTATTATAGTTTTCTAAATCCAATCTGGCTGTTCTTAAATAAAGCTCATAGGCCCTTTCTTTATATCCAATTTCAGAAGCAATTATTGAATAAATACAGGGTGATAATGATGACTCATGAACAGTTTTAGGTTCATAAAAATCAAAATTTCTTTTTTTAGTATCTCTATCATACCTGTCTCCGAGAAAATATAAACCCTGTAAAACATCTGCCTGTTTAACATAACAGGATCTCAAAATTCTATCCCAGGACCAGTTTTGATTTAAAGGTAAATCATCATTAACTAAATCTGCCCTTGTCTTTAATTCTTTATCCATATAACCATCCTGTTGTTCAAATACATCAAGTGAATCAACATAAGGATAATACATGTTTTCTATTATATTTTGCCATTCATCAATTTCCTCTTCTTTTAATCCTAATTTTTCTACTAATTCATCATGACGTATTTTATGATTTTCAGAAATATATTTTTTGACTTCTAATGCATATTCTAAAGTCCAGACCGCCATTCGGTTAGTATACCAATTATTATGGACATTATTTTCATATTCATTAGGTCCGGTTACTCCAAGAATCATATACTTATTTTTACGAGGATTATAATTTACTCTATCAGCCCAGAATCTAGCTATTTGAGCTATTACTTCAAATCCATAATCTGCTAAATAACTTTTATCTCCAGTATTATTTACATAATTATAGACCGCATAGGCTATAGCTGCATTACGATGGATTTCTTCAAAAGTAATTTCCCATTCATTATGACTTTCTTCACCATTCATTGTTACCATAGGATAAAGGGCACCATCTAAATCTAATTTATCAGCATTTTCTATTGCTTTTTCTAAATGATTATATCTATAAAGTAATAAATTGCGAGCAATACTATCATCAGTAGTATTCAAATAAAATGGAAAACAAAAGGCCTCAGTATCCCAATAAGTACTTCCCCCATATTTTTCACCAGTAAAACCTTTAGGGCCAATATTTAATCTTGGATCATGGCCAGTATAAGTTTGATTTAACTGAAAAATATTAAATCTAATCCCCTGTTGAGCTGCTACATCACCATTGATTTCAATATCACTTTCATCCCAATGTTCCTGCCATCTTTGAATATGTTCATTTAAAAGAGAGTCTACCCCTTTATTAAATGCATAATCGACTCTATCTAAAGATTCATCAACTACATTTTCATCTTCATAATCTCTATTAGTAGTTACTGCAATATATTTATTTAATTTTATTTCTTCATTAGCTTCAACCATTACTTCTACTTTATTTTCTATATATTTTTCTTTTTGAAAAATATTAAGTTTATCAACTTTTTTATTTAATTCATATCTCATAGCAGTACTGATCTGAAAATTTGATTTTTTAGTTCTCATATTTAAATAACCTTTATATTCATCTATTTTTTTCTCTATTTCATCCCAAAAAACTTCATCATAATTGGCATCTTCATTAGTTATCGTTCCATCAAGAAATGGCTCCATTTCAATCGTTGCTTTATGATTGAGAGGTTTTAAAGAATAAGTGACAACTGCTATTTCTCTATCAACACTACTTAAAAATCTTCTTACTTTTACTTTAGTTTTTCGTCCCTGAAAATCAACTACTACAAATTCACGATCTAAATATCCTTTTTTCATATTTAATACTCTTCTGAACTTTTCTACATCAGTTTTAGCCAGATCAAGTTTTTTTCCATTAATCTTGACATTGATTCCTATAAAATTAGTAGCATTTAAAACTTTTGCATAATATTCTGGATATCCTATTTTCCACCAACCAACTCTTGTTTTGTCAGGATAATAAACTCCAGCAATATAAGTTCCCTGCAAACTTTTACCACTGTATCCTTCCTCAAAATTACCTCTAACCCCCATATGACCATTGCCTAAACTCATGACACTTTCTACAATTTGATTTTTCTCAGGACTAAAACCTTCTTCAATTATTTTCCATTCATCATAATTAAAATAATTATCCATATTACCGCCCTCCATGCAAACGTTTTCATAGATGAATTATATCATATTTTTCTTTATCTAACAACTAAGATTCCCATAGATCATAAACTTTTTTCTGAATAAAATCATTATCTTTCTCTTCTGGCCACAAATCAATTACACTATCTTCTCGAACAGCAGCAGCTAAATTATATAAAATTTGTTTTCTATCATCAAAACTATTAATAAATTCTTTCATTTCTCTTCTTTTTGTAGAAGATGAGTAAGGGCATTTATTTGATATCGGTTTATAATTTAAATTATTCATAAATTCATTTATTTCATCCTCACGTAAATTAATTAATGGCCTAATTACATTAGCTTTTGCCTCATTTAAAGGATTTTTAGGTAAAAAAGTTTTTATCTGTCCAGAATAAATTATACTCATCAAAAAAGTTTCAACTACATCATCAAGGTGATGACCATAGGCAATTTTATCAAATTTATAATTTTTTTCTTTAATAAATTCTGTAATTGCTCCTTTCCTAAAATAGGAACAATTAGAGCAGGGATTGCTATCATCTTTTTCTTTTATAATATCAGCAATTTTAGTATCTTTAATATAATATTCTATATTTAATTCTTTACAAAACTTTTTAGCTAAAGAATAATCTATTTGATCAAATCCTATATCAATTGTTAAGGCAGTTATTTTAAAATCAATTGACATACTTTTACCCAAAATTTTGAGAGAATAAAGTAAAAAACTGCTATCAATCCCTCCACTAAAAGCAACCAGAATCCGATCACCATCGTCAATAAGTTCAAATTCAGCTATTGCATTTGCTATTTTCCGATTATATTTTTGTCCTAATGATAATTCCATATACATTCCCCTTATTTAAAATATTATTTCTAATTATTTACTATTATAATATATTTGACTTATAATTAAAATAATTAATTTATTTCTCTTTCCAATCTCCGATATTGAATAGCTTCTGCCAGATGGTCACTTTTAATATCCTTTATTCCATTTAAGTCTGCAATTGTTCTGGCTACCCGCAAAATTCTGTCATATGCTCTAGCACTTAACCCTAGCTCTTTTATAGCTTCTTTTAATAATAATGTGTCATTTCTATTTAATCTACAATAAAAATTTAACTCTTTTCCACTTAGCTGAGAATTATTGATAAAATTTTCATTTTTATATCTAAATTGTTGTATTTTACGAGCAGCAATTACTCTACTCCTAATTTTTTTAGATTTTTCTCCACTTTTATATCCTGTCAACTCATCTACACTTAAAGAAGGTACTTCAAGTTGAATATCAATTCGATCTAAAAGCGGACCGGATATTTTATTTCTATATCTTCTCACCTGATTAATAGTACAATGACATTCCCGTCTTGGATCACCGTAATATCCACAGGGACAGGGGTTACTGGAAGCAATCAAAATAAATTCAGCTGGAAAATCAACTGTCATAGTTGATCGGGAAATTGTAATTCTTTTATCTTCAAGAGGTTGTCTTAATAATTCTAATACATCTCTTCTATATTCAGAAATTTCATCTAAAAACAATACCCCCTTATGTGCCAAACTTATTTCACCAGGTACAGGTATTCTACCTCCTCCAACCATACTAGCTGCTGTTATACTATGATGAGGAGTTCTAAATGGTCTCTGAGTTTGCAAACCATCAGCAAGATTTATTTTTCCCAGTATACTCTGAATTCTACTTACTTCTAGTTGTTCTTCTTTCAACAGGTGTGGCATTATAGTTGGAATCCTTCTAGCTAACATAGTTTTACCTACACCAGGTGGACCAATCATTATTAAATTATGGCCACCTGCTACTGCAATTTCAATAGCTCTTTTTGCTTCATGCTGACCTTTTATTTCAGAAAAATCAATTTTATAATTTCTAATATTTTTATCATCTAATAATTTTGATTTATCAATACGAAATATATTATCTTCTTTATTATTTCTAAAAAATTTTATCAATTCAGAAATATGTGTTATTGGTATTATTTTTATATCTTCTACTAAACTGGCTTCCAGCTTATTTTCAGCAGGTAAAATTACTCCTTTTAAATCTTTTTTACTTGCTGTTAAAACCATCGGTAATATTCCTTTGACTTTCTGAACTTTTCCATTTAAAGAAAGTTCTCCAACTATTAAATAATCATTAATTTTATTAGCATCAATAATATTTTGAGCTGCTAAAATACCACTTGCAATAGCTAAATCAAAATGAGGACCAATTTTTTTAATATCAGCAGGTGCCAGGTTAATTGTTATTCTTTTAACTGGAAATTCATAACCTGAATTTTTTATTGCAGATTTCACTCTTTCTCTTGATTCCCGCACCGCAGTATCTGGTAGACCTACAATATCAAAAGCGGGTAAACCACGATTTAGATCAACCTCCACTCTGATAATAAATCCCTTAATACCTAATAAACTACAACTCTTAAGTACAGCTAACATATTAATCCCCCTTTTGATTTAACTTTTTTCCTTTTTATATATTTTTTTGCTTTTTTTTCCATTTGTAGGTCAAAAAAATTTAGAATGTGTTTTTATAATGCTCAATATCTATTATATCATTGTCATAAATAATTGCTATAACATCAAATCTTTTTTTATACTTTTTATAATTATTTTTCAAAAGAAAAATTTTAGCTATAGTTCTTAATTTATTCTGTTTCTCAAAATTAACAGCAGCCTGGGGAGGACCAAAAAAGTTACTCTTTCGAGTTTTCACTTCTACAAAAACAAGAACATTTTTCTTTTTAACAATTAAATCAATTTCTCCCTGTTTTACTCTAAAATTTTCACTTATGATTTTATATCCTTTTTTATCTAGAAAAGATTTAGCTTTTTGCTCTCCCCACCTGCCAAATTCTCTATTATTTTTAAACTTCATTTTAAACATCAACACCAATTACTGATCTTATTATAATTCCAAAAATCATAATGTTCTTTTTTATCCTCCTTTTCCTTAATCTAATTTAGTCTACCTTATATAATATAATTCTATATAAGGTAAATTTTTCCTTTTTTATTTTATTTTATTTTTTAAATATTCAACTAAAGGATAACCTACCAAAAATACTACAACTGCTTCACTTGCAGCAATCTCAACTGCTGTTAACCAATAAGGTAATTCGAAAAGAACATGTAAGTAAGTGCTTATTAGTAAACCATTGAAAATAATAGGACTAAGATAAGCAAAAAAAGTATCACGATAGCGGTAAGTAAAATAAGCAGCTGTTAAAGTAGTTAAACTCCCACCAATTATATCCACAAGTCCTAAACCACCAAATATATTTGATAAAAGAACTCCAATAAATAAGGCGGGAACAGCTTCCGGATATAAAATAGGTAAAACTGTTAAAGCTTCTGATAATCTAAATTGTAAAGGACCAAAACTAATTGGAGATAGTATGTAAGTAATTATAACATATAAACCTGCAATAACAGCACCTCTAGTTAAATGCCTGGTCTTCATTTATTTCACCTCACTTAATACAAATTTAGCTATATTTATTGACTAATGAATAAGAATAACGATGAATAGGTGTAGGTCCATACTCTTTTAAAGCATTAATATGTTCCTGAGTTCCATATCCCTTATTATTTTCAAACCCATATTCAGGATATTTTTCACCATATTTTTCAATAATTCTATCCCTACTAACTTTTGCTATTATTGAAGCGGCTGCAATAGAATTTACTTTTCCATCTCCATCAATTACAGTTCTTTGTTTTATATCAATTTTAGGAATTTTTCTATTTCCATCAACTAAAAGATAATCAGGTTTAAAATTAAGTTCATTAAGGGCTTTTTTCATAGCTTCAAAACTTGCCTGTTGTATATTAATTTTATCAATAACATCATTTTTTACTATTCCAATTCCTACAGCTATAGCATTCTTCTTTATTTTTTTAAACAAATCTATTCTTTTTGATTCAGAAATTTTTTTAGAATCATCTAATCCAATTATTTTTTGAAATGGATCTAATAAAACTGCAGAAGCAACTACTGGACCAGCAAGTGGCCCCCTACCTGCTTCATCAAGACCACAAATCAATTCATAACCGTCTTCTCTCAAATTTTTTGTTATTTTATTCATAGAAATCCATTTTTCTTTCAGTCTGATTTTCTCTTCTTTTTGTCTTCTATATTTTTTAGCAAGTTTTTTGACTCCTTTTCTAGAATCAGTAGCTAATTTTTCTATGATTTTGTTATCAATTTTTATATTCTCACAAATTTCTTTAATTTCTTTTATTGTATATTGAGAAAGATCATCCATTATTATTACCACCTTCAGAAATTTTCTGAAAATCCTCTACTGTCTCCAATGATAATCTACCAAAATTTCCAGAACGGAAATCATTTAATATTAATTTACTTACTCTTTCTTTATCAATTTTACCACCACTCATTAAACAACCTCTTTTTTTACCTATTTCTAACATTAAATCATAAGGATGAATATCTTTAGTTTCAATTCTATAATTTTTTTCTAAAATAGTTGGATTTATTTTTAAAATATATTTTATCAATCTATAAGCAGCAGTTTCATTATCATATCGATCAGAATCTATAGCTGCTGTTATAGCCAATTTATAACTACTATCTTCATCACCTAAATTAGGCCATAAAATTCCAGGTGTATCTAATAATCGAATATCTTTAGTTACCTTTATCCATTGTTTACCTCTGGTAACACCAGGTTTATCACCAGTTTTTACTCTACCTTTACCCCCTAGTGAATTAATAAGAGCTGACTTTCCTACATTAGGTATTCCAATAACCATTATTTTAGCATCTTTATTTTTTCTCCCTCGTTGCTCTGCCTTTTTTAAAAGTTTATAATGAAGATTATTAATTCTTTCCATTAAAGAAGAAATCCCTATACCTTCTTTTGAATTTAAAGCTACAACTGGATATTCTCTAGAAAAGTAACTAATCCATTCATTTGTAACTTTTTCTAAAGCAAGATCTTTTTTATTTAAAGCTATAACTCTTTTCTGACTATCCAGAAGTTCATCAAGATCAGGATTCCTACTACTCAAAGGAATTCTGGCATCTAAAACTTCGATTACCATGTCAACCATACTAAGATCTTCTTTTAATCTTCTTTTAGCCTTTGCCATATGACCTGGATACCAATTAATCATCTTTTCACCTCCTACCCCTATAAAAGAAAGGGTGTAGGTTAACACCCCACCCTTTTGTAAAATTAATCTCTTTTTTCTTTAATTCTTGAAGCTTTCCCTCTTCTTTTACGGAGATAATATAATCTTGCTCTTCTAACATCACCACGACGTACAACTTCTATATCTTGCACATTAGGTGAATGAAGGGGAAAAGTTCTTTCGACACCAACTCCATGAGAAATTTTTCTTAGAGTGAAAGTTGCTTTCGCACCTTTTCCTCTTTTCTTGAGAACAGTACCTTCAAAGGGTTGAAATCTTTCTTTTCCACCTTCAACTACCTTTACTTTTAATTTCAATGTATCACCAGGACTAAATTCAGGAACTTCTTTCTTCATTTGTTCCTTTTCTATCTGTTCAATAATATTCATTTTTTACCCTCCTTTCACACAATAAAATCAAAATAAAATTATACTTTATTCTTCCCACCAGGGAGAAGATAACAATCTATCCAATATAATAGATGCTGCACTTCTTACAGAAAGGTGATTAAAATCACCGCGTCCATAAACTGGATCTAATATATAATCACATCTATCCAGTGTTTCTTCGGTAAGTCCCCAGCCAGTGCCAAAAATCAATAAATATGGTCTATCTGATTCAAAAATTAAATCTCTCATTTTTGTATAGGATTTTGAGTTTGGAAATTCTTTGGCATCAGTAGCTACTAAAATTGCTTCTTTTCCTGTTTCATCTTTTATAGCTTTTAATGCATCACCGAGAGTATCCTCAATATTTAACACTGAAAATGCTTCCTGACGATTTTCATTATAATCTGATCCAAAACCACTTGTCCAATAGTTCTGCATCCTTTTTACCAAAGCCTGCTGTGATTCAAGGTGATTTATTACAAAATATTTATTGATATCATATGTTTTTGCAGCTCTAGAAATATCATGCAAGTCAAGATTTGTTATTGTAGTTGTAATTTTTTCACCATTCTTATTGTATATTGGATGATGAATTAAACCTAAATATACATTAGCATCAAGTCTGCTCATTATGTTCACCCTTTATTTCTTGCTTAACTTCTTCTAATAATTTTTTTTCTTTTTCAGAAAGTTTCTTTTTTTCTATAAGATCAGGTCTTCGCAGCAAAGTTCTTTTTAAAGCTTTTTTTAATCGCCATCGTTTTATCCTGGCATGGTGACCACTTAACAAAACATCTGGGACTTTCATATTTTTAAATTCTCTCGGTCTTGTATAATGAGGATGTTCTAAAAGTCCTTCATAAAAAGAATCTTTTTTACTTGAATCTTCATCTCCTAAAACATCATCTACCAGTCGGGAAACTGCATCAACTATTACCATAGCTGGAATTTCTCCACCGGTTAACACATAATCTCCAATAGAAATTTCTTCATCAATAATACTTTTTCGTACTCTTTCATCTACTCCTTCATAATGACCACAAATCAATGTGAGATTATTATAGGAACTTAATTCTTTTACCTTATCTTGATTGAGAGTTTTTCCCTGTGGAGATAATAATATAGTGTGAACTTTTTCCTTTTTTTCTTTATTGACATTTTTCCAGGCTTTATAAATAGGGTTTATTTTTAGAACCATTCCAGCTCCTCCGCCATAAGGAGGTTCATCAGTTGTATGATGTTTATCTTCAGTATAATCTCGTATATTGGTAATATTTATATTAATTAAATTTTTTTCTCTAGCCCGAGATAAAATACTTGTTGAAAATGGCCCCTCAAACATCTCCGGGAAAAGAGTAAGAATATCAAAATTCATTATTTCACTCCTATATTAAAATAAAATTGAAATTACTTATTAAAGATCTAATAGTCCTGGAATAGGATCAACTATCATTAATTTGTTTTCTTCATCTATTTCTATAATTATTTCCTTAGTAGCTGGAATCATATATTTTTTCTTTTTACCTTTTATTATGAAAATATCAGTTCCACCAGTATCCTGGACTTTTTCTAAAACTCCTAGTTCTTTTCCCTTATTGGTTTTAACCTTAAACCCAATAATTTCATCAATATAATATTCATCTTTTTTGAGAGGAACCATTAATTCACGAGGAATTTTAAGGTAATAATCTTTTAATTCTAAAGCTTTCCCAATATCATTTATATCAGTAAATTTAATTGCAATATATTTACCATTATGGATTCGAACAGTTTCTATCTCTTTTTCAATAATTTCCTCATCTTTTTCTAAAAATACTTTATCAAGAAATTCAAATCTTTTTGGAAAATCAGTTAAAGGAAAAACCCTAACTTCTCCTTTGTTTCCCTGGTTCTTTATTATCTGTCCGATTGTAACTAATTCCTCCATAAAATCACCGGCTTTCTCAAAATTTACTGAATATCAACTATAACTTTTTTACCTTCTTTAGTTGCAGCTGCTTTAACTACAGTGCGAATAGCACGGGCAATTCTACCCTGTTTTCCAATTACTTTTCCCATATCATCATCTGCTACACTTAATTCAAGTATTACAGATTTTTCTCCTTCAACTTTATTAACATGAACTTTTTCAGGTTCATCTACAATAGCTTTTGCTATATTAGTTACTAATTCTTTCATCAAAACTTAACCCCCTTTTTTTAGGAAGACTGATCGTGAAATTTAGACATAACACCTGCTTCTTTAAGTAGACTTTTTACAGTACTTGAAGGTTTTGCACCATTATTTAACCATTTCAATGCTTTTTCCTCATCTATCTCATACTCAGCAGGTTCAGCTGTTGGATTATAATATCCTAACTCTTCAATAAATTGTCCTGTAGGCGCATTTCTTGAATCAGATACAATCAAACGATATGAAGCATTTCTTTTACTTCCAAATCTTTTTAATCTAATTTTTACCATTATATTCACCTCCTTTTAAAAGATATCAATTATTATTTACCCAAAGAATGGTAAGTTCATTCCTCCCATTCCTCCAGGTTTTTTGCCATTGTTTAGCTGTTTCATCATTTTCTTAGTCTGTTTAAATTGTTTTAAGAGTCTATTTACTTCCTGAACTTTTCTTCCACTACCCTGAGCAATTCTTTTTCTTCTACTTCCATTTATAATAGAAGGATCTAATTTTTCCTCCTTAGTCATAGAATTAATTATTGCTTCAATATGGTCTAATTCTTTTTCATCAAATTGCATATTTTTTAATTGTTTGGCTCCACCCATTCCAGGCATCATACCCAGAACTTCATCAAGTGGTCCCATATTTCTTACCTGATCCATTTGATCCAAAAAATCATCTAAGGTAAAACTATTATTTCTAATTTTTTCTTCAAGTTCTTCTGCTTTTTTCTCATCTATATTTTTTTCTGCTTTTTCAATTAAACTTAATACATCTCCCATTCCTAAAATACGGGAAGACATCCTTTCGGGATAAAAAGGCTCCATATCAGCTAATTTTTCACCAGTACCAACAAATTTAATTGGTTTACCTGTAACAGCTTTTATAGAAAGAGCAGCTCCACCACGAGCATCACCATCTAGTTTTGTTAAGGCTACTCCATCTATCCCTAAAACATCATCAAAATTTTCAGCAACATTAACGGCATCCTGACCGGTCATTGCATCAACTACTAATAAAATTTCATCAGGATTAATTGCTGACTTAATTTCTTTTAATTCGTCCATCATTTCTTCATCTATATGAAGTCTACCTGCAGTATCAAATATTACAACATCATTACCTTTTGAATTAGCTGCACTTATTGCACCTTTTGCTATATCACTGGGTTCCTTTTTATCTCCCATGCTAAAAACAGGAACTTCAAGTCTATCACCTAAGACCTGTAACTGTTTAATAGCAGCCGGTCTATAAATATCACCTGCAGCTAATAAAGGTTGTTTCCCATCATTTTTAAAATTTCTAGCAAGTTTACCTGCAAAAGTAGTTTTACCTGCTCCCTGTAAACCAACAAGCATTATAGTAGTTGGAGGATTATCTGAAAGATTAATTTCAGTTCTAGATCCGCCCATTAAATCAGAAAGTTCATCATTTACAATCTTTATAACCTGTTGAGCAGGTGTCAAGCTTTCCATAACTTCACTACCAACTGCTCTTTCTTCTATTCTTTTTATAAAGTTTTTTACAACTTTATAATTTACATCAGCCTCCAAAAGTGCCATTTTAACTTCTCTAAGAGCACTTTTAACATCTTTTTCATTTAGTTTACCTTTGCCGCTTAATTTTTTAAAAGTATCCTGGAGTTTTTCAGCTAAACCTTCAAAAATCATTAATTAACACCCCTTTTATAGGAAATTTTTCAAATTACTAATTCTTTCTTTCAAATTAATTTTTTTTCTTTCTGTTAATTCTAACTCATCTATTTCTGTTATTAAATCATCAATTTCGTCTTTAAATTTATTATATCTATTAATAAGCCCAATTTTTTCTTCATAGTCTCGTAAAATATCCTCACCACGGTGCAGATGATCATATACACCCTGACGACTTATATTAAGTTTGTCCGAAATTTCAGCAAGAGAAAGATCATGATAATAATACAGTTTCATTGCTTCCTGTTGCTTGTCAGTAAGAAGTTCTCCATAATAGTCAAATAAAAGATTAATCTCAATTGTTTTCTTTAACAAAAAAAATCACCTGCAGTGTTAAGTATTTTAACTTTACAGATGATAGTATAACTTATTTTAGGCAGTCTGTCAAGGGTTAATCAAATTTTCATAATATTATAACTTACTACTATTCTGCAAAAAGTGCTTCCACAAATTCTTCAGGATTAAAATTTTGTAAATCTTCAGCTGCTTCTCCCACTCCAATCAATTTTATAGGAATTCCTAATTCATTTTTTACAGCAACTACAATTCCACCTTTAGCTGTTCCATCAAGTTTAGTTAAAGCTATTCCATCTACATCAACAGACTCATTAAATAATTTTGCTTGAGAAATAGCATTTTGTCCATTTGTAGCATCTAAAACTAATAAAACCTCAACCGGTATATTTTCACCAGCTTCTTTTCCAATAACATTTCTAACTTTCTGTAGTTCTTTCATTAAATTCTTTTGAGTATGCAATCTCCCGGCAGTATCTACAATCAATAGATCCATATCTTTAGCTTTAGCTGATTGTACTGCATCATAGGCTACAGCAGCAGAATCAGAACCTTCAGATTGAGCGATAACCTTTACTCCCAATCTATCTCCCCAAACTTGAAGTTGATCTATTGCTCCAGCACGAAAAGTATCACCTGCAGCTAACATCACATCTTTTCCTTTTTCCTTAAATCTTTTTGCAATTTTAGCAATAGTGGTTGTTTTACCGGAGCCATTAACTCCTACTACCATTATAATATTTAACCCATCATTCAATTCTAATTTTCCTTCTTCATCCTGTAGCATATCTGCCAATTCATCTTTAAAAATTTCATATAATTCAGAAGGGGTTTCAAGCTCTTTTTTATCTACAATATATTTAAGATCATCTATCAATTCCATAGTAGTATGGATCCCTACATCAGCCTGAATTAATAATTCTTCAAGTTCTTCAAAAAAATCATCATCTAAAGCACCATCTCCTGTAAAAAGACCTGTTACTTTATCAACAAAATTACTTCTAGTTTTATCCAGACCTTTTTTTAATCTTGCAAAAAAACCTTGATTTTTTTCTTCTTTTTCTTTTTTATTACTTTTAAATAACATATTCTACCTCCCAATATAACAAAATTATTTCTTATTTAAACTAATTAATCGAGTTCTACCTGTTTACAAAGGTCTGTAAACTCTTGAGCTATTTTATATCTTCTCTTTCTTATTTTAAGCTCTTCCTCAGGAGTTTCAGCTTCAAAAAATTTCTGTTCTAAATCTTCATTTTCATCTGCAAGATTACATAATCTATCACAAAGCTCTATTACAGAAACTCCTCGTATTTTCCCTTTTTTATTATGCCCAATAGCCATAATAGGTCTTCCCCACATCCCCGGGCCAGCCATTGCATCACTCATATGCATAACACCTGTACCCCCAGGATGAGTATGAACAATTGTAGTATTTGTAGGAATAATTTCAGTATAAGCTTCTCTTAATGATATATCACTAATATCATAATAACTGGAAGCAAGCAATCTCGGTGGAATATAACCCATTCCTCCTACAACTAAGTCACTTGCTTGCACTACATGACCATTTTCTTTTATTTCACCAAAAGCTGCTACTTCACGTCCCTGTTCAATATTAATAGATTTATCAACAAGTTTTTGGGCAAATTTTTCATCAATACTTTTAACATCAATCCGGGGTATTTCCCAGCATTTTTCTTTATGAAAAGTTTCCTTATAATTTTCTTTTTCTAGAGAAACAATTGGTAATTCTCCAGATATATGAAGATATTTTAACTTAATTTGTGTAGAAATCTTTAAGGCCTCTCTTTCAGCTTCCATAGACATAGCTGTTAAAGAATCCAATTGTGCTTTTTCAGATTTAGTAGCCAGATTAAAATTCTTCTTTTCAGGATATAATATTCCTACTCCAACTGCTGAACCATTTTTTACTCCAACTTTTACAACTGGTAAATTAAAAATATTAATTCCACCAGTATTTACAATAATACCTGATTCACCAGGATCAGTAGAAATAATAACTGCATTCTCAGGTAATTGATTTATCATTTCTAATAAGGAACAGTAATTTTTTTGGGATATTTCTGAAAGTAATAACCTATAAGGCAAACCTGAAAGTCCACCATTAATAATTTTATTATAACTGGAAATATATCCTTTTTCATCGAGATAGGCAATAGTCCCCACTGAACGACCTTCCCCTAATTCATTACTTCTCTCTACTAGTCTATTAACAATTTCCTCAGCTATTCCTTTTACCTCCTGCAAACTATAACACCCCTATCTAATTTAATTCATCTCAAATAAAATTTACACTAATATTTCTTCTTCATTTAAACGTAATGATATCAATTTTGAAATACCTGACTCTTCCATTGTTACACCATAAATGGTATCTACTTCAGTCATCATTTGTTTACTATGAGTTACTAATACAAATTGAGCAATATTAGAATATTCTTGAAGATAATCAGCAAAACGAGCAACGTTTGCATCATCTAAAGGAGCATCAATTTCATCAAGAATATAAAACGGACTTGGATTCACCTGTAAAAATGCAAATACAAGAGCTATTGCAGTTAATGCTCTTTCTCCACCTGATAAAAGAGAAAGTTTTTTTAGTTTTTTACCTGGAGGTTGGGCATTAATTTCAACTCCAGTATTTAAAAGGTCATCTTTATTAACTAAAATTAGTTCTGCAAAACCTCCACCAAATAATTTTTGGAATATATTCTCAAACCTTTCTTTTACTTCCAAAAATGTTTTATGAAAAAGTTCACCCATCGTTTCTTCTATATCTGTAATAACTTCAACAATAGATTTTTTGGCCTTTCTAAGGTCTTCACTTTGATCTCTTAAATATTCAAGACGGTCCTTCAATTCTTCATATTCTTCAACTGCACCTAAATTGACTGGTTCTAATTTTTTTAATGTTCTTTTTAATTCACTAATTTTTTCTTTGGCATTTTTTAATTTTTTAGAATCTAAATTATAATCAAGCTCTTCTTTTACACTTATATCATACTCTTCATTTAATCTTTCTTTTATTCTATCTAATTTATTATTTAATTTAGTAATTTGTAATTCTAATTTATGTGATTTATCTTTACTTTTGCTAAGTTTTTGCTGGATACTTTCCAGTTTTTCTTCATAATCTTTTAATGCTTTTCTTTCCTTTTTTAATTTATCTTCTAAGTTTTTATATTTATTTTTTAGTTTATCTGCTTTTTTAGTAAATTCTATATTATCATTTTCTAAATTATTTTTTTTATTTTTAAGTTCTTCTAATTTATTTTTTATCTCTTTTATTCTAGTTTCAGATTCAGATTTTTTATTAATTGTTTTTTCAATTCTTTTAGTAATATCCTCTTTTTCATTAGTAATCGCTTCTTTATTTTGTTTTATTTCTGCTAAATTAACTTTTTTATCAGTTAATATATTTCTAATATCTTCAAGTTTTTCTTCTTCTATTTTTAATTCTTTTTCTTCATCTTTTATTAAATCCTGTTTTTTATAATTACCTTCATTAACCAATTTCAATTTATCTTTTATGTCACTTTTTTCAGTTTTTAACTTTTGAGTCATTTTTTTAGATGATTTAATTTTTTTATTTAAATTTTCTTTTTGATTTTCCAGTCTAACTTGATATTCCTGCGTAGCTGTTATTTCACTTTTTATATCATTTAATTTTAATTCTATTTCATGATAATTGTTTTTTTCATCTTGAATCTTTTCTTTTATATTTTTATACTTATCTTTAAGTTTTATTCCTCTTTCAGAAATTTTTTCAATCTCCTCTTTTAGCTTATTAACTTCTTTTTTTAACTTATCTATCTTCCTACTTCTTCCCAATAAATTATTTTTATTATTAGATGAACTGCCACCACTCATTGCACCACCAGGAAAAACAATATTTCCTGAAAGCGTTACTATTTTTATTTTGCTATTCATTTCTTTAGAAATTTCTACTGCATTATCCATATTATTTGCAATTATTACTCTTCCAAGTAAATTTTCCATTACATTTTTGAGATCAGAATCATAAGAAATTAATTCTGAAGCAAGTCCCAAAAATCCAGTCATTTTTCTGATTTTTTCGTCTAAATAATATTTATTTCCCTTAACCATATTTAAAGGGAGAAAAGTAGCTCTTCCCTTTTTATTTTTCTTTAAAAATTTTATACACTTTTTAGCAATTTTATCATTACTCACAACTATATTTTGTAGCTTAGCCCCTAAAGAAGTTTCAATTGCCTTTTCATATTTTTTATTTGTATCAATTAAATCAGCAATTACTCCTCTGATACCTTTAAAATTATTTTTTTCTTTTAATATATTTTTTACACCCTGATAATATCCATTATAATTATTTTCCATATCTTCTAGAAATTCTAATTTGGAATTTTTACTACTTATTTCATTTTTCTTATCATTATAGTCTTCAGTTAATTCATCTAATTTTTCACTAATTTCTTCTTTTTCCTTTTTTCTTTTTTCTATCAATATATTCTTTTTTTCTAATTTATCCAAAATATTATCTTTTTTATTTGATAATTTATTTACTTTATTTTTTAATTTATTTAATTCCTCAGTCAAACTCCTTTTTTCTTCTTTCATTTCAATTATTTTATTTTCAGTTGATTTTATCTTTTCCTTTAATTTCTCATTTTCTCGATCTAAATTTCTTAATTCTCCATTTTCATCAAGAAGGTTATTTCTTAATTTATTTATTTTTTCTTTTTTGTTTTCAACAATATTTTTTCTTTTATTAAATAATTCTTTTTTACTTTCTACTTCTTTTTCAATTTTATTATAATTTCTCTCTATTTTTTTTATTTTATCTTTTATTTCATATTTTTTATTTTCTAATTCATCAAGTTCATGATTAAGATTTTCTATCCTTTTTTTCTGGTTATTTTTTTCCCGTTTTAAATTTCTTTTTCTTTCATCTAAAATCTTTAAATTATTATTTATTTCTTCAATCTTAGCCTTCATTTTATGAAATGTTTCCCTTTTTTCTTCATAATCATTTTGTATATTTTCCACTACTTCTCTTTTGTTTTGAACAGTATTAGAAATCCTATTTTTTTCTTTTTCTTTTATCTTAATTCTTTTTTCAATATCTGTTCTTTCTTTCTTATTATTACTTAATTTTTCCCTATTTTCATTCCATCTATTCATTAAATAAGTCGTTTCAATTTCCTTTAATTCATTATAAATTCGCTTATATTTTTCAGCTTTTTCAGCTGAATTTTTCATAGATTTTACCTGCTTTTCTAATTCACTAATTAAATCTTCTACTCTGTTTAAATTTTTATTAGTTTTTTCCAATCTTCTTTCTGCTTCTTCTTTTCGAACTTTATGTTTACTTATACCTGCAGCTTCCTCAAAAAGTTCTCGTAATTTTTCAGGTCTACTATTAATTATTGAATCAATTTTACCCTGGCCAATTATAGAATATGTATCATTACCTAACCCAGTGTCAAGTATTAGATCTTTTATATCTTTTAATCTGCAGACTGATCCATTTAAAAGATAATCACTTTCTCCTTCATTATTAACTTTTCTCCCTATCCTAACTTCATCTTTATCAATATCTAAAACTCTATCTTTATTATTCAAATATAGAGTAACACTTGCTTTATTTAATGCTTTTTTGTCTTCACTACCGGCAAATATTATATCTGACATTCTACTTCCTCTTAAAGTTTTAGCACTTTGTTCTCCAAGTACCCAACGAACTGCATCCACAATATTACTTTTACCACTACCATTAGGTCCAACAATCGCTGTTAAAGGAGATTCAAAACTTATAGTTGTCTTTTGAGCAAAAGATTTAAAGCCTTTTATTTCTATCTTCTTTAAAAACATATATTTCCTCCACCTTATTCAACATTAATTACCTCTATCTATAATATTTTATCACATATCAACTAAAAAACAAGAGAAAAACCTATCCAGTTAAGGATAGGTTAAAATCATCACTAAATTTTAAGTATAATCTTCTGGAATGTTATCTTGGTTCTACAACAAATCTTATGGCTGTACGTTCTTCATCTTCAATTTCAATTTCTGTAAAAGCAGGAATCATTATAAGGTCCATGCCATTAGGTGCAACATAGCCTCTAGAAATAGCAATCGCTTTAACAGCCTGATTTACTGCTCCAGCTCCAATAGCCTGAATTTCTGCTTTCTTTTCCTCACGAAGTACTGCAGCTAAAGCTCCTGCAACTGATTTAGGATCTGAATTTGATGAAACCTTTAATACTTCCATTTTTAGTTATTCCTCCTTTGAAAATTGTTTTGCATGTTAAGTATTATTTAAATTACTTAAATGATAGCCTTTATACTTTTAATATTCTTTATATTTAAAAAAAATCCTGCAAATTTAATCAATTCTTCAAGTTCTGTAATTTTTTTAGCTCTTTAGTAGTAAGTTTCCTATAATCTCCAGGCTCCAACCCTTTTAAATTAAGGTTTGCAAATTTTGTTCTTTCAAGATTTTTTACAGGATTAGATATTTTTTTACACATTCTTCTAACCTGTCTATTCCTACCTTCATGTATAGTTAATGTAAATTTCGTAGTAAATGAATCTCTATCTTTTAATTCTATTCTGCCAGGTGCAGTCATTCCATCTGATAATTTTATTCCCTTTTCTAATTTTTCCAATTTATTATCATCAACATATCCTTTGGCTTCTACCAAATATGTTTTTTCAATTTCATATGAAGGATGAGTTAAAACATAAGTCAATTCACCATCATTAGTTAATAACAAAAGCCCACTGGTATTATAATCCAGCCTACCTACTGGATAAATACGTTGCTTAACATCATCAATAAGGTCAAGAACTGTTTTGCGTCCACGTGGATCATCAACTGTAGTTACATAACCTAAAGGTTTATAAAGAAGTATATAAACTTTTTTTTCCTTACTAATAATATTACCATCAACTTCTATTTCATCAACCACTGGTTCTACCTTGACACCCATTTCAGTTACAATTTCACCATTAACTTTAACTCTTCCCTGTTTAATAATTTCCTCTGATTTCCTTCTTGATGCCACACCGGCATGAGCCATTACTTTTTGCAATCTATCTTTTGCCAAATTAGTACCCTCCATATTATCAATTAATTATTTCATTTGTCACTTTTAGTTATAATTTTTTTTATTATCCTCTAGTGGAGGTAATTCTGAAAGGTCTGCTATATCAAAGTGTTCCAAAAATTTATCGGTTGTTCCATAAAGAATCGGATTCCCAATACTATCTTTTCTACCAAGCTCTTTAATTAAATCATATTTACTTAAAGTAAGTAAAGTTTTTTCAGCTTTAACACCTCTTATTTCCTCTATTTCTGATCTGGTTACAGGTTGTTTATATGCAATAATTGATAGAGTTTCCAGGGCCGCACTACTTAACTTTACTTCTCTTTCCTTTTCATAATATTTACTAATAAATGATGCCATTTGACTCTTAGTTTTAAATATATATTTATCATCATATTCTTTCAATATTATTCCATGTTCATTTTTACTATATTTTTCTCTTAGTTTTTTTAAGCATTTTCTACATTTCCTTTTGTTCATATCTACAGCATTTGAAATATCTTTAAGAGGTATAGGCTCTTCAGCAGCAAAAATAAATGCTTCAACTCTGGCTAAATCTTTTTTTTCCATTAAACCACCTGCTTCCTATCAACTATTTTCATTTCTGAAAATAGTTTTTCTTGAAATATTTCAACTTCCCTTAAACGAACAAGTTCAAGAAGGCTTAATAAAGTAACCACTATTTCCAGGATATCATCATTATTATATAAAAGATCTCTAAATTTTACTCCTTCAGGATTTTCTTTAATTATATTTGTAATATCCTCTCTTTTTTCTTCTACATTTAATCGATCTGAATTTATGTGATCCATTTCAGAATAATGAGGATCTTCTTTTTCTTCCTCTTCCTCCTTATATGCTTCTAAAGCTGTTTTATAAAGATTTTTAAATTCATCTAAAGAAATATCAATATTTAATTTACCTTCACCTTTTATTAATTCTCGCTCTGGAGGAAGTCGATAAGTACGAGCTGCTTTATCTAGATATAATTCAAGTTCTACAGCTATATTTTTAAAAAGTTCATATTCTTCTAAACGCTGAACTAAATTAGATTCATCTTCTTCATCTTCTTCATCCTGATCTGGGAGAAGAAGTCGAGCTTTTATTTCCAAAAGTTCACTTGCTAAAACCATAAATTCACTAGCCTGGTCTAGATTAAATTTCTCTATTTTTTTTATATGATATAGATATTCTTCAGTAATTTTAGCCAGTGAAATTTCACTTATTTCAATTTGATTTTTTTTAACTAATTTATATAACAAATCAAGAGGTCCTTGAAAATCACCAGCCTGTATTTCATATTCCATATAATTCTCTCCTTTTAATAAACAAGTATCTGAAGTAAAAAGTTAATAATAGGACCAATTACTTTCCAAATTATTCCTGTGTATAAAAGAATAATTAATACTACCATTCCAGCTGGACCTTCTAATTTATAAAAATACTGGTCAAATTTAGCTGGTAAAAATCCTCTAAGAATTTTAGACCCATCTAAAGGCGGAATCGGAATCAAATTAAAAAAAGCCAGGCTTAAATTAATCATTATAGCCATTACTAAAAATTGTAATAATAAGTTAACAAAATTCCCACTATAACCTCTTAATGAATATTGACTAAAATTTAAAATTAATTTGATAGAAGCAGAAAAAACTAGAGCAAGCATAAAATTTGCCCCTGGACCTGCTATCCCAACAATCATCATTCCTTTCCGAGGATTTTTATAGTAATTAGGATTTATTGGCACAGGTTTGGCCCAGCCAAATCTTCTAGTTAATAGTAAAACAAGACTACCAATTGGATCTAAATGAGCTAATGGATTCAAAGTTAATCTTCCATTAATTTTGGGAGTTGGATCCCCTAATTTATAAGAAGCATAACCATGTAAAAATTCATGAAAAGATAATGAAATTAATAATATTGGTATTAAAAAAATTAATTGTTGTATTATCTGCAATTTATTTTATCACTCCAGTCTTTTTTTTATTAATTTACGTACAAAATCTCTTTCTTCTTGTTCAGTTTCAAGTTTTTTGTTCAATTTCTTTTTCCACACTTTTTGCAGTATTTCTTTGATCTCCGGGCCAGGTTCAACACCTAATTCAATTAAATCATGGCCATCAATGTTTATTGTTACATCTCTCAGTTCTTCATAATATAATTCCACATTTTCTTTTAGTTTTTTATTATCACTAACTGCCAGAACATAAAATAATTCTTCTTTATTTAAATTTCCAATTATTTTAGTTAATTCAACTTTATTTAAATCATTAGTTAATTTATTAACTATTTTTTCAACATCAACATTAAAAAGTTTTCTTTCTTTTGCATTTAAATTTAACTCTTTATAATTTTCTTCAGGAATATCATTGAAAAATATTGCCATAAATAATAGACTTTTGTTAATATTAAAACCAAGTTTACTAAATTTATTTATATTTTCTTTTAATCTCAAAAACTCTTTTCTATATTTTTCTTTAAACTCAAAATCAATATAAATTAATTTAAATATAGGAAACTCCTCTATGAGTTTTAAAGTTTTTTCTTCAAATCTTCCATTAAAGAAAATTTTCATTTCCTTAAAAACTCTAGCATGAGACAATTCACTAAAATCACCTAATTTTAAAGCTTCTTTAATCAATTTTTTAGTTTCTTTTTCAAAATTAAAATCAAGATCAAGAGCCAGTCTTACTCCTCTAATAATTCTAGTTGGATCATCTAAAAAACTAAAGCGGTGCAGTGCTCTAAGTTGTCTTTTCTTTAAATCTTCCCTTGCATTGAAAAAATCATATAATTTACCCCAATCATCTGGATTTAAAGAAAGAGCAAGAGCATTTATTGTATAATCTCTTCTAAATAAATCTTCCAAAATATTAGTTTTTTCAACTCTAGGTAAAGCACCCGATTGCAAATATTCTTCCTTTCGACTTGTAGCAAAATCAATACTGTATTTTGAATTTAAATTAATAGTTGCAGTACCAAATTGTTCATTATAATTAATTTTTGCCTCAATTTCATTAGTAAAATGATCTAAAAAATTCTTTAAATTACCCTCAAGTACCAGGTCAAGATCATAATTTTCTCTATCCAACATTAAATCTCTTATCATACCACCAATCAAAAATAATTTACTATTTTCTTTTTCAGCTATTTGGCCAGCTATTTTTAATAAATTTAATACTTTTTCAGGAAAATAATCTAATTTATCTTTAATCTCAATTACTTTTCTTTCTATACTAACCAAACTACTACCATAACGGTTTTGATATTGGTGAGGAGTTTCATGATCAAAATAAGATCCTAAAATATCACTTCTAGTTACAATACCTACTAGTTTTTTATCTTTTATAACAGGTAATCTACCTATATTATATTTAACCATCAATTCTTGAGCTTTTTCAATTGGCTCATCATGATTAACAGTAATAACATTTTTAGACATATAACCTTTCACAGGAGCATGCATCAAATTATGACCTTTTACTTTATCTAAGTCTCTTCTGGAAAAAATTCCACCTATTTTATCTCCATCACAAACAACAGCTCCATTATGTCCATACTTTTCCAAGAAATTTTCCGCTTCTTCTATAGTAGTCTCAGGAGATATTGTTCTGACTGGAGTAGACATAATAGAACTTACTCTTTCAAGTGGTTCAACATTATTATCGATAATATCTTTTAGTTTATCTTTAACTTCTAAAAGATTTTTTCTTAATTGAGCGGCACCAGCTCCTTTATGACCACCACCACCCATCAATTCACATATTTTTCCAACATTAACTGCATCATCATTACTTCTTCCTATCAATTCAACCTTTTTACCCATTTTTACTATCACAAAAACAGATTTCAAATTATAAATATCTTTAAGTTTCTCAGTAATATTATTTAAACCAGTAACATAATTTGACTGTTCATGAAAAAATATATTAATTTGTATACCATCTATTTCTAATGTTTCTCTATTTTCTAGCAAATTATCCAAAATCTTTTGTTGTTCTGCATTTAAAGCTTCTTCTAAAAATTGTCTTATTATTTCCAAATTAGCACCAAATTCTAATAAATAAGAAACAGCTTTAACATCTTTAGCCCTGGTCATATCATAAGTTAGTGATCCTGTATCAGAATAAATACCCAGAGCACAAATTGTTGCCTCAAGAGGATTTAATTCTATTTTTTTTTCTATTATTTTTTCTATCAAAATAGTAACAGAAGCACCAACTTCCTGACTATAATCAAAATTAATCCAGTCTTTTTGTTTATGAGGATGATGATCATAAACAATAACTTCAATTTCATTTAAATCTAATTTTTTATTTAGTTCACCTAAAGCAGATTGATCTGCAGTATCAACTATTATCAATTTGTTTACATTTTTTAAATCTATATCACTTAGATAAAAAATCTCTACCTCATCCTTATATAAAGCCATAAAATCTTTGACTGGATCCTGAAGCCTACCTGGAAAAACAGCTTTTGCTTCTGGATATAATTTTTTGGCAGCTATCATAGCTGCCAGTCCATCAAAATCTGTATGTTGATGTCCAACTATTATTTCCACTTTTCTACCTCCATATTATTTTCCTTTATATCTTCAGCAATTTTTTTTATTCTTCTTAATCTATGATTAACTCCAGACTTTGAAATACCAATCATCTCTCCCAGTTCTTTTAAACTTGCATAAGGATTTTCTCTTCTTAAATCAGCAATTTCCTGTAGACTTCTGCTTATCTTACTTAAACCTATTGTCCTATTTATAAATTCAATGTTTTCTAGTTGTTTTTGAGCAGCTATTGCTGTTCTGCTTAAATTAGCTGTTTCAAGATTAACTTTACGATTCACTTCATTTTTCACTTCTTTTAAAATTCTAGTATTTTCAATTTTTAATTGTGTGCTTTTAGCACCAATTAAATTCAAAATTTTTATTATATCCCCAGCCTTTTTTACATAAAGAGAGTAATTATCATTTCTTTTTCTTATTTTAATATTAATATCTATTTTATCAAATAATTTTTTTAGTTCATCTGCATAATCTTCATATTTAACAAAAAATTCTAAATGATATTCACTATTAGGGTCTGCCAACATTCCAGTGGCTAAAAAAAGACCTTTAAGATAAGCTTTTCGGCAACTTTGTTTTTCTAAAAATTCTCTCTTAATATTATGAGTAAAACTGAAATTTTCATTTATAAGACCTATTTCTATAAGTAAATCTTTAATACCTTTCTGAGGAGGAATATTTATTATATAATAATTACCTTTATCAAAACTGCTTTTTTTACCAACCCTTATCTCAGTTTCAAAATTATATTTTTCTTTAAGTAATTTATATAATTCACGAGCAACAACTGCTTTTTGGCTTACCATCTTTAAACCAGTTTTATTGTTTGCAATTTGCAAACTTCCTTCTACTTTTATAATAGCAGCTAATTCAGCTAAATGACAATTATCTTCAGAACCATTTTCTCTTGTAATTTCATTTCTTACTTGATCTGAAAAAGACATATATAACCCTTTCTATTTTAAATTTATTCCTGTTTAAATTTTAACACAATAATGGGTTATAATCAAAAAATAAAACAGTCTCAATGAAATATTACTGGACTGTTTTATAAGCTAATATATAAAAAATTTTTTTACTTATTCTTTAAGTTACTTTAACTAACTTGTCATTATCACAGGACTTTCTTCCAACTTTACTCATATCTATCCACTTACCATCTTTTTTCACTCTAACTACATCAGCAGTAAAATCTGTATTAGTTCCTTCCTCTGAACTATTAGACAATAACCAGCTTCCTATACCATATATATCTACAGGAACTTGAGACTTTTCAAATTTTTTTATTTTTTCTGGATTAAAACCACCAGTCGCAATAATTTTGACATCTTCACAATAATTTTTAGCTCTTTTCCTTATTTCTCCTCTCAAATTCCACTCCTTATAAGCATTATCAATAGCTTTACGTAATTTGAAAATCAATCGAGCATTTACTCCATTATCCAATGACTTATCACCTAATGGTTCTACACTAACATCTCTTAAACTGGAAGAAGTATCTGGTCTAACCCCAAAAAGTTTATATTTTTTTGCCTTATCTTTATTTCCTTTTTCAAGATAATTATTATATTTTTCAAACATTAATTTCAATACTTTTTTACTTGTTCCAATACAGTCATTATCAAAATCTACTAAAGCAATTCTATTAACATCAAGAGGCATTAATCTTGAAAACTGTAACATTCCTTCTGCAGTATCTCCATGAAAGGTAGCTATATAAGAATGGCTAATAGTTCCCCCACCTTTACCACCCCACCAGGCACCCTGTCCATCAGTTGAAACAAGTCTAAGACTATTTTTACCATAATCTTTATTATATGCCTTTACCCCAAGAGAATAAGCATATCCATGAAGAGCCTGAAGTTTATAGTGAGCAAATCTTGCAGGAAAAAACAAAATATCCTTTCCCCGAGCAGCTTCCAAAACTTTATAAACATTAGTAGCTATTCTTGAAGCTTCAGTCAGGGATCCAACCATAGGCGTTTCTAAAATTGAAAAATCTCTATATCTTCCTCTGATTTTAATTATAGGATCCACATTTTTAGGATTGCCATTATAATAACCTTTTACTCCATCATGACAAGCCTCAACCTCAAGATCAGAAAAAGTATTTATAAATTTTCCCTCTTCATTCCAATACCCAGTAGCAGTTTTTAATAAAGCCAGAGATTCATCTATTCCCCCCACTATAGAAAAAGGGGTACGCCGTGGAAAAATTTGCATCTCAACTTCTATATTTCCAATATCCTCATCATTATAAGTATAACCTTCATTAGATAATTGATTTAAAATTTTACTTATGTTTCTGAAATATACATCTGAATACCAACCATTTACCATTCTTTCTTTATCTATCTGGAAGGTATCTATTGATAATCTTTCTTTATTGAATACTGACATTATTTCACCCCTAATATTAATCCCCTTCCAAATAATTCTTAAACCTTGGAAGGGGTAAAACTATTATCGAATTATATTATAGATTAACTTTCTTTTTTTAGGTTTATTTTCGGAAATATTAAATGAGTTTAAAATTTTAGTAATTGCCTTATCTTTTTGTTTTGAATTTTCTAAATGTAAATAAGCTAAAGTCTCATCTTTTTTAACATATTCACCATATTTTTTGTTCAATACAACTCCAACAGCATGATTAATTTTATCTTCTTTTGTTTCTCGTCCAGCTCCAATTTCCATTGCAGTAATTCCTATTTCTAAAGCATTTATTTCATTTATATATCCTTCTATAGGGCTTTTTACTTCAATGACTTCATTAGCTTGAGGTAATAAATCATAATTGTCTACAACTTCAGAGTTGCCTCCCTGGCCTGAAACAAATTCTCTAAACTTATCTAAAGCTTTTCCTGAATCAAGTAAATCTTCTAATAAATAATAGCCTTCATCATAATTTTCAACTTTATTAGCATTTAAAAGCATATTAGCTCCAAGTGTTAAACATAATTTTCTCAAATCAGAAGGTCCATCACCTTTTAAAGTTTCAATAGCTTCCTTAACTTCGAGGCTATTTCCAATTGCTTTACCTAATGGTTGATTCATATCAGTTATAACTGCAGTAGTAACTCTACCTACTTCTTTACCAATGTCAACCATACTTTTAGCCAGTTTTTCTGACTGTTTATAATCTTTCATAAAAGCCCCATTTCCAGTTTTAACATCAAGCACAATTCCATCTGCTCCTCCTGCTATTTTTTTACTCATAATACTACTTGCTATAAGAGGTATTGAATCTACAGTTGCAGTAACATCACGCAAAGAATACAATTTTTTATCAGCAGGAGTTAAATTACCAGTCTGCCCAACTACAGCAACACCTTTTTCATTAACTTCTTTAATAAACTCTTCTCTAGATAAATTAACATTAAAACCGGGTATAGATTCTAATTTATCGATAGTACCACCAGTATGTCCTAAACCTCTACCTGACATTTTAGCAACCGGAAGACCGGCAGCAGCTACTAATGGAGCCAAAACTAAAGTTGTAGTATCACCAACTCCACCAGTACTATGTTTATCAACCTTAAAACCTTTAATTTTACTTAAATCAATCATATCACCTGATTCAGCCATAGCAGTAGTTAAATGGGCTGTTTCTACAGCTGTCATCCCCTGAAAAAAAACAGCCATGGCCCAGGCAGATAGTTGGTAATCAGGTATTTCTCCTTTAGTATAACCTTCTATTAAATAATCTATCTCTTCTCTTGTATGTTCTTTACCCTCTCTTTTATTTAAAATAATATCATAAGGTCTCATAACTGATACCCCTCTTTAAAAATTTTGTTTTTATAATTAATAACTAATTAAATTTTTTCAAAATTGTTCGAACTAACTTTTTGAATTCTGGTTTTACCTTTTCAGTTATCTCTATTACTTCTTCATGATTTAATGGTTGTGGAAGAATACCTGCCGCCATATTTGTTATACAGGATATTCCTAAAACATCAATATTCATATGATTTGCAACTATCACTTCAGGAACAGTAGACATACCAACAGCATCTGCACCATCTTTTCTAAGTTTTCTAATTTCAGTTGGAGTTTCAAAACTAGGGCCAGACATACCAGCATAAACTCCATTTCTAACAACTAATGATTCTTCTCTAGCAGTTTTTTCAGCAACTTTTCTTAAATTTTTATCATAGGCTTCAGACATATCCGGAAAACGAGGTCCAAATTCTTTATAATTTTCTCCAATTAACGGATTATCTCCCATTAAATTTATATGATCAGTGATTATCATAAAATCTCCAGGATTAAAATTACGATTAATTCCGCCAGCAGCATTAGTAACAATCATTTTATCTATTCCTAACAATTTCATCACTCTAACAGGCATAGTTATTTCTTGCATACTATATCCTTCATAATAATGAAATCTACCCTGCATAGCAACTACATTCTTACCTTCCAATTTACCTAAAACAAGTTTTCCGGCATGACCCTCTACAGTTGAAACAGGAAATTCAGGTATATCTTCATAATCAATTTCAACTTTATTCTTTATATCTTCAGCTAAAACTCCGAGTCCTGAGCCAAGTATTAATCCCATCTCAGGTTTTATATCTGTTTTATCACCAATATAATTTGCAGCTTTTTTAATTTTATTCAACATCTAGAAATCCTCCTTTAAAATTAAGTTTTTAAAGTCTACTCCATCCTTTGTTTTTTCTACAGAAAGCATTTCAGCAATGGTTGCAGCCAAATCTGCAAAACTGTTTCTTGTCTTAATATTATTATCCTCTTTTATGTTATTTCCATATACCAATAAAGGAACGTACTCTCTAGTATGATCTGTACCTTCATAAGTTGGGTCACAACCATGATCTGCTGTTATGAATAAAACATCATCATCATTTAATTTCTTTTTTATTTCTGGTAATCTTTTATCGAAATCTTCTAAAGCCTGAGCATATCCTTCAACATCTCTTCTATGCCCATAAATCATATCATATTCAACTAAATTAGCAAAAATTAATCCTTCCTTATTTTCTTCCATAAAGTTAAGGACTGCATTAACACTGTCCATATTATCTATGGTATGATTGGATGCAGTTATACCTCTATTGGCAAAAATATCATCTATTTTCCCAACTGCCATTACTTCTTTACCAGCAGCCTTTATATTATCTAAAAGTGTATTTTGGGGAGGTTTTAATGAAAAATCTTTACGCCTTTCAGTTCTCTCAAGTTTTCCAGGTTCTCCAACAAAAGGACGAGCTATGACCCTTCCTACCCCATGTTCCCCGGTTAAAATTTTTCTTGCTTTCCGACACATTTCATATAAATCTTCCACAGGGATTACATCTTCGTGAGCAGCTATTTGAAAAACGCTATCTGCAGAAGTATAAACTATAGGATTTCCAGTTTCCAGATGTTTATCAATTAATTCTTCAATAATTACAGTTCCTGAAGCAGGTTTGTTACCTAAAACTTCACTCCCAATCTTTTTTTCAAACTCATCAATAATTTCATCAGGAAAGCCGTTTGGATAAGTAGGAAAAGGATTTTTAGAAATTAAACCAGCTAATTCCCAGTGACCAGTTGTAGTATCTTTTCCTGCTGAGGCTTCAGCCATTTTACCATATGATCCATCAGCTTTAATATTAGAATCTAACCCAACAATATCTTTTATTTTACCTAAACCCATTTTTTCTAAATTGGGTAAATCCAAGCCATTTAATTCTTTTGCCATATTCCCTAAAGTATCGGCTCCCAAATCACCATATTCGCCAGCATCAGGAAGTTCACCAATACCAACACTATCAAGAACAACTATTATAGCTCTATTTATATTTTTCAAAGTATTCCCTCCTCTTAAATTTATATATATATTTATTATAACAAAAAATTGGTCAAATTAAATGTTAGACATCTTACAACTTCTTCTTCAATTACAATATTCAATAAATAAAAACTAAATCCTTCAGTTAATTTGTTATCATTATATCATAAATCAAAATTCCTATAAACTAAAGTAAAGCAGCCAGTATAACTTGGCTGCTTTTAGAATTAAAATTTATTTTTTATAAAAATTATTTTCAATCTATATTAATACTACCATTAGTAGAACGGGATATTAAATTTATCCCATTTTCATTCCAACCACTTGATTTTAAAATATAATGTTTATTTGTAAGACCTTCTTTTTCTTTGATAAAATTCATATCATCTAGATTAAGAGAAATAGATCCAATTTTAATTTTGGTATCTATAAAATATTCTGCTTTATTTGCTAAACTAATATTTTGAGTTCCATTGGTAGTTTTAATTTTTATATTTGAATTATCATTTTTATTTAATATAGCTGTAATCATTCCATTAACTGCAGATAAATTTAATTTATTAGCATTACCATCAAAAAATATTTTCCCATTTGTACTTTCTACTTTTCCTTCTTTAATATCAATATCAACTAAATCAATCTTTCCATTTTTAGTTTTCAACCGAAAACTATTAAAATTTAAATCTTCAATTCTAATTTTACCATTTATACTTTCAACATTACCCTGATAAAAATAATCAGTTGGTAAAGTTAAAAATATATCTGTACTTATTCGATGATCTTTAATATTATCAATAGAAATTTGTAAATTATCATCTGAATTTTTTATATTATATATTTTGTTCTTTATTACTTCAGCCTTTTCTCTATTTTCAGCCAAAATATTAAACTTAATATTTAAACTATATTCATTTTTATTCCAACTTCTTAATTTTATTTTTCCATTTGTATTATCTATATCAATTATTGGGTTTTTTGAATTAAAATTTGATTTAAAATTTTCAATAAATTCATAACCTGAACCAAAAAAACTACCAAACATATTTTTTATTTCATCTACAATATTGCTACTCCCATCAAGTGAGTCTTCAATCCCTTTTTTTATATTTCTGCTTATTTTCTCACCATCAATATTTTTTTTTATATTTTCAGTGATATTTTCTGCAATACTTTTACTTTTCTTTTGTGTTTTATTATCTTTAAATTCATTTTTTTCATAATTATTTTTCTCAAATTTATTATCTTTTTGATCTATACCATAAGATTCTTTAAGAGCAGAAATTAACTCATCAGCTTCTTCTTTTGTTATTTTTCCTTCTTTTAACATTTTTTTAACCATTTCCATTTCTTCCAATTATATCACCCCATAATAAGAATATTCTAACTTTTGAACATATGAGACTATTAATTAATAGTCTCACAATATATAATTTACTCAACTTTTATAATAACATGATCTGTTCCATCTTTTATATCTACTAAAGTTCCACCTTCCACTTCTGAATCAACCGAATTAAAAATTTCATCAAGATCTAGATCTTGTTTATTAAGACTATTTTTAGCATTTTCAGGCAAGAACTTCATAAAAGATTTAGCTAAAATCATTGGAATCGAGATATTTACTTTTTCCTTACCATTTTCCTCTACCAGTATTTTTATAGATTTAGGACTTCCAGTTTTTTTCTTTTTAAGAGTTTTGTCTCCTTCTAAAGTTTCCAATAAATTATTGGCCTCATCTACATCAATTTTACCTTCTTCTACCATTTTTAAAATCCTCATTCGCTCATCGTTCATATCTATAAATCCCCCTTTAAATTTTTTGCAGTAATTCAACTGCTTCTTTAGAATCTATTTCACCTTTTTCTAGTGAATCAAGTATTTCTTTTCTTTTTTCAGCAGTCACATCATCCGGACTTTCTTCTGCATTATAACCTAAAGCTCCTATAACATCATCAAGTTTATTTCTTACAGTAGGATATGAAATACCCATTTCTCTTTCAACTTCTTTTATATTACCTCTAGATTTAATGAAAACTTCGACAAATTCCAATTGTTCTTTATCTAAACGCAAAAATTTATCTAACTGAAAATTACCACTTATTTCTGTTCTGCAGTGAGGACACTTTAATTTAGTTATTCTTAAATTTTCATTACATACTGGACATTTACCTATAAGATCATGAGCCATAATTTTCACCTCTTTCTATTTTATCTGTTGATAAAATTATATAATACTAACTTAATTTTGTCAAGTAATATATTAATTTATTTAAAAAACTAATTAATATATTTAATTTAAAGGGGTTGTTCTAATTGTTTTTGTAACAGAATATTAATTAATTTAGACAATTTATTTATTCTTTTGAACTAAGAGTTAAATATATCAATACTATCCAGAAATTTTACCATAATTCCCTCCACCACCAGATTGAATAGATAAATTTCCTTTTCTAGATTTAATAATAAGATTTGCCAGTTTTTTACCAATGACCGATTTTATATCCTCATATTTACTATTATGAATAATTTCCATTTCCGTACCAAACTCTTCAAGTAATTTTTCTAAGCTTTTATTTCCTATTCCAGGTAAATTTAATAATGGAACCTGATATTTATATTTTCCTCTAAAAGAAGGGGACTTAGACCTATTTCGAGGACTAATACTTAAAACTCTATCTTTAACTCCTCTAATTAATTTTTCACTTTTACAAATCGGACACTTAGCAATGGTTTTTTCTTCAGAAAATATTGTATCACAATCTGGGCAGTATGAACGATGATATTTTCCCAGCCGAGGATCCATCCCAAAATTTTTAATTATATTTCTACCTTTGTTTCTATTTAAAGCAAGTTTAAATTCATAAAAATTCAGGTCATTTATTTTGAAAATATTATATTCTCTTGCTATTTTAGGAACTGAGTGGGCATCAGAATTACTTAAAAAACTTTTATTTCTTAATTCTGGTAAATAATCTGCTAATTTTGTATCAGCACTTAAACCTAATTCAATTGCAGGAATTTCATCCCACTGTTTTTCACTAAAAACTTCTTTATAAGATGAAAAAGAATTCCCATAAAAACTTTTATGAGGTGTAAATGCATGAGCAGGTATTAAAATACCTGAACATAGTTTTACAATTTTAAATATCTCAGCTCCTGTTAAACCAGTTGATTGAGAACTCAAATTAATATTGCTAATATATTGACTCATTATTTCACTAAATTCTTTTAAATTTTGCAAATAAGGAAAATAAGCAAGATAATGAGCCTGCCCCCCATTTTTTTCTCTACTTTCAACTTCAGCACCAGGTATAATTAATAATTCATCCTTATATAATAAACCACCAGAAGACAACTCTTTCATTACTTTACTATCCAGTAATGATTCAATGTCTTTAATTACATCAGGAGATGCAGAATCAATAACTCCAACTATATCTAAACCTTTTCGTTCTAAAGATTCTTTAGCTATATTAGAAAAGTTAAGTTTATCAGAAGCTGTTATCTTTACAGCCTGACCAGAACTTGCCCGACCAATATGAATATGCAAATCAGCAAAATAATTATTCAATTTCATTAAAATCATCCTGATTTTGTAGATAATATAGTAAGCCAACAATAGTTTTACCATCTACTATTTTTTCATTTTTTATTTTTTCCATTATTTCAGCTGGGTCTAAAAGTGCATGTTTGATAAACTCTCCAGGATCAAGCCCATCTCCAGGTTCAAATTGCAAGTCTTTGGCTAAATATAAATGCAATTTTTCATTTGAATAACCTGGACTGGTATAAAAGGAAAATAATTTTTTAACTTCTTTAGGTCTATATCCTGTTTCTTCCCATAACTCACGAGCAGCACATTCAGCAGGCATTTCACCATCATCAAGTTTACCAGCTGGTAGTTCTAACAACATTTTTTCTACTGCTTTTCTATATTGCTTAACCATTAAAATTTTATTATCTTCATTTTGAGCAATAATTGTTACCCCTCCACTATGTTCTATTACTTCTCTGTAAGACTCATTTTCATCCGGTAAAAGAACTCTATCTTTCCTTAATTTCAAAACAGATCCATCATAAATATCTTTGCTTTTGATGGTTTTTTCTTCATAATCTGACATGCTATCACTCCTCTATTCTAAAATGATCTAATTATATTTATTAAATACTCAATTAATTTTAAGAGATTAGAAATTTTCACTCTTTCTTCAGTAGAATGTACATTTTCCATGGCTGAACCTAAATTTACAGTGGAAAGACCTTTAATATTAAAAATATTAGCATCACTACCCCCACCACTACTTGTAAGTTCAAAAGGAATATTTGTTTTTTTAGCAGCTTTTTTCATTATTTTAATGATTTTTTCATTTTCATTAATTTCAAAACTCTTATATAATTGCTCAATATCAAATTCAATATTTCCATTTAATTTATCAGTATAATTACTAAGTATTTTTTTCATTTTTTTAGTTTGATCTAATAATTTTTTTTCATTATGACTTCTTACTTCACCTTCAAGTTCAACTAAATCAGGAACAATATTACTTGCTGATCCACCTTTAATTACTCCTATATTAGCAGTAGTTTCTTTATCAATTCTTCCTACTGGCATTTCTGAAATAGCATGACTGACTATTTTAATAGCATTAACACCCTTTTCCGGCTCCATTCCAGCATGAGCTGCTTTGCCATTTATAACAGCATTGAATTTTTTTTGGCCTGGAGCTTTATTTATCACATTTCCTATACTACCATCTGCATCAACTACTATACCATAATCAGCTTTTTTAATATATGAAGAATCAAGATTTTTAGTGCCAAGTAAACCTATTTCCTCTGCAACAGAAAAAACTACAATTATATTGGGATATGTATATTTTTCCTTCTGTAATTTTTTTACTGCTTCAATTATACTGAGGACTCCTATCATATCATCTCCACCTAAAACAGTTTCACCTTTACTATATATATATCCATCTTTTATTGTTGTTTCAACTCCTTTACCGGGAGTTACTCGATCCATATGAGCAGATAATAAAATAGTTGGTAAAGAGTTATCTCCTTCTAATTCAGCAATAATATTACCCGAATTACCTTCAATCTTTTCTCCAGCACTATCTTCTTTCACTTGAAATCCAAGCTCATTGAGTTCCATTTTCAATTTATCAGCCATTTTTCTCTCACTTTTTGATATACTATCAACTTCAACTAATTCTATAAATTTTTCAACAATTTTTTCTTTTTCTAAATTATACATTTAATTACCTCCTCGTAAATTTAAAAGTAACCTCACTATTATATTAACACAAAAATCCTTCCCTGAAAAATTCAGAGAAGGATTTATTTAAATTAATTAATCTAATGTTAAATATAATAATTTATTTAACAAGCTCATTCCCTTTTTCTAATGCTTTTTCATTAATAGGGATCAAGCCATGTCTTCGCTCTGGTAAAACATTTTTAAGAGATTCTTTAACAATATCAAGGTCAAGAATTCCAGTTTGTCCAATATAAGCACCAAGCATAGCCATATTAGCAGCTTTACTATTTCCCAAATCATTAGCAATCTCATTAGCTGGGACTTTTATAACTTCCACATCATCTCTTTCAACTTCTTTTTCAATAAGAGATGAATTAACAAAAATAGTTCCTCCAGATCTTACTTTTGGAGCAAATTTATCTAAAGAAGGCAAATTCATTACAATTATTGAATTCGGATTAGAAGAAAGTGGAGATGGAATCTTATCATCAGAAACGATAACTGTACAATTAGCTGTTCCACCTCTCATTTCTGGTCCATAAGAAGGCATCCATGAAACTTCTTTCCCTCTCTTCATACCAGCATATGAAAGCAATTTACCTATTGACATTACTCCCTGACCACCAAATCCGGCCATAATTATTTCTTCTTTCATATTATTCACCCTCCTCTGGAGACTTAATTTCACCTAGAGGATAAACAGGGATCATATTTTCATCAAGCCATTCTGTAGCATCTATAGGACTCATTCCCCAATTTGTTGGACAGGTAGAAAGAACTTCAACTAATGAATAACCCTTACCCTCTAATTGAGTTTCAAAAGCTTTTTTAATTGCCTTTTTAGCTTCTCTAATATATTTGGGTTTATGAACAGATACTCTAGAAACATAAGCAGCTCCATCAGCAACGCTTAGCATTTCAGTAATTTTAATTGGCCCTCCTGCTTCTTTAACATCTCTACCATAAGGAGAAGTAGTTGTTTTTTGACCTTCTAAAGATGTTGGAGCCATCTGTCCACCAGTCATACCATAAATGGCATTATTAACAAATATTGTAGTAATATTTTCTCCACGGTTTGCTGCATGTACACTTTCAGCAGTACCTATAGATGCAAAATCACCATCACCTTGATAGGTAAATACTACTTTATCAGGATGAACTCTTTTTATACCTGTTGCAACTGCAGGAGCTCTACCGTGAGATGCTTCATGCATATCACAATCAAAATACTCATAAGCCAGTACTGAACAACCTACTGGTGCAACTCCAATTGTTTCATCTTTTATATCTAATTCATCCATAACTTCAGCTATCAAACGGTGGATAATGCCATGAGTACAACCAGGACAGTAGTGAAATTCTTTATCAGTGAGTGAATCTGGATATCCGGCTACTTCTTTCATTATCTGTCACCTCCCATATGTTCTTTAACTTTATCATATATTTCTTCAGGTGAAGGTATCATACCACCAGGTCTACCATGGAAATAAACCGGTTTTTTACCTTCAACAGCAAGTCTTACATCTTCTATCATTTGTCCAGTACTCATTTCAACTGCTAAGAAAGAGTCAACATTTTCAGCAGCATCACGAATTACTTCAGTTGGAAATGGGAAAAGAGTAATCGGTCTAATAAGGCCAACTTTTATTCCTTCTTCTCTGGCCATTTCCATCGCATTAATTGCAATTCTAGCAGTTGTACCATAAGCAACTATAGCCAAATCTGCATCTTCCATATTATAAGTTTCATATCTAACTTCATTTTCTTTCATCTTGTCATATTTTTCTTTTAACTTCCAGTTATGATCTTCAAGATCCTGAGGATCTAAAGCTAAAGAGTTTATGACATTTTTTTCTCTTCCTTTAGCTCCATCAGTTGCCCATTCTTTTTTTGGTAATTCATCTGGATCAACTTCATTCTTGAATTCAACAGGCTCCATCATTTGGCCAATCATTCCATCTCCCACAATCATAACAGGATTACGATACCTATCAGCTATTTCAAAAGCTTCCATAGTTAGATCTACTAACTCTTGCACGGATGATGGAGCTAAAACACACAATCTAAAATCTCCATGAGCCATTCCTTTTGTGGCCTGGAAATAATCTGATTGAGAAGGTTGAATACCACCCAATCCTGGTCCACCTCTCATCATATTAACAATAACTGCAGGTAATTCTGCTCCTGCTATATATGAAATACCCTCTGCTTTAAGACTAATTCCTGGACTGGATGAAGAAGTCATTACTCTTGCACCAGAACCAGCTGCACCATAAACCATATTACTTGCCGCAACTTCACTTTCAGCCTGAAGAAATGTACCTCCTACTTCCGGTAATCTTCGAGCCATATAAGCTGGAACATCATTTTGAGGTGTTATTGGATAACCGAAAAAATAACGACAACCTGCTTTAATAGCTGCTTCAGCTACAGCTTCATTTCCTTTCATCAAAGTTTTTTCTCCCATCTTAAAACCTCCCTTTTATTGGTATAATCTATTCTTCTTTATATACAGTAATTACTACATCTGGACACATTTGAGCACACAATCCACAGCTTATACATTCATCCTGGTCTGTAACTTCAGCAGGGTGATAACCATGGCTATTTATTCTATCTGCCATTTTTATAATATCTTTAGGGCAGACAGTTGTACAAAGTTCACAGCCTTTACATCTTTCTTCATTAAATACTACTTTTTTTACTTTTTCCATCTAATTAACCCCCTTTATCTTTCTTGAAGTTTCTACCAACAGTAATTGTATCATATTCTTTAGACCAAAACCAGTTTTTAAAAAATCACAGGAACATACCCGGGTTTAGGACCCGGGTATGTAAATTTAATTATATACTTTGGCCTCTTCTTCACCATTTAATACTCGTTTTGCTCCTGCAGCAAGTGCTTTTAATTCTTCTTCTCCAGGATAAATAACTAAAGGAGCAATAAACTCAACAGAACTTTTTATTTCTTTTACAAAATAATCTGAGTAAGCAATTCCTCCTGTCAAAATAATAGCATCTATTTCTCCATTAGTCACTGGAGCTAGAGAGGCTATTTCTTTTGAAGTTTGATAGGCCATTGCTTTGAAAACTAATTCAGCCTTTTTATCTCCATTATCAATCTTATTTTCAACTTCTATCATATCATTTGTTCCAAGATATGCTACTACTCCACCTTTTCCTACTAATTTCTTTTTAATTTCTTCATAGGAATATTTTTCATCATAACACATCTCAAAAAGGTCAAAACTTGGAAGTCCTCCACTTCTATTTGGAGAAAATGGACCTTCCCCACTTAAAGCATCATTAACATCAATAACTTTCCCTTTTTTATGAATTCCTACAGAAATTCCTCCACCTAAGTGGGCAACAATTAAATTTAAATTTTCGTATTCTTTGTTATTATTTTTGGCATATTTTCTTGCTACTGCTTTTTGGTTAAGAGCATGAAATATGCTGACTCTTTCAATTTCAGGTAATCCTGATAAACGAGCTACATCCTGCAACTCATCAACAACAACTGGATCTACTATATAGGATGGAATATCAACTTTATCAGCAATTGATTTTGCTAATATACCACCTAAATTACTGGCATGTTCACCCTGTACACCTTTATTTAAGTCTTCAATCATTTTCTCATTTACTTTATAAGTGCCACCTGGTATAGGTTTTAATAATCCACCTCTACCTACCACAGCTGAAAGATGATCCAGTTCAACTTCCTTTTTATCTAAAAAATCTAAAATATATGAAAGTCTAAGGTCCTGTTGATCTGTTATATTTTTAAAGTCTTTTAATTCATCTGCATTGTGAGAAATATTTTCTACAAAAACTTCTTCTAACCCTTTATATAAACCAAGTTTAGTAGAAGTTGAACCTGGGTTGAGCACTAAAATCATCTTTTCCATAAAATAAGATCCTCCTATCTAGGTATATAGTTTCTTCGTACTTTAGTAACTTTTTCAATTCTTTCTTCAGCCATAATATCTGCAGCTTTATAAGTAGGAATATTGTCTCTTTTACTAATTTCTATTACCTTTTTCATATTATCATAAATTTTACTGGCTCTACTAATAGCTCTATCACGATTATATCCCTGAAGTTCATCATAGACATTGATCAATCCACCAGCATTAGCTACATAATCAGGGCCATATAAAATATCCATTTCATCTAATTTATTACCATGTTTTTCTTCATCTTCAAGAACATTATTAGCAGCACCACAAATAATATCACATTTCAATTGAGGTATAGTATCATCATTTATTACTGCACCTAAAGCACTTGGAGCAAAAATATCACAGTCAACACCAAAAATTTCATCAGGTTCAACAACTTCTGCACCAAAATCTTCTACAACTTTATCAATGTTTTCCTGCTTAATATCTGTAATGATTAAATTTCCACCTTCTTCATTAATATGTTTTGCTAAATGATAACCAACATGTCCTACACCCTGAATTGCAACAGTTTTACCTTCAAGATCCGGGCTTCCATATACTTCATCTGCTGTTGCCTTCATAGCTTTCCAGACACCAAAAGCGGTCACAGGTGAAGGATCTCCACTAGTTCCAGGAAGACCTGTTACATAATCAGTTTCTTCAGCAACATAAGCCATATCTTCAACTGTTGTATTAACATCTTCTGCAGTTATATAGCGACCATTTAAACTTTGAACAAAACGTCCAAAAGCTCTCCATAATTCTTCACTTTTGATATTATCAGCATCTCCAATAATTACTGCTTTTCCACCACCTAAGTTCAATCCAGCAGCCGCAGCTTTATAAGTCATTCCTCTAGATAATCTCATAACATCAATTAATGCTTCTTCTTCATTATCATAATTCCAGAGTCTTGTTCCTCCAAGTGCTGGTCCAAGACTGGTATCATGAATAGCAATTATAGCCTTTAATCCTGTTTCTTCATCATAATTTACAACTATTTGTTCATGATCAAATTCTTCCATTTTCTCAAATACCTTTTTCATTATTAAATCCCCCTTGAATTTTATAATTAATTATTTTTATAACCCATAGTAACTAATTTACCAAGAGCAATAGAATTAAACTTAGTTGTCGCACTATCAGCTCTTGAAGTTAAAACCATTGGAACTTTAGCTCCTAAAACAAGACTAGCAGAAGGTAAACCTGCATAAAAGACTAAAGCTTTATATAATATATTCCCAGCTTCAATATCTGGTACTAATAAAATATCTGCCTGACCTGCCACAGGACTCTCAATTCCTTTATGTTCTGCAGCTTCTAAACTTACAGCATTATCAAAAGCAAGCGGACCATCGATCTCTACATTTCCAATTTGACCTCTATCGCCCATTTTTGATAAAGTAGCTGCGTCTAATGTACAGGGCATAGCTGAATTGACTTTTTCAACAGCAGCTAATGGAGCGACTTTTGGCTTTTTAACTCCAACTGCCTGAGCCATTTCTGCTGCATTTGTAATAATTTCTTTTTTATCATTAAGGTCAGGAGCAATATTCATCCCACCATCAGTCATAAATACAATTTTATCTTCATTTTCAAGATACATCATTGTTACCAAACTCAAAAGTCTATCCTGTCTTAAATCATATTTTTTATCAAGTAAAGCCTGTAAAATAACTTTTGTACTCAAAAGTCCTTTCATCGGAAAATCTGCTTTTCCTTCAGCTATTAACTCTATAGACTTATTTGCTGCTTCTTTATCATTATCAGCATGTACTATTTCACCATTAAAATCATAATCTAACTTTTGTAAATTATTTTTTATTTTTTTCTGATCCCCAACTAAAACAGCATCAATTATTCCTGCTTCATCAGCTTTTTTAACACTTTCTAAAACAACTTTATCTCCAGCAGCAGCAACTGCCAGTTTTAAAGAAGGTTTACTCTTTGCCGCTTCAATCAATTCATCAATATTTTCAAACAAATATATCACCTCTTTTTATCAGTTATGAACGTATAGATTTTAAATGAGATATTGTTTCCAGTCTTTCTTCAACCATATGATTAGCAGCTTCAAAAGTTGGTATATCTTTTTCGCGAGAAATTTTAAATACTTTTAAAAGTGTGTCATAAATTTTTTCGCATTTAGACATCACTCTATCCTCATTATAACCACTAGGATCCATTTCATCAGTTACCTGGATTAATCCTCCTGCATTTACAACATAATCAGGAGCATATAATATTCCCTTTTCATAAAGCATTTTTCCATGACGAGGTTCTGCTAATACATTATTTGCTGCTCCACAAATTATGTCACAGTTCAAACGGTCAATAGTATCATCATTAATGACTGCTCCTAATGCATTTGGAGAGAAAATATCACAGTCGACATCAAAAATTTCTTCCGGCTCTACAATATTAACACCCAGTTCACGTGCAGCTTCAATAGATTCTTCATCAACATCAGTTGCATAAACTTCTGCTCCTTCATCTACAAGATGTTTAACAAGCTTTCCACCTACTTTACCTAAACCTTGAACTGCAACTGTTTTTCCTTCAAGTGAATCTGTGCCATACTTTTCTTTGCAGGAAGCTTTAAGGCCCATATAAGTACCATAAGCTGTTGGAATTGAAGAATCTCCCCCACCACCATATTCTTTAGGAAGAGCACCAACATAAGGAGTCTCTTTTCTCATAGTTACAAAATCATAATAAGTTGTTCCTACATCAGTACCGGTGTAATAACGACCATTAAACCCATCAATAAATTTACCTAAAGCTCTAAATAATCCTTCAGATTTATCCTTGTCTGGATCTCCCCAGATTACAGTTTTACCTCCACCATAATCATCACCAGCAGCAGCAGATTTATAAGTCATACCTCTAGATAATCTAAGAACATCAGTTAACATTTCTTCTTCATTATCATAAGGATACATTCTGCATCCTCCAACTGCCGGTCCAAGTTTAGTACTATGAATAGCAATAGCAGATTTCAATTTTGTTTTTTGATCTTGCATAAAAATTACCTGTTCATGCCCCATTTCGGCCATTTTTTCAAACAGTTTCATATAATATATACCCCCTATGTTTTTAAAAAATTATTAATTTTTACCTGTTTTATATAACTTGCAATTACTATACCAATATTTGCATTTTCATTAAAAAAAATATGTTCTTTTTTTAACAATTGTTTATAACCCTATCAAATCAATATTTTATCATTCTATATAAATTATAGAATGTTTTAATACTTAAAATATAAATTTAAACCCATTAAAAAAAGCCTGCAAACTAATGCAGGCCTGAATGTTTTTGCAGGAAATTTATTTCAATTAATATTATATTTTTTTATCTTATAATAGAGACTCCTTACGGCAATGTTAAGCATCTCTGCAGCCTCTTTGCGATTTCCATTTGTTTTATTCAGAGTTTTAATAATAATCTTTTTTTCAGTTTCACTCATTATTTCTTTAAGTGTATTGTTCTCTATGGATTTTTCAGCAGAAGATAAATTATCATTGTTTTTTGTTTCCTTATTATCTTTACCTAAAGGAGGTAAATGTTTCTCTTTTATTATCTCTTCATCTAAATTCATATGAATCATCGCTCGACCTATAATATTTTCTAATTCTCTCACATTACCAGGCCATCTATAATTAGCCAATTTATTATAAGCTTCTTCAGTTATATCTTTTACTGACCTACCATATTCCTGGTTAAACTTTCTAATTATATGATGAATAAGAGGTTCTAAGTCTCCCTTTCTTTCTCTGAGTGGGGGAATAAAAAGAGGAAAGACATTAAATCTATAATAAAGATCTTCTCGAAATTCTCCATTTTCTATAGCAGTTTCTAAATTTGTATTTGTGGCTACTATTACTCTCACATCTATTTCTATTGGTTGGGTACCACCTACTCTTATTATTTCTTTTTCCTGCAATACCCTAAGTAATTTTGCCTGAAGATTAAGACTAATTTTTCCTATTTCATCGAGGAAAATGGTGCCGCCATTTGCTTCTTCAAAAAGACCAACTTTCCCACCTTTTTTGGCACCTGTAAAAGCTCCTTCAGTATAACCAAAAAGTTCACTTTCTAAAATGTTATTGGCAAGAGCTGAACAGTTAACACTTATAAATTTATTATTTTTTCTTTTACTGGCATTATGAATAGCATGTGCAAAAAGTTCTTTACCAGTTCCACTTTCACCCCTAAGCAAAACAGTAACTGGAGTTTTAGAAGCTTTTTTAGCCTGATTAATAACACCTGTCATTGTATCACTTGCACCAATTATATCATCAAAAGTATATTTAGCATTAAGATGTCTTATCATTCGCTTAGCTTCATCAAGTTCTTCTGTCAATTTTTTGATTTCAGAAACATCTCGAATAACTCCTACACTACCTTTAAGCTCTCCATCAACTATTATAGGGGCTACATTTACTATAACATCTTTTTTATTAGGGCCAACTTTCATTCTAATATTTTCCACCGGTTCTTTAGTTTCCAAAACTTTATAATGCATACTCTGGCCTTCAGCAATGTCAACAGTAGCAGGTTTACCAATAACATCTTCTTCTGTTAAGCCTGTTAAACGTGTATAAGCAGGATTAATTAAAATTCCAATTCCATTTTCATCAACTACAGAAATAGCATCCTGAGTTGAATTAATAATAGCCTCAAGCATTCCACGCATTTCTTTTAAGTTAGTAATTTCTTCAGCAAGTTTTTTAACTTCTGTAATATCTCTAAAAACAGCTACAGCTCCTATAATCTCCCCCTGGCGGTCTCTTACAGGTACTCTATTTGTAATAATAGTAGTTTCTCCTACATGTTGGACCTGGTTTAACTCGGATTCAGCAGTTTTTAAAATTATATGAAGTCTTGTATTTGGAATTACTTCTCTTACATCTTTTCCAATTGCTTCACTTTTACTAACATCTAGCATTTCAGAAGCAGCATCATTAAAAAGCTCAATACTTCCCATTTTATCAATAGAAATAAGTCCATCATGAGTTGAATTAATGATAACATCTTTTTTTCTATTTAAATTATCTAAATATTTTAATCTATTATTCATATCTATCCCCCAGTATCAACATTTTTAAATAAATTATTCATATTCTGAAAAATTAAAGGCCTAATTCCATGGGGTATTCATATACAACTCAATAGGGAATATTTCTTCATCAAAATCAATATCAGAAGGTAATGGCAGTAAATCTTCATAAATAGCTATAAATTTTATTGGTAAGTTTAGTTTTTGTGAAGCTTTTTTTACTAACGGATAACCATTTTTAATATCTTTTATAGTAGTATCATTACCTAAATTTATATTACAAATAATATTGTCAAAATCAAGTTTACTTTTAGCTTCAATTCTTTTTTTCATATCAATGATTCCTTCAATATTATTTGTACTTGGTCGCATCGTATTTATTACAAAATTCATTTCATATTGATCATCTTTTAAATTTTTAGAAACACTTGCTAGAGAAATGGCCCCATCATCATTACCTCCAACATCTAAAACACCATAAACTTCCTCATTTTGAATTAATTTGTAAACATCAGCTGAAACAATAGGAAGATCTGCATGTTTTAAGTTTTTAGGATATACCACTTCAATTCCTTTATTTTCAAGAAATTCACTTTTTTCTCTTGATCTAAAATAGGGATTAACCACATCTAAATCAGCAAGAACTATATTTGAATAATTTTCATTTAATTTCAATGCATAATTAATAGAAAGTTCTGTTTTACCACTGCCAAAATTGCCTGTAAAAATAGTAACTCTTTTATTTTCCATTATCTTCTCTCCTTTCAGATTTTATTTTATCATAGAGGAATTATATAGTAAAGATTGTGAATTTTCTCTTTTAAAAAGCAAGAGCCAGTATAGTTTTCTTAACTATACTGGCTTCTTTTAAAAATATAATTTATTTTTAGAGAAAAGTTGATTAATTAGTAACAAATGTTCCTGTTTTACCTTCAAGACCCTCATGAGCTTTATCAAGAGAAGTTATCAATGACTTGCGATCATCATTACCTTCTACAAATTTCATAGCTGCTTTCACCTTGGGAAGCATACTTCCAGGTGCAAAATGTCCTTCTTCAATATATTTTTGAGCTGTTTCAATATCCATTTCAGAAAGCCATTCTTCATTTTCTTCTCCAAAATTAAGAGCGACCTGTTCAACAGCTGTCAAAATAACTAGAAGATCAGCATCTACTAATTCAGCTAGCTTTTCACTTGCAAAGTCTTTATCAATAACAGCAGGTACTCCTTTTAAGGAATTTCCTTCTCTAACTACAGGAATACCGCCACCTCCACAGGATATTACTACCTGACCATCATCAACTAAATCACTAATTATTTCTTTTTCCTCTATATCTACTGGAATAGGGCTTGGTACAACCCTTCTATAACCTCTTCCAGAGTCTTCAATCATATTATATCCTTTTTCTTCTTCAAGTCTTTTAGCTTCATCCTCATTATAGAAGCTACCTACAGGTTTTGAGGGATTTTCAAAAGCCTGGTCATCTTCATCTACTACTACCTGACTTATGATAGTAGAAACTGAACGATCAATATTTCTATTTTTTAATTCTTCTCCAATTGCATTTTGAAGATGATAACCTATATAACCCTGACTCATTGCGCCACATTCTGGAAAAGGCATTTCAGGAGTACCTTCACCACTATTAGCTGATACTTCAAAAGCAAGGTTTATCATACCAACCTGTGGTCCATTACCATGTGCTAACACAATTTCATGGCCATCTTCTATAAGGTCAACTATTGAATTAGCAGTACCTTTAACTGCTTCTCTTTGCTCTGCCGGAGTTTTACCTAATGCATTTCCTCCTAAAGCAATTACCATTCTTGACATAAACACAACACTCCTTATAACATTTTATGATATATCATTTTTTATATGTTTTTATTCTAATAATTTTTAATTACCAAGTGTAGCCACCATTACAGCTTTAATAGTATGCATTCTATTTTCTGCTTCATCAAATACTTTAGAATACTTACTTTCAAATACCTTATCAGTAACTTCCATTTCTTCTACACCATATTCTTCGTATATTTTCTTGCCATTTTCAGTAGCAGTATTATGATAGGCAGGTAGACAATGTAGGAAAATAACATCGTCATTTTCAGCATTATTAATCATTTCCATATTTACCTGATAAGGTTTTAACATATTAATTCTTTCTTCAAATTGTTCTTCTTCTCCCATTGAAACCCAAACATCTGTATAAATGGCATCTGCACCTTTGACACCTTTAACTGGATCGGAAGTAATGTTAATTGTTGCTCCTGATTTTTTAGCCATTTCTTTACATTCTTCAACCAATTCATCTTCAGGCCATAGCTCTTCAGGAGAAACAATTGTGTAATTAACTCCCATAATAGCTGATCCTATCATCAATGAATTTGCCATATTATTTCTACCATCACCAACATATACTAGATTAATTCCTTCCAAATATCCAAAATTTTCTTTAATTGTCATGAAATCTCCCAGTATCTGAGTTGGATGGTATTTATCAGTTAAGCCATTCCAAACTGGTACACCAGCATATTCACCAAGAATTTCTGCAGTTTCATGATCATAACCTCTAAACTGAATACCCTCAAACATTCTTCCTAATACTCTTGCAGTATCAGCTACTGTTTCTTTTTTACCAAATTGAATGTCATTTTTACCTAAAAATTCTGGCATACCACCTTCATCTTTAGCCCCAACAGAAAATGCACAACGAGTTCTTGTAGAAGGTTTTTCAAAAAGTAATGCAATATTCTTTCCTTCTAAAGCATTTCCTTTTACACCTGTTCTTTTCTTTACTTTTAGATCTTCTGAAAGATCTAATAAATAATTAATTTCTTCTTTTGTGTAATCCTTAAGTGTCAAAAAGTTTCTTCCTTTTAAATTGTAAGCCATTTTTTATTCCTCCTAGATTTATTATATTTTTTGCCTTTAAGACAAAAAAATCATTAACAACCTTAGTGGTTACCATTTCTAATAAAAGTATAATTGTTTAAAGATAATTTGTCAAGAATTTTTTCAAAGTTATTTGTGAAAAATTTAATTTATTTCTTTATACACCTTGACAAATTATTAGATTAGATTTATACTATATTTGAAGTCAAAGTTAACTACTCAGGTAGTTACTATAATTATTCATTTAGCTTCATAAATTTAAAATTGATATAATAAGAGTTAACAAATCAAAAAAAGGAGTGTATTTAAATGAAAAAAGATTCAAAAATTAATGTTACTTCAGAAATCGGCAATCTTAAAAAAGTACTTTTACATCGTCCAGGTAAAGAAATCGAAAATCTGACACCTGATCTTTTAGAAAGACTATTATTTGATGACATTCCCTATTTAAAAATTGCTCGTGAAGAACATGACGCATTTGCTGATGTTTTGAGAGATAATGGAGTTGAAGTATTTTATCTTGAAAAACTTGTTGCTGAGGCAATAGAAGATCCTTCAGTAAGAAAAAAATTTATTAATCAATTTTTAGATGAAGGTAGAGTAATTAGTGAAAAAGAAAGATATACTCTAAAAGAATATTTTGAAGATATGGGCGAAAAAGAACTAATTGATACTATGATGGCTGGAGTTCGCAAAAAAGATCTTACAGATTATAAAAAAATATCATTATATGATTTGGTTAATGAAAACTATCCTTTTGTTTTAGATCCAATGCCAAATCTATATTTTACTCGTGATCCATTTGCAACAATTGGAAATGGTGTATCTCTTAATCATATGAAAACAGAGACCAGAAATAGAGAAACTATTTTTGGAGAATATATTTTTAAATATCATCCAGAATTTAAAGATGCTGATATACCTATGTTCTATGATCGCCATGACAATACTTCTATTGAAGGTGGAGATGAGTTAATTTTAAGTGATAAAGTTCTCGCATTTGGAATTTCTCAAAGAACAGAGTCAGCTTCTATAGAAAAAGTAGCCAGAAAAATATTTGCTACAGACCAGCCATTTGAAACAATTCTTGCCATTCAAATTCCACCAAAAAGAGCATTTATGCATCTTGATACAGTATTTACTATGGTTGATAGAGATAAATTTACAATTCACGCTGAAATTGAAGGACCACTCAAAGTGTTTTCACTTACTAAAAATAAAGATGGTAGCATTAACATATCTAAAGAAAAACATACTTTAGAAGATATTCTCAAAAAATATCTTGGTCTTAATGATGTTACTTTAATAAGATGTGCTGGTGGAGATAAAATTGCTGGAGGAAGAGAACAATGGAATGATGGTTCAAATACCTTAGCTATATCTCCTGGTGAAGTAGTTGTTTATTCTAGAAACTATGTAACTAATAAAATTCTTCAAGAACATGATGTCAAAACTCATATAATACCAAGTTCTGAATTATCAAGAGGTCGTGGAGGCCCTAGATGTATGAGTATGCCTTTATACAGAGAAAACCTAAGATAAAGTAATAAAAATATATTTGGAGGTATAAAAATGAGTAAATTTAAAATGCCCAGTGCATATACTATACTTTTTATTATAATTATAATTGTTGCTGGAATGACCTGGTTTGTTCCAGCTGGTGAATATGAAATGGAAAATGATAAACCTGTACCTGGTACTTATCATAGCATAGAAGAAAATCCCCAGGGAATATTTAATATTATTATGGCCCCAATTAAAGGATTTTATGATGCAGTTGATGTAGCTCTATTCATCATTGTAATTGGTGGTTTCCTTGGTGTAACAATGGAAAGTGGAGCCATTGATGCAGGAATAGCCGCGGTTACAGAAGCTCTAAAAGGTAAAGAAAGATGGATGATCCCAATTTTAATGATCCTATTTGGAATTGGTGGCAGTACTTATGGAATGGCTGAAGAAACTATAGCTTTTTATCCCTTACTTATCCCTATCTTTTTAGCTGCTGGATATGATACCGTAACTGCAGTATCAGTTATTTTATTAGGTGCTGGTATGGGAGTTCTCGGTTCAACAGTTAACCCATTCGCTACTGGAATAGCTTCCGGTTTTGCTAAAATATCATTAGGTAATGGTATGGGTCTTAGATTAATAATGTTAGTAATAGGTGAAGGTTTAGCTATCTGGTATACAATGAGATATGCTAAAAAGGTAAAGAAAAATCCAAAAAACTCATTAGTTTATAAACAACGAGAAGAAAACAAAAAACATTTTCTTCACAAAACTGATCAGGAAGAATTTCCAGAACTAACTGGAAGAAGAAAATTAATTCTTGGAATTTTTGCTTTTACATTTCTCGTAATGATTTTTGGTGTCATTCCTTTTGAAGACTTAGGAATTACTGCAGTACCCACTCTCTGGTGGTGGTTCGGTGAATTATCTGCTCTATTCTTAACAGGCTCAATAATAATTGGTTTTGTTGCAGGTATGAAAGAAAAGAAAATCGTTGAATCCTTTGTTGACGGTGCACGAGATTTAATTGGAGTTGCACTAATTGTTGCCGTTTCAAGAGGAATCACTGTAGTCATGAATGATGGAAATATTTCTGGTACAGTATTGAATTATGGAGAAAATTTACTTTCCGGGCTTGGTTCTGTATCATTTACTATATTAACTTATGTATTTTATATACCAATGTCTTTCTTAATTCCATCAACTTCTGGACTCGCAACATTATCTATGCCAATTTTAGCTCCATTAGGTGATTTTGCCAATGTAGGCCGTGATTTAGTTGTTACAGCCTATCAATCAGCTAGTGGTATTGTAAACTTAGTAACTCCTACAAGTGGAGTTGTAATGGGCGCATTAGCAATTGCTAAACTTAATTATGGTAAATGGTTAAAACATGTTTGGAAATTCTTAATTATCGTATTTATATTTACCACTATTATGCTGTCACTAGGGGTTATCATGTAAACATTAATACAATATAATTTAATATTAACAATACAATCAACTGATATGAGTCTAAGCTTGTATCAGTTGATTTATATTTTATTTAAATTTTTTTAAAAAATAAAGGAGTGTTAATCATGAATTTTGAAAATCAAATTAAAAACTATGAAGAAGAAATGAAAGAAACCCTCAGTAAACTTGTTTCTTTTGAAAGTGTTTTAAATGAAAATAATGATAAATATCCTTTTGGAAAAGAAATTAATGATTGTTTAAAAGAAACGCTTGATATTTTTGATAAAATAGGTTTTAAAACATATTATGGTGATGGCTATTATGGATATGCTGAAATTGGGTCTGGAGATGAATTAATAGGTATATTAGGCCACTTGGATGTTGTTCCCGCTGGAGATATTGATAATTGGTATTTCCCTCCATTCGAACTAACAGAAAATAACGGAAAATTATATGGTAGAGGTTCTGTTGACGATAAGGGACCTATAGTTTCTACACTTTTTGCAGTAAAGGCATTAATGGATTTAGATGTGAAATTAAATAAAAGAATAAGATTTATCTTTGGAATTGATGAAGAAAATCTATGGCGAAGTATTGATAAGTATTTAGAAAATGAAGAAAAACCAGATATTGGTTTTACCCCTGATTCTAGTTTTCCAATGATTCATGCTGAAAAAGGTTTACTACAATTCAAATTAATTTCTAATACTGGAACTTCTATAAAATTAAAAGGAGGTAATGCTTTCAATGCTGTACCTGATAAAATAATCTATCAAAGTAAAAAAGCTGATCTGATTGCTGAAAATTTAGATAAACTTAATTATAATTACAAAAAAGAAAATGATAAAATTACTGTTTTTGGCCAGGGAGCTCATGCTTCAAAACCTTATGAAGGAAAAAACGCAATAAATAGACTAATTGAAGCTTTATTTAATAGTAATATAAAAAATGAAAGTATAAATTTTATTAATGATGTAATAGCAAATGATCATCATGGTAAAAATATTTTTGGTGATTGTTCAGATAAACCTTCTGGAAAATTAACTATTAATTTAGGGAAAATAGATCTTAGTAATAAAAAACAAGAATTAGCATTTGATATAAGAATTCCGGTTACTAAAAATAAAAAAAATATAGTAAAAAAATTAAAGAAAAAAGCTGATAAATATAATTTGAAATATGAAGAATATGATTATCTTGATTCCCTCTATGTCCCAAAAGATCATTTTTTAATTAAAACTTTAAGTAAAGTTTATAAAAATGTAACTGAGCTTGATCCTACTCCTTTAGCCAGCGGAGGAGCAACTTATGCTAGAGCTATAGATAATTGTGTAGCTTTTGGTCCTATCTTCCCTGGACAGGAAAAAGTAGAACATAAAGCAAATGAATATATAGAAACTGATTCATTACTTAAGTGTGCTAATATATATGCTCAAGCAATTTATAAGTTAAGTAAATAAAAAACAAAGAAGAGCATATTAAATTTTTAATATGTTCTTCTTTTCTGTTTATAATCTATTTCTTAAATCTTTTAAATTTCTTCCAAATTTTTCATTTATTTCATCTCTGAACTCATTATACAATTCAGCAATATAAATATCATGAGCAATCATAGTTTCAGCTAATAACATAAAACTTTTATTTTGCGTCCAAACAGCTTGAGTTTCAAATTCTTTGAAAGTTACAAAAAGAGATTCTTCACCATCTACATTCAAAGTTAGCCATTGCCCCACTTGATTTGCCGAATCATCCATACCTTCCATTTCATGAAAATACATTTCCCCAATCTCTTCTAATTTTTCTCCATAATAAATTATTATTATTTCTATTCCCTTTTTTTCAGCTTCTTTTAATTCATCATTTAAAAGTTTAAATTGAGTATCCCATATTTCTAAACTAATTTTTTTCTCAGCATTTTTTATCATTTTTTTTGCTTTATTTAAAATTTCATCTTTTTCTTCTAAATGCCACATATAATCAATAGAAGGTTGGGGATTAATATCATGAAGGCTATCTTTTAAAAAATCTATAGATTTTTCCATATTATTTTTATATCTTTTTAAAAATTCATCAATTGGTAATGGAGAGTATTTAACAGGATTAGATCCTTTAGCTACAGCCAAACCTTTTGAAGTTAATTTTTTCACTGTTTCATAAATTTTTGATTGTGGTACTGTTGACATTTTACTTATTTCATAAGCACTTATATCAGATTTTTGTAAAAGAGCCAGATATGCTTTTGCTTCATATTTACTAAATCCAAATTCATTTAAAGTTTCTAAAATCTTTTCTTTGTTTTCAAGCAAACTATAACCTCCTAAATTTCAAGAACATTTTTTAATTATCTTTAAGTTTTAAACGAAGTTCATCAGCTATTCTAGCAATAAATTGTGAATTAGTTGGTTTACTATTATTAGAAATTGTATTTTCAAAATATTTTTTTAGTTCCTTTTCATTACCCCTCTCCCAGGCAACTTCAATAGCATGTCTGATAGCTCTTTCCACTCTACTAGCAGTTGTATTAAATTTATCAGCTACTTCAGGATATAACTCTTTTGTAATTGCTCCTAATAATTCAACATTCATAATAACTGATTCTATTGCTTCTCGTAAATAAAGATACCCTTTTATATGAGCAGGAACACCTAACTTATGTAAAATTTCAGTGATACGCACTTCAATTTTTTGATTGTTTTCTCCACTCATTATAAAATCATCAGTTTCATCTAGATTATTATTCATCATTTGTTTTATTCTATCTACTAATTTTTCTAAATCAAAAGGTTTCATAATATAATAATCTGCACCTAATTCTACTACTCTTTTTGTAATATCCTCCTGACCAAAAGCTGTTAATACTATTGTTTTTATGTTTTTAGAAAAAGACATTTCATTCATTTCTTCCATAACTCCTATACCATCTAAATGGGGCATAATAAGATCTAAAATTAAAACATCTGGCTCTAATTCTTCTATTTTTTCTAAACCCTCATTTCCATTATGTGCTAAACCTACAACCTCAAATTCATCAACATTTTCTATATAATCTTTTAATAAATTGCAAAATTCTCTATTATCATCTACTAATAAAACCTCAACCTGTTCTGACATAAAAATTTCCCCCTCTTTTTACTTTTAAATTCCCTTTTTCTTTTTTTCAGCAAGCTTTATCATTTCTTCAGCATGTTCTAAAGTAGTATCTGTCATTTTTACTCCACCTAACATTCTAGCCAGTTCTTTAGGTTTTTCTTTATCTTTAAGTTTATCGATATTAGTATAAGTTTTTCCATCTTCAGTTGTTTTATTAATATAAAAATGACTATCACCCATACTAGCTATTTGAGGTAAATGTGTTATACATATAACCTGTCTTTTGCTTCCTATAACCGCTAATTTCTCAGCCATTTTTTGGGCGGTTTTACCTCCAACACCACTATCAACCTCATCAAAAATTAATGTATCAACCTTGTCAATTTCTGCAATAATTTTTTTGAATGCAAGCATAATTCTTGATAATTCTCCACCAGAAGCAATTTTAGCTAGAGATTTTAAATCCTCTCCTGGATTAGGAGAAATCATAAACTCAATATTATCTATCCCATCTTCAGATAATTCCTTTTTTTCAAATTTAACTTTGAATAAAACATCTTCCATTGCTAAATCAGTTAATTCATTTTTAATTCTTTTTTCAAGATTTTTAGCTGATTTTTTTCTTATATTAGACAATTCTTTTGCTAATTCATAATAGTCATTTTTAATTTTTTTTCTTTTATCTTTCAATTCTTTTATTAAATCTTCTTGTGAAATTAAATTATCTCTTCTTTTTTTCATCTTCTTTTTATATTCAAGAATTTCTTCAATATTATCCCCATATTTTTTCTTAAGATTATTAATGGTATCCAATCTATCTTCTATTTCTTTTAAAATTTCTTTATTAAAATCAAGTTTTTCATTATATTCACGAATTTCATATCCTAAATCCTGTAACAAGTAATATATATTTTCCATTTGTGAATGAAATTTATCAAGTTTTTCATCATATTCTTTTAGAGAATCTAGCTCTGTCATAAAATGTCCAATTTTATCTAAAATTCCATTATTATTAAAATCATCTCCATTTATATCATTATATATCATTCCAGTTGTAGAAAAAATATCTTCGGCATTACTTAATTTTTTATATTTTTTTTCAAGTTTTTCAAATTCGCCAATTTCAAGATTTGCCTTTTCTATTTCATTAATTTGAAACTCTAAAAGATCCAGCTCTCGAGCTTTTTCACCTTCATCAATTTCTATCTCTTTAAGCTCTTTGTTAATATTTTTTATTTTGTTATATTTTTTATTTATTTTATTTTTTAAAGGCATTATTTTTTCTCCAATAAAATCGTCAAGAAAATCCAGATGTAATTTTACATTAAGTAAAGATTGATGTTCATGCTGACCATGAATATCAACTAAGTAACTACTTATATTCCGGACCATACTTAGAGTAGCCAATTGCCCATTGATTCGACTTCTATTTCTACCAGTTCGTTTTATTTCCCTGGATAAAAGTAAAATATCGTCTTCAGATTCTATCCCATATTCTTCTAACTTATTATTAATCAATTCTAATTTTTCAGGTTCGTAAACTGCTTCAATATAAGCTTTTTCTTTTCCTTTTCTAATAACATCTCTCGAAGCTCTTCCTCCTAATAACATTTCTAAAGCACCTATAATTATGGACTTTCCAGCTCCAGTCTCTCCTGTTAAAACATTAAGGCCATCATTAAAATTTATTTCTAATTTTTTTATGAGTGCAAAATTTTTAACTCGCAGGTCTAAAAGCATTTTAGCCTAACAACTCCTTGATTTTATTAAAAACCTCTTCAGTGTATTTTCTATCTTTAACTACAAGAAGTATAGTATCATCACCTGCAACAGTTCCTAGAATCTTTTCCCATTTAGAATTATCTATTGCAGCTCCAAGACCACTGGCAGTACCAAGTAAAGTTTTTAAAACTATTATATTTTCACTATAATTCATTTCGACTACAAAATCCTGGATCATTTTTTTCATCCAATCTTCTACATCTCCCTTAGAACGTTTAGAAGATAATGAATATTTATATCCTCCATGCCCATCAGGAACTTTTATTAATCCCAATTTCTTTATATCACGCGAAACAGTAGCCTGTGTCACTTCAATACCAGCCTCATGTAACCTTGCTACTAGTTCCTGTTGAGTACCTATATCCTCTTTTTTTATCAAATTTAATATCTTCAAGTGTCGTTTACTCTTCAAAAAATCACCCCCTATTATGCTAAGCTAATCCTACTCTCATTTTTTTTCGCAAAGTTGAATAAAAAGTTTTTTCAGGAAACTTTACCATTGAAATAGTTTTTCTTGATTTCTTTATTAATAACTTATCCTCATCTTTTAGATCATAGTCATAATGACCATCAGAGTTTACTTTCATATTACTTTCATTAGAATTTACAACAACCTCAATTTTTTCCCAGGGGCCAATTACCATAGGCCTAATGTGTAAACTATGAGGACAGATAGGAGTTATTAAAATAGCTTCAGTTTTTGGATTAATAATTGGACCTCCAGCGGAAAGTGAATAAGCAGTAGAGCCAGTAGGAGTAGATATTATTAGACCATCTCCATTATAAGAATTAACCAATTCATTGTTAATATAAAGATCAATATCAATTAGTCTAGCATTTGCTGCTCTATTTATTACAATATCATTTAATGAATGACTATGGAAAACTTCACTATTTTTTCTATAAACTTTTGATTCTAACATCATCCTTTTTTCAATATAATAGTCATGAGTAATAATCCTATCTAAAGCTGATTCAAATTGTTTAACTTCAATTTCAGTCATAAACCCAAGACTTCCTAAGTTCACACCTAAAAGAGGTATATCAGTACCTATAAAATGATGAGCCGTATGAAGAAAAGTTCCATCACCACCAAAAAGAATAATAATATCTGCTTCTTTTCTGAGACGATTATAGCCTGCTATTTCATGATCATTTTTGTCTAAATCTAATTTAAGAGCTGAATCTTTTTCTATATAATACTCAATATTTTTTTTATTAAAAAGATCTAATGCTTTTTCCCCTATATCTACTACCCTATTTTTTTCTGTATTAATGACTAATCCTATTTTATCAATAGTTAAATCGCCTCCTATTGTGTTATTTTTTTAAAAAAATTACTTTTTATTATGTTCTTGATGGGCTTCTTTTACAACTTTATAAATTTTATTTCTCCATTTATTTAAATTGTTATTTTTATTATTTTTTTTAAAATATAACAAAAATTCAATATTTTTACTACTAGATCCGGTAACCGGAGAAAAATTTAAATCAACTAAATTTAGTCCTAAATCATTTATAAATTTACTTATATCATTTAGTACCTCTATATGAATTTTTTTATCTTTAACTAGACCATTTTTACCAACTTTTTCGCGTCCTGCTTCAAATTGGGGTTTAACTAAAGCTACAAATTCTCCATTTTTTGATAGAAATTTAAGAGCAGGAGGTATTATAAGTTTCAGAGAAATAAAAGAAACATCTGTTACAATCAATGGCACTTTAATAGGAAATTCCTCTGGTGTTAAATAACGAAAATTACATCTTTCTTTTACTTTAACTCTATCATCCTGACGAAGTTTCCAGGCTAATTGTCCATAACCAACATCTATAGCATAAACTTTTTTAGCCCCATTTTGCAAAAGACAATCAGTAAATCCTCCAGTAGAAGCCCCAATATCAATTGCTTCTTTATCTTTAACTTCAATTGGAAATATTTCTAAAGATTTTTCTAATTTTAAACCTCCACGACTAACATAAGGAATTTTTCTTCCTTTAATTCTTATTTCAGCATCTTTTTCTACTTTTGTACCAGCTTTATCTACTAATTTATCATCAACATAAATTTTCCCAGCCATAATAGCCCTTTTAGCTTTACTTCTACTGGAATAAATTCCTTTTTCAGCTAATAAAATATCTATGCGTTCTTTTTGGGCCATAAATCTACCTCCGGCCTTATATTTAAAAAATCTAAAGAAGTTTTTATAATTCCTTTTTTATCTAAATTATATTTTGCTCTAATTTCATCCTGACCTCCATGTAAAACAAAGTTATCTGGAAGTCCCATTCTTTTTAATTTATAACCACTTATATTATTTTTATTTAGTATTTCCAATACTGCACTACCAAAACCACCCATTAAAGCCTGTTCTTCAATTGTTATTACATTCTCATTTTTCTTTACATATTCTATTATAAGTTCTTCATCAAGTGGTTTTACAAAACGGGCATTTATTACAGATACTGATACACCTTCACTTTCAAGAGTTTTCGCCGCATCTTCAGCTGGCTTTACCATAGAACCAACAGCTAACAATAAAAGTTCATTTCCCTCACACAAAACTTCACCTTTTCCAAGCTCTATTTTTTCTAGATTTTGATCTAATTTAACACCCAATCCTTCTCCTCTAGGATACCGGACTGAAGTTGGATAGGGATGATTTACAGATGTATATAGCATATGCTGTAATTCATTTTCATCTTTTGGCGCCATAATTGTCATATTTGGTATAGAACGAAGAAATGAATAATCAAAAGCTCCCTGATGTGTTTCACCATCATTCCCAACAATACCTGCCCTATCAATTGCAATACTTACAGGAAGATTTTGTATGCATACATCATGAATTACTTGATCATATGCTCTCTGTAAAAAAGTTGAGTAAAGAGTTACTACAGGCTTTTTTCCACCTTTAGCTAAACCAGCACTTAAAGTAACAGCATGTTGT
>JBNJDK010000002.1:0-74034 GCA_051744805.1 Bacillota bacterium
CCCCTTTCTAAAGGATAAGAACTGGCATTAGTAAAGCACGGTTCATCAAAATTAATTTTTTTAGAATCATAAGGAGAAATCGATTTTTCCCTTAAAAATTCTTTGAGATAATCAAAAGTCAAAACTGAATCAATTTTATATTTACCTTCATGAGTATCAGCCTCATCTATTTTAGCAATACAGGGACCTATAAAAATAACTTTAGTATCCTCCCCATATTTCTTTTTTAATAGTTCGGCATGAAGGTTCATAGGTGAAATAATAGGTGATAGATAAGATATAAGTTCTGGATAATGTTTCTCAACTAAATTCACAACTGCCGGACAACAGGTAGAAATTGTACTCCGAAAATTATCTTCAACTAAATTCTTATATTCTTCTGCAATATATTCAGCAGCCTGGGAAGTTTCAGCTACAATATCAACTCCTATTTCCTTTAATGCACCTACTATTCTATAAGCTGAATCAAGATTAAAAGCTGCAGCAAATGATGGAGCTATAGATACAGCAACTTTATTTTCTGATTTAAGGTAAGAAGAAAATATATCTATTTCATTTCTTGGAACTTTAGCATCCTGGGGACAAACATTCACACACTTACCACAATAAATACATTTTTCATCAATAATTTTGGCCTGATCATCTTCAAAAGCTATAGCTTTTACTGAACATTCGCGGAGACAACGGTGACAGTCTTTACAACTTGCATCATGAACTTCAAGCACATTCATTTTGGGTTTCACTGTTATTATCACCACCATCTTCTATGAAATTTTTGTAAAATATTTCACGAGCATTTTTAGGATTAACTCCAGTTATAAACTCACCATCTACTGTAATAACTACTCCATCAGTACAACGTCCCTGACAAAAACTGGCTTTAAGATGAATTTCATCTTCTAAATCATATTTTTTTAACATTCTTTGAAAAATTTCTACTACATCATGAGCACCTTTAAGATGGCAACTACTTCCCACACATATACTTACTTCTGTCACAATATCCCTCCCTATATTTTCAATAATAACAATATATATTTACACTAATTTATTTATTGTGAATTACTTCACATTTATTCTAACATTAGACTTTTACCCTGTCAAGATGATTCTAGAAAAAATTGTTTTAACATGAAAAAAGGAACAGTATTATCTGTTCCTTTCTAAAAATCTAATTATGTCTTTTTTCTAATTCATTTTCTATATCTGAAATACTTATATCATAAAGAACTAATAAAATAAATAAATGGTATATTAAATCTGCAGTTTCATAAATAATTTCATCTTCATCTTCATTTTTTCCTGCAATAATAACTTCACTTGCCTCTTCCCCAATTTTTTTTGCGATTCGATCTATCCCTTTTTTAAGCAGCGAGCTTGTATAAGAGTCTTCCTGTGGATTTTCTTTTCGATCTACTATAATTTCATATAATTTATTATAAAAGGATTTATTTTCTTCTATTTTACTTTCTTTAGATTCAGAAAACTCTTCCTCTATCTTTCTATAAAAACAACTTTCGTTTCCTGTATGGCAGGCAGGGCCTTCGGGGTCAACTAAAAGAAGTAAAGTATCTTTATCACAATCGATTTTTATATCTTTAATATATTGATAATTACCAGATGTTTCTCCTTTTACCCATAATTTTTGCCGGGATCTACTCCAAAAAGTTGCTTTCCCTGTTTCAATTGATTTTCTATAAGCTTCTTTATTCATATAAGCCAGCATCAATACTTTTCCACATTTATAGTCCTGTAAAACAGCTGGTAAAAGTCCTTTATCATTAAATTTTAATTCATCTTCTTTTATTTTAATTTTTTCTTTATAATCATTTCTAAAATCCATTTTTTCACTCCTAACATCATAACTTAATATAAATTAATGAAGACTTACTGGAATACCATCTTTTTTTAGATATTCTTTGACCTCTTTTATAGAATAATCTTTTTCATGAAAAATAGAAGCTGCCAGAACAGCATCAGCTAAATCTTTTTCTAAAACTTCTTTTAAATGAACTGGCTTTCCAGCTCCTCCAGAGGCTATTAAGGGAATATTAATTTCATTAGATACAGCATCCAGCATATCAAGGTCATAACCTTTTCTGGTGCCATCACGATCCATACTTGTCAAAAGAATTTCACCAGCACCTCTTTGTTCTACTTCTTTTATCCATTTTATTAAATCAAGTCCAGTATCTTTTCTTCCACCATGTATAAAAACTTTCCATTTGTCATCAATTTTTTTAGCATCAACTGCCACAGTAACAAATTGAGATCCAAATTTTTTAGCTCCCTTTGTAATAATTTCTGGCTCTTTAACTGCTGCTGAATTTATAGCAACTTTGTCAGCACCAGCTTCAAGTATAGCATTCATATCTGCTATATTTCTTATCCCACCCCCTACAGTAAAAGGAATGAAAACTTCTTTAGCAGTTTTTTCTACCAAATCAATAACTATATCTCTTTTATCAGAGGATGCAGTTATATCCAAAAAAACTAATTCATCTGCTCCTTTTTGGTCATAATATTTTGCAAGTTCAACTGGGTCTCCTTCATCTCTAAGATTGACAAAATTAACTCCCTTAACTACTCTTCCGTCTTTTACATCAAGACAGGGGATAATTCTTTTTGCTAACATCTTTTCACCTGCTTTCAATTATCAAAATATATTATATTAACTCCATTTTTCAAGTTTTATTTTTCCTTCATAAAGCGCTTTTCCAACTACCGCTTTCTTAATTCCAACTTGTTTCAGTGCATTTAAATCTTGCTTGCTTGAAATTCCTCCTGCAGCTATAAGATCGATCTCTTCTCTATTTAATTTTTTGACCATTTCTAAATCAGGGCCATCTAACATCCCATCACTTGAGATATCAGTAAAAATTATATTCCCGACTCCTAAATCAATTAAATTATCAAGAAAATCTTCTGGACTTAGTTTAGCAGTTTCAAGCCAGCCTTTTACTGCAATTTTCCCTTCTTTTATATCAAGACTTACAATTATTTTATCTGAACCAAATTCAGTTAATGCTTTTTTTAGAAGCTTTTTATTTTCTAAAGCGATTGTACTAACTATTAACTTATCTATTCCTAACTCAAAATATTTCTTCATATCACTAAAATTACGTATCCCACCACCTAATTGAATGGGTATATTTACATTTTTAGCTATTTCATTTATTTTTTCAAAATTAACGGTTTCCCCATCTTTAGCTCCATTAAGATCTACTAAATGTAAACTTTTAGCTCCTTTTTCAATCCAATATTTAGCAGCTGAAAGAGGACTATTATTATAAATTTTTTCTTTATCATAATCTCCTTGAGTCAATCTAACACATTTTCCATCTTTAATATCTACTGCTGGAATTATTTCCATTTAATTACCTCCTGAGACAATCTTTTCTGCAAAATTCTCTAGTAATTGTAAACCTTTCTGACTACTTTTTTCTGGATGAGGTTGTATTCCCCATATCTTATTTTTATTGATAAGAGAAGCAAATTTAATATTTCCATAATTAGTTTCAGCTTTAATTAAATTTTTATCAGCTGGTTCTACATAATAACTGTGAATAAAGTAAAAATCTCGAGGTTTATCTAAATTATCCAAAAGTTCATTTTCTTCTCTTTGCTCAAGACTATTCCAACCCATATGAGGAATTTTAGCAACTTCATTTTTTTCAAATTTTTTAACTTCACCTTTTATAAGACAAAGACCACTAATCGAAGGATTTTCTTCACTGCTTTTAAATAACAGCTGTAATCCAAGACAAATTCCCAAAATAGGCTTACCATTTTTCACTTCTTCTTTTATCACTTTTACAAGATCTTTTTCATGTAATTTTTTCATTCCTGAACCAAAAGCACCAACTCCAGGTAAAACTAATCCCTCAGCTTTTTTTATTTCATTTTTATCAGACGTTAATTTTGCAGGAATTTCAAGGTGTTCAAAAGCTTTTAATACACTACCAATATTACCTACTCCATAATCTATAACAGCTATCAATGTCTACCTCCTTCTTGAAGTTGACCTTTAGTAGAAAGGGGTTTATTTTTTAATCTTTTCTCTGCTGTAATTGCTTTATCTAAAGCTCTGGCAAATGATTTAAATGCACCTTCAATAATATGGTGAGTATTTTCTCCACGTATTTGACTAAAATGTAAATTTAGTTTTCCATGTGAAACTAAAGAACGAAAAAATTCATCTACTAATTCTACTGCAAATCCTCCTACTTCATTTCTACTAAAATTAAAGTCACTCTCATAATAAGAACGTCCACCAAGATCAACTGCAGTCATAAGCAAAGTCTCATCCATTGGAAGAATAATATCTGCATAACGTTTAATTCCTGCTCTATTACCTAACTCTTTATTTATCGCTTTTCCAAGCATTATACCCGTATCTTCAACTGTGTGATGATCATCAATTTCTAAATCACCTTCAACTTCAAGCTCTAGATCAAAAAAACCATGACGACTCCACAGTTCCAGCATATGATCAAAAAATCCAATACCTGTTTTTATATCATAATTACCTTCACCATAAAGTTCTAACTTTAAATTTATTTTTGTTTCTGTTGTTTCTCTCTTTAATTCAATCATTTTATCACCTCTAATTTTTATCTAAAATCTCTTTTAGATTATAAATAAATTTTTCATTTTGTATTTCAGTACCAACAGTTACTCTTAAACTATCACCTAAAATCTCTAAATTTTCAAGAAATCTAATTTGAATTCCCCTGTCGGCTAGAGCAAAATAGACCTCTTTTTCTGGAACCTCTGTGTTAAAAAGTATAAAATTTGCCTCTGATTTATAAGGTCTAACTTTGTCTGTTTCACTTAATTGTTTATAAATTTCTTTTCTATTTTTTCTAATTGTTTTCCATATTTTTTTAAATTCATCAATTTCATCTAAAACAAGAGTAGCTATTTTTTGACTAAATCTATCTGCATTATAAATAGACTTTACTGTTTTTATCTTATCAATCACCTTACTATCAGCAGCTAAATACCCAATACGCAAACCAGCTATTCCAAAAGCTTTTGAAAAAGTTCTGGTAACTATCAAGTTGTTATATTTTTTAACCAAATCAATTAAAGTTTTACCACAAAATTCATAATAGGCCTCATCTAAAAGAACATAATTATCTGTATTTTTTATGAAATTTTCTAATTTATTAAAATCCAAAAGATTTCCTGTTGGGTTATTAGGAGAACAAAGAACTGTTATTGCTGTATCATCTTTTTTAGAATACTTAGCAAGTTTATTCCAATCTATACTGAAGTCTTTATTCAAATTTAAATCATAACTGCCTTTTCCAACCATATTTGCATAAAATTCATACATCCCAAAGGTAGGATTTACTAAAACAGCTTTTTTATCAGGTGCTACAAATTTAGTCATTATCATTAATAGAAGTTCATCAGACCCATTTCCAATTAATAAATTTTTACTATCTAAACCTGTATAATTAGCTATTTTTTTCTTTAATTTTTTAGCTTTAGAATCTGGATATCTATTAAATTGAAATCCTTTAATTCCATTTTCTATTTCCTCTCTTATTTTTAAGGGAAGGGTATAAGGATTTTCATTGGCATCTAATTTGCAATCTACACTTAGCTCATCCTTCATTTTGATCACCTCTTTTTCTGATCTCAATTGATTTAGCATGAGCATCAAGACCTTCATTTTTGGCAAGTCTGATTATATCATCAGCACTCTTTTCTAATTCATTCTGACTATAATAAATTAAACTTGATTTTTTTATGAAATCATCTGTTGTTAAAGGTGAAGAAAATTTAGCTGTACCACCAGTAGGTAAAACATGGTTTGGCCCGGCATAATAATCTCCTAATGGTTCAGGTGAATACTCTCCCAAAAATATTGCCCCTGCATTTTCTATTTGGCCAAGATATGACAAAGGATCTTCTACAGCTAATTCAAAATGTTCTGGTCCATAATCATTTACCAATTCCAGACCTTTTTCCAGGTTTTTCACTTCTACTAACAATCCATTTTCTTTTAAAGACTGCCTGGCAATTTTTTCTCTAGAAAGTTCACTTAATTGTTTATCTAACTCTTTTTTAACTTCTTTAATTAACTTTATTGATGGACTGGCCAAAATTGAAATAGCTCTTGGATCATGTTCTGCCTGGGAAAGCAAATCAGCTGCAAGATAAGATGGATTAGCTTTACTATCTGCTAATATCATCACTTCACTGGGACCTGCCAGCATATCTATGTCTACTTTACCATAAACTTCTTTTTTAGCAATTGTTACAAATATATTCCCGGGGCCAACTATTTTCATAACTTTTTCTATACTCTCAGTACCATATGCTAAAGCAGCTATTGCTTGAGCTCCACCTATTTTATATATTTCTTCTATACCCAATTTTTTCAAAGTAACTAAAGTATAGGGATTAATCTTTCCATCTTTTCCTGGAGGAGTAGTAACAACTATTTCTTCTACACCTGCAACTTTTGCAGGAATAACAGTCATTAAAGCTGAAGATGGATAGGCTGCACCTCCACCTGGAACATAACAGCCAACTCTTTTAATAGGATTTATAAGCTGACCTGTCATTTTACCTTTTTTATTATCAAACCAGCTTTTCCGTTTTTGTTTTTCATGAAATTCTTTAATATTTGTAGCTGCTTTATTTAAAGATTCTAAAAAACCTTCTTCTACAACTTTAAATGCATCTTCTATTTCTTTTTCTTTTACTTTTATACATTTTAATTCAACATCATCAAACTTAGCTGTAAAATCAAGAACTGCTTTTTCACCTTTATTTTTAACATCTAAGAGTATATTTTTTACCTTTTTCCGTAATTTTTTTTCTATATTAAACTCTCTATTTCCCATAATTTCTTCAATTTTATTTTTATCAGATTGATAATTCAAGGTTTTCATTTTTCTTCCCCCAGGCTAATAATTTCTTTATTTCATCATGCTTGACTTTATATGAAACATTATTTACAACCAGTCTGGCTGAAGATTCCATTATTTCAGCTATTGGTACAAGATTATTTTTTCTTAAAGTAGTTCCGGTTGAACTAATGTCTACTATTAAATCTGACAGCCCAACTTGAGGTCCTAATTCTACTGAACCACTTAAATAGATAATATCTACCTGAATTCCAAGTTTTTCAAAAAACTTTCTGGTAATACCAGGATAAGATGTTGCAATTCTTGAGTGTTCAGGAATATTTTCAGCCTCTTCAATACCTGATTTTTCAGGTACAGCAACTACAAGTCTACAGGCTCCAAATCCTAAATCAAGAAGTTCATACAAATTTTTATTGTGTTCCATAATAACATCTTTTCCAGTAATTCCTATATCTGCTGCTCCATGTTCAATATAAGCAGGTACATCTTTAGGTTTGGCCAGTAAAAAATTATTATTTTTTTCTTTATCTTTATATATTAATTTTCTTGACAAAATATCAAAATCAGCTGGATTAGTAATCAAATCCATATTAGCTATAATATCCACTGATTTATCAAATAATCTCCCTTTAGGCATTGCTATTGTCAAATTACTCATCTTTTTCCCACCTTTTTTTAATTTAAATTAACTACTTCCGGGTCTTTACTTTCTTTATCATTAAAAAATAGTAGTCTCTCAATTTTTTCATCCTTATAAGTTTTTAATATTTTTTTCTTCAAATAGTTTAAATCATCCAGATGTTCAAGTTCATTTGCATCCAATATATACATAAATGACTTTTCCCCTTGGCTATGACGTTTTTTAAGATAAGATAAAGCTTTTTTTCTGGTATCTTTAGTAAACACAATTATTTCTTTATTATCTCCAATCTGAAACTTTATTTTTTCTCCTTTTAAAGCAAGTCTTATTCTTTCTACTCCAAGAGCAAAACCAACTGCTGGTATTTTTTCTTCTGAAAACTTTTCAATCAGATTATCATATCTTCCTCCACCACAGATTAAATATCCTAAAGATTTATTAAAAGCTTCAAAAACTATACCTGTATAATAATTAAAGCCTCGTATAAGGCTCATATCAAAATTAATATATTCTGCAATCCCATAATCTTCTAGAAAATCAAATACTTCTTTCAAATTAGCTATTGCTTCCAGAATTAATTTGTTATCAGTTAATTCTCTTACTTTAGAAAATATTTCACTGCCTCCTCTTAATAAGAGAAGCTCTTCTAATAAATCACTATTTTCAAATCGTTTTAAGTATTTACGAAGTCCAACAACATTTCGTTCATTTAATAGAGACTTAACTCTTTCTTTTTCATCAAAATCCAGATCAAATTCTGCAAACACACCTTCTAAGTATTTAACATGACCTATATCCATCTCAAAATCTTTTATTCCAGTAGCCTTTATAGCTTCAACTGCCACAATCAATGTTTCAGCATCAGCCGAAATTTTATTGCTTCCTATAAATTCAACTCCCATTTGATAAATTTCTCTATTTTTTCCCTGTTGGTCTTGATTATAACGGTAAACTGGACTAAAATAAGAATATCGTAACGGAAGATTTATTTCTGAAAATCTATTAGCTACAGTTCTGGCAATAGGGGCAGTCATTTCTGATTTTAAAGAAAGTACATTTCCTTCTCTATCAATTAACTTATATAATTCCTGTTTATTTTTTTCTCCTACCCCTTTTTTTAAAATATCATAATATTCCATTAGAGGAGTCATTATTTCTTGATAACCCCATTTTGCAAAAACATTTTCTATATTGTCTTTTATCTGATTAATTTCATAGGTTGTCTTTGGTAAATGACTTTTCATACCACGAGGAGAATTCGTATTCATTTTTTTACCTCCAAATTAATAATTTGCTTTAATGCTTTACTACACTAAAGAATATAACATAAAAAAATAGCCCTGTCAAGTTTCTAACAGGACTATCATAATATTGCTTATTTTTAATCTTTAAAATAATCAATTACAGTTTGTACAATTACAGCCATCCCATCTTTTAAAACCTCATCATCTACATCAAATTTGTCCTGATGATGTTTCATAACTTCTCTTTTTGATGGAGCCATACCTAAATAAAAGAAATTAGCAGGTACTGACTCGGCAAAATAGGAAAAATCTTCTCCGCCCATATTTGCCTTTTTTAATTCTCTTACTCTACTATCTCCAAGAATTTTTCTGGCTGATGTACTCAAAAGCTCAGCCATATTTTCATCATTAATTAATGGAGGAAAGCGATATTCATAATCAAAATCATAATCTGCTCCATATATTGAAGTAACTTTTTTAATTGCCTTTTCCATATATTCCGGTAATTTATCCCTTACTTCAGGGACTAATGACCTTACTGTTCCCTCAAGAAAAACTTCATTTGGTATAACATTATGGGTATCTCCACCTTCTATATGACAGACAGAAATAACAGCTGATTCAAGTGGATCTGTTCTTCGACTAATAATATTTTGAAACTGATTAACTATACTGGTAGCAATCGGAATAGGATCAATGCTTTTTTCTGGCTGAGCTGCATGACCACCTTCACCTAGTACTTTTAATGTAAACTTATCAGGTGAAGCCATAAATGGCCCGGATTTATACTCCACTACTCCTTTAGGTGAGGTACCCCAGAGATGTAAACCAAGTGCAGCATCTACCTCAGGATTTTCAAGCACACCTTCTTCTATCATTCCCTGAGCTCCTCCTTCAGCTTCTTCCGCCGGCTGAAAAACAAATTTTACATTACCATTAAACTCATTTTTTAATTTATTTAATAAAATAGCAACTCCAATTAAAATGGCTGTATGTCCATCATGACCACAGGCATGCATTATTCCATCATTTTTTGAACTATAAGGTTTTCCGGTATTCTCCTGAATAGGAAGTGCATCCATATCTGCTCTTAATAAAATTGTCTTATCATTTTCACTATTAGAATTTTCTAATAAACCACAGACACCTGTGTGATAAATTCCTGATTTAACTTTTAAATCTAATTTTTTCAACTCTTTTTCCACTAAAGCTGCAGTTTCTTTTTCCTCATAAGCTAATTCCGGGTTTTGATGAATAATATGTCTTATCTCAATTATCTCATCTTCAATATCTTCAACCATTTTAAATATTTTTTTCTTATCCATAAAGTCCTCCTATTTTATTATGACTCAAAGGTTTCATAGAATAAGTTGAGAAGTCTTTCTAATTCCTCTATTGGGTTTTCATGGTCATCAACTCTTAAATCAATATACCTATCATTATATCCTCCATAGCCACCGTTTTCTTTAACTACATAAAGAGCTGCTGCTTGTTTACCTCTACTATCTCCTCCTGCTTTTTGACCTGCTTTTAAACTGCCTATTAATCTATCTGCTAAATCACCTTTTTCATTCTGAAAAGTAGAAGCCATTTGTTCTATAGTTTTTTCATCAACTAAAATATTACCTTGAGCTGTAAAATTTCCACCTTTACTGGCTCCTGCCCAGTCATTACATTCTTTTCCTGTAAAATTAGCTGAATTACCTTTTGCATCAATAATCCCTATTTGGCGATGTTCTTTTTCAGAATCATTTTCAACTAAAAGTTTTATTACTTCGTCAGGAGATTTACCCTCTTTTAAAAGAGAAAGTCCTCTCGGACCATAAGTTGGATTCCCTTTTGCCTGAGTAGCAATAGCACCAACCCCTGCTTCTGCCCACGGAACTACTGAGCCTACTGCTAAAAATCTGGACTGAACAGCAACTCCTAATTCTTTAGTTTCTGGATCAAAAGCTACAATTGAAAAAGTAGCAATTGTTTCATTGTTCATATACATCACCTCTTATCTAATTATATTCAGTTAAATAGATATTTTCAAATATTAATAACCTATCATAACAGCTATAGTTATAAATACCCATCCAACTAAAATAACTTTTATTACCATAGGATATATAAATTTAAACCATCTATCAAAAGGAACTCTAGCTAAAGCTAGCATGGCCAGAAGTCCGCCTAAAGTTGGTACAACCAAGTTCATAACTCCATCACCTATTTGAAAGGCCAAAACAGCTGTCTGTCTACTAATTCCTACTAAATCACTAAGAGGAATCATGATTGGCATTGTTGCCATAGCCTGACCACTTCCAGAAGGAATAAAAAAGTTAATAACACAGTGTGATAGACTCATTAATATACCTGAAACCAAAGCAGGTAAATCTTCTAGGGGGACTGAAAGAGAATAAATTATAGTATCAGCAATTTTACCCTTTTCTAAAACAACTGAGATAGCTCTGGCAACTCCTATGATCAAAGCACCATTTGTGAGTTTAGCTGCTCCTTCTATCATTACTTCAATAATTTTATCAGGATTATAGCGAGCAACAATTCCAACTATAATAGCACCTATTAAAAATACAGTAGTTATTTCTGTAATATACCAACTAAATTGTAATGTACCAAAAATTATTGTTGCAATTATCAAAACCAAAACACCTATAACTGCTTTATGAGTACTCGTTAATTTATATTCTTCTATCTCCTGCTCTAATTCTAAATCTGATGTGTCCAACCCTTTAGCAAGACTATTTGATTTATCTTTTTCTACTTTATTAGCATATCTATTTGTATGATGGGCAAGAATAGCCAAACTAACTAACATAAAAGCTCCTCTAAGTAAAAATCCAGAAAAAATGGGAAGTTCTGCAATAGCATGAGATACACCAACTGTATACGGATTTATAGGAGAAGTTGCAAATCCAAGTCCTATAGAAGCGATTGCAATACCACTACCTACCAGATTATCATACCCCATTGCTATAGCAATCATCACACCAATAGGCACAATTGCTATATTATTTTCAAATCCTACTACTGCTCCTAAAATACCAAACACAAAAGTCATAATCCAGATCATTTTTGTACCAGCGTTTTCTTTTCTTTTTAACTTCTTAACTAAAACGCCAATTCCATTTTCAAGAGCACCTGTAGATTCTATTGTATTAAAAAGTGCTCCAGCAAAAAATACTATAAAAACTATACTTGCAGCTGCAATCATCCCTTCAGGAATAGCACGAAACATAGATATAATCCCAACTGGACTCTGTTCTACAAACTCAAAACTGCCTGGAATTACTCCGATTCTACCATTACTCATTTCTTCTCTGGCAAATTCACCCGCCGGAATTATATATGTCAAAATAGTAACTAAAACAATAATAATCATTAAAAGGACATAAGCATTAGGAATTTTTTTATACCATTTCTTCTGATTACTAGCTTCTTTATTTTTGCTCATTTTTTCCCACTCCTTTTTTTATTTATCCAATTTTTTTATTGTTTCTAGCATAACTTCTGTTCCTTTTTTGATATCTTCCCAGTCTGTCCACTCTTCAGGACTATGACTTATTCCTTTATGACTTGGTACAAAAATCATTCCTGTAGAGGTAATCTCTGACAGAGGATTTGCATCATGACCTGCTCCACTAATCATTTCCTTATAAGCATAATTTAATTTTTCTGCAGATGTTTTTATAGCTTCCTGAACTTCTTTGTCTAAATAAACACCTCCTTCATATAAAATATCTTCAATAATTAATTCTCCTTCATCAATTCTTTTTTGTACTTTTTTTATAACTTTATTTATTTTTTCCTTCTTCATATCCCTTAATTCTATTGTAAATTCGACTTTTCCAGGAATAACATTAACCGCTCCTGGCTCAACTTCTATTTCACCTACTGTCCCAACTAAATCTCCACCTAGTTTATTAACAGATTCATTAATTTTGATTATTAATCTACTTGCTTTTACTAAAGCATCATCTCTCAAGTCCATAGGAGTTGTCCCTGCATGATTTGCTTTGCCCTTTACAATAGCTTTATAGCGAGCAATACCAACTATTCCCTGTACTACTCCAATAGGTATTTCTCCTCTTTCCAGAACTTCTCCCTGTTCAATATGCATTTCCAGATAATTTCTTACTTTATTTTTATCAACTTCAGCACCTTTAACATCTTCAGGTCTTATACCTTTGTCTTTAAAAAAATTAATCTCTTTTTTATTTAACTCAATAGCTCCAGTAAAACATCTACTTCCAAGAGTTCCACCAATTTCACTTCCTTCTTCTCCAATAAAAGCTGCAACAGTTAAATTATAATTATTATCATACCCATTTTCTTTAAGTGTTTGTAAACTCTCTAATGCCCCCAAAACACCTAAATTACCATCAAAAATCCCTCCCTGTGGTACTGTATCAATATGAGAACCAATCAAAATATGTTTATCAGATTTTGAAGAAGGCAAAGTACCAAATAAATTTCCTACTGAATCATGACAAATTTCCAGACCAGCTTTTTCCATTAACTTTACAACAAATTCATCTGCTTTTTTATATTCTTCAGTATAAGGTAATCTAGTTATTCCTTTATCCCCATAGGGTAATTCCTTGTTAACTCCATCATAACCTATCCATCCTAATTCAATTAAATTTTCTTTTAACCTTTCTAAATTTATTTCCATATACCTCAACTCCTTATAATATTTAAAACTTTCAAAAATTCAATTTATTTTGATTTATTTTACTTTTTTATAAATGCATGTATTATACCAACCCTTGATAACTGTTAATCCAGGGATAAAAAATACTTCAATGGGGTAAAATAATTTTATATAAATAATATACCCCGTTATTAGAGTGTTAATGTTAAATTTCCCTTGACTACAAGACTAATAAGAATATATACTTAGTTATAAGAATTTAATGATTTTTAATCAGAGAAAAAAACAGGAGGAATAAATTTTGCCTAAAAAAATAACTATTTTAGCTATAGATAAAAAAATTTCTATATTTTTCAAAAAAGAAATTAATAGAATTTTTAATGGTCTTTTTGAAATAGATTATCGTAGTGCAGATATGGAACCTGTTCCAACCATAGAAAAAACTGACCTTATTTTATTTACTGATCCAGATATACTTGATAAATTATATGATATTGTACAATGTAATGCTCCAACCCTTATGATGAAAAGAACTATAACAAGAAAAGCTCTGGACAATTTAAAAAAATTACCTTCAGGAAAAAAAGCACTTGTAGCAAATATTAATCAATATATGGCAAATGATACCCTTGCTCTTCTTTATCAATTAGGTATAAATCAATTAAAATTGAATCCTTTTTATAAAGGTTTGGAAGAATTTCCGAAAAATATTGATTATATAATTGCTCCAGAAAAATATGAATTTTTACCAGAAATAGATGCTGAAATAATAATTATTGGAAATAGAGTTTTTGATATTTCCAATATTATGGATATATTGAGTCTCCTGGAAGTAGAACGCAAAAAAGCAGAACAAATAATCAAAAATTATATTTTTCGGGTACCTACTTTCTGGTATGGAGCAAAATATAACTGGAATAAAAGAAACAATCAACCAAAAAAATTAACAGGCTATTTTTCCAAACATGAATTTATTGATTTAATTGGAAAAAACAAAAAATTTTTAGCTACAAAGAAAAAGGCAAAAAAAATATCTGGAACTAACTCCACAATAATATTATACGGAGAAACTGGGACTGGAAAAGAACTTTTTGCAGGAGCAATTCATAATGATTCTCCCCGAAAAAATAATCCTTTTGTTGCTATTAATTGCACTACTTTACCAGAAAATCTTTTGGAATCTGAATTGTTTGGTTATGAAAAGGGGGCTTTTACCGGAGCTAAAAAGGAAGGGAAAATTGGTCTTTTTGAAAGAGCAGATAAAGGTACATTATTTTTAGATGAAATAGGAGATTTGCCTCTATCCTTACAAACAAGACTTCTCCGTGTTCTTGAAGAAAAAGAAATTATGAGAATCGGTGGAGATTCAATAATACCAGTTGATGTCAGAATTATTGCTGCAACAAATCGCAATTTGCAAAAACTAGTAAATAAAGGAGAATTTAGAAAAGATTTGTATTTTCGTTTAAATGTATTCCAATTTAATATTCCTTCATTAAGAGAAAGAAGAGATGATATACCTCTTTTAATTGAACATTTTTTTGAAAAATGGCAAAGTAAAAGAAATTTAAACCAAAATTTTATTTCTTTTTACAAAAATTATAACTGGCCAGGAAATATTCGAGAATTAAAAAATGTACTAAAGAATATGATAACCCTTTCTCAGGATGATTTAAAACTGGAAAATTTGCCTGATTATCTAAAAAATGAAGATAATTTTAGTAAGGAAATAAAGAAAAATATAGTTTTAAAGTTAATATATATATTAGAAAATGAAAATAAAGATACTGGTAGAAGAACTCTACTTGAACTATTCAAACAATTATATTTTTATATATCAGAAATGAATTTGAGAAAAATATTAAAATCACTTGAAGAAGATGATTACATTAAGATAAATAGAGGACGAAAGGGAAATTCCATAACTAAAAAAGGACAAAAATTTTTAATAGAAAATAATTATATTAGCAATAATAATGCTGAACTCAGAGAAAAAATAAAAAACTCCTTTTAGTAATAAATAATTTTCTCAAAACTAATTACTAAAAGGAGTACTATGATTAATTTTATATCCTTAAATCTTTAATCTTCTATCTTCTCAATAATATCACGGGCAATAACTATTCCAGCAACTGAAGCCTGCATCAAGCCACGTGTTATTCCTGCTCCATCTCCACCAGTATAGAAATTTTTGATTTTGGTTTCTAAACTATCATCTACATTTAAACGTGATGAATAAAATTTGACTTCAACTCCATAAAGTAAAGTATCTCTTGAATAAAGACCTGGGGCTAATTTATCTAAGGCTTCTAACATTTCAATGATTCCAGTTAAATGTCTATGAGGTAATACCAGACTTAAATCTCCTGGAGTTGCTTCTTCAAGAGTAGGTTCTACTATACTCCTCTTTATTCTTTCTGGAGTAGAACGTCTTCCATTTAAAAGATCACCTAATCTTTGTATTAATACCCCACCACCTAAAAGATTGGCAAGTTTGGCTATATCTTTTCCATATGTTATAGGTTCATGAAATGGTTCAGTAAAAGTCTTACTTACAAGTAAAGCAAAGTTTGTATTTTCAGTTTTAATATCCGCATGACTGTGGCCATTAACTGTAATTAACCCCTGATTGTTTTCATTTACAACTTCACCATAAGGTGACATGCAAAAAGTTCTTACTTTATCTTCAAAAGTAGGAGTTCTATAAATTAATTTGGATTCATACATATTTTCAGTTAATTCTTCAGCAATAACTGCTGAAGTTTCAACTCTTACTCCTATATCCACAGGATTAATAGTCATATCAATTCCCAATTTTTTGGCTTTATCACTTAGCCATTCTGCGTTTTCACGTCCTGGAGCAGTTACTACATATTTTGCATAATAAGTATCTCCATCAGCCGTTTTAACTCCCTTAATTTCTTTTTCCTCTATAATTAAATCTTTAACATTTTTTCTAAATTTAATATCTACCCCATTATCACGAATATAATCCTGCATATTACCCAATACAGTTTTACTATACCCTGTTCCTAAATGACGAAGTCTAGTTGGTATAAACTTAAGGCTTGCTTTAATTGATTTTTCTTTCATTTCTGAAACCTTTTCATTATTTCCACCAAAAATTCTATCAGGTGCTCCAAATTTTAAATACATATCATCTGCATATTGAATATTTTTTTCAAGTCTCTGCCAACCAATATATTCATTCAAATTTCCACCAATTTCAGGAGTGAGAGATAGTTTACCGTCACTAAAGGCACCAGCACCACCCCAACCTGATACTATAGCACAACTGTCACAATTAGCACATTTACTACCTGGATTTTCTTTCATAGGACATATTCTTTTATCTAAATTATCTCCTTTTTCTAACATTAGAATATCCAGTTCTTTATTTTTTTCAATTAATTCAAGAACTGTAAAAATACCGGTAGGTCCTGTACCTACAACTATAAGATCATAATTTTTTTTCATTTATCAATACCTCCAAAATAAAGAGAAATTTAATTTTTAAATGGCGATTTCTTTAAAACATTTTTTATCAAAAAAAGTAGTACTGATTGTAAAATTATAATTATTAATATAACATATCCTAACCCAATTATATTACCAATAACTAAAAAATCATATAAACCATGTAATAAAATAGAAATGAATAACCCTATTATTATTAAATAATTTTTATTTTCAATCTTGGCTATACCTAAAAAATATCCAAATATTCCTGTGAAAGAGGCATGAGCTAGAGTTGTTATAAACGCTCTTATTAGGCCAACTTGATACCCATAGATCATCGTGTAAAATAGGTTTTCAGCTGCAGCAAATCCCAAACCAACTGTCACACTATAAATTATACCATCTACTCTTTCATCAAATTCAATATTTTTAAAATGGAGAATGTAAACAATATAGGCTTTAGTTCCCTCTTCTATAAATCCTACTATGAATATTGAAGCAAATAATAAAGTCAAAACAGAATTATTAGGATTAAGAAGTGCCGAAAAAGGAGATTCTAAATAACTTGCAGGAAAAACACTAAATAAACCCCAAAGGAAATCTCTAACAATTAAACTTTTCGGTTCAGGATCATATTTGTCTTTTTTGTAAAAATATCTAACCCACAATATTCCTGGCAATATACTTATCAAAAATAATATTATTGAATTAACAGGATTTCCCCCTCTCACTTGAAATAAATAAAAGCCCTCTTTGTAATTTATATAAAGAGGGCCTAAGGTTAATTTATTCTATATCTTCTATATCCATTTTGTCTAAAATTAAGTTATATCCATCTTCACCATAGTCAAGTGCTCTTTTTACTCGACTAATAGTAGCAGTTGAAACTCCAGTTTTTTCAACTATTTCTTCATAAGTTACACCCTGTTTTAACATTTTAGCAACTTCTAACCTCTGACCAAGAGCTTTAATCTCAGCTATAGTTGCAATATCCTTAAAAAATTTATAACACTCTTCTTTATCTTCAAGTAATAAAATAGCTTCAAAAAGTTGGTCAGTAAATTCATTTTTAATACTTTTTGACATTATACCCCACCTTTCTATAATTACTGTTTACTCCCATTCAATAGTTCCAGGAGGTTTTGAAGTAATATCATAAACTACTCTATTTACAGAACTAACTTCATTAACAATTCTGTTAGAGATTCTTTCTAAAAGATCATAGGGTAATTTTACCCAATCTGCAGTCATAGCATCATCACTATTAACTGCTCTTAAAATAATAGGATAACCATAAGTTCTTTCATCTCCCATTACTCCAACACTTCTTAAATCAGGGAGAACTGCAAAAGACTGCCAGATTTCTTTTTGCATTCCTGCTTCTTTAATTTCTTCTCTTACAATTGCATCTGCATCTCTTAAAATTTCTAATTTATCTGTACTTATTTTACCAATTATTCTGATAGCTAAACCAGGTCCTGGAAACGGTTGTCTCCAGACTATTTCTGGAGGTAAACCAAGCACCTCTCCAATTTTTCGAACTTCATCTTTAAATAAAAAGCGGAGTGGTTCTACTAGTTTGAAATCCATATCCTCTGGCAAACCACCAACATTATGATGACTCTTTATTGTTGCAGCTTCATCAGAACCTCCACTCTCTATAACATCTGAATAAATAGTTCCCTGAACTAAATATTCTGCATCTTCTAATTTACTTGCTTCTTCTTCAAAAACTCTTATAAATTCATTACCTATAATTTTTCTTTTTTCTTCTGGATCCTGAACACCCTCAAGTTTTTCTAAAAATCTATCCTTAGCATCAACATATACTAATGGAATATTAAATTCTTCAGCAAAAGTCCTTTTAACCTGTTCTGGTTCACCTTTGCGTAAAAGTCCATGATCTACAAAAATACAGGTTAATTGCTCTGAAATTGCTTTATAAACAAGTGCAGAAGCGACAGCAGAATCTACTCCACCAGAAAGTCCACAAATAACTTTTCCATCTTCTACTTTTTCCTGTACTTCTTCAATTTGTTCATTAATATAATCTGCCATATTCCAGGTAGCCTTTAAATCACAAATTTTAAATAAAAAATTATGCAGCATATTTTTTCCTTCAATTGTGTGGACTACCTCTGGATGAAACTGCACTCCATAAAAATCTCTATCTTTATTTTGAAAAGCTGCGGCTGGAGTTATTTCTGTTTTTGCCGTAATTTCAAAACCTTCTGGTTGTTTTTCTACTCTATCCCAGTGGCTCATCCAGACCTGACTCTTATTTTTTATCTCAGCAAAAATTCCTTCATTTTTCAGTATTTCAATTTTTGCTTTACCATATTCACCCTGTTCTGCTTTTTTAACTTTACCCCCAGCTAACTGTGAAGTCATAAGCTGCATACCATAGCAAATACCGAGGATCGGGATGCCTAATTCATAAATTTCTTTATCAATTTTTGGTGAATTTTCTTCAGTTACACTATTAGGACCCCCAGAAAAAATAATGCCTCCTGGATTGATTTTTTTTATTTTTTCAATATCTGTATGATAGGGTAATATCATTGAATATACATTAAATTCTCTAATTCTTCTTGCAATAAGTTGACTGTATTGTCCTCCAAAATCAAGAATTAAAATTTTATTTTCTACCATTTTTTCATCCTTTCATCTTATTATTGCATTTGCCTTCAAGGTTTATTATAACAAATTTTTATTTGATTTGCTAGAAATATTACTCAATCAAGACCATTGCATAATAATCAGGTGTTTCACTTTTATCTTTTAATACCTCAATTTTGTAACCATTGTTGCGAACAGTAGCATATACATCTATCCCACAACTTTCCAGCGAAGGTCTTGTTTCTGAAGGTTTGGGACATTCTTCCTGGCAATTACCACAATCTTCACAGGGGCCACATGCCAGACCAAATGCTTTTCTATAGCCAGCTAAGAAAATATTTTTTTCTAACTCTATGACAATTTTTTGCATTTCTGGATCATTATGACCTTTAAGTAGCAATGCCCAATCATATTCTTCTAATACTTTTTTAGTTTCTTCAACTGAAGGTGTATTAGGAGGACAGGTGTAATTTTTTCCATAATCTTCACAGGAATATTTGCATTTCCATTTAACCCAGTTTGCCACTTCAATCGTAGAAGTAGAAATTATTTTTGCCTCTTCTACCCCTAAATTTTGGGCTTTTTCAAGAAAAGAATTATATTTTTTAATATATTTCACCCCTTATATGAATAAGTAATTACTTCTATATTATTTATTCTTTAAAAAATTAAAATTTCCTTGATAAATACTCATATTTTATTTATCTATAATTATTCTTAAAACATTAAAAAAGGACAGCTGGTAAAAACCAACTGCCCTTTATGTGAGAAATATTTACATTTAACGGCGTCTTACATCATGCCGCCCATTCCGCCGGGCATGCCGCCCATTCCAGCAGGCATTCCACCTCCGGCAGGAGCGCCACCTCCACCGTTATTATCATCGTCATCACCTTTATCTGCAACAAGACATTCAGTAGTAAGTAACATTGCTGATGCACTTGCAGCATTTTGAAGTGCTGAACGAGTTACTTTTGCTGGGTCAATAATACCTGATTTAATCATATCAGTAAATTCACCCTTCATAGCATCAAATCCAATTCCAGTTTCAGCATCTTTTACTTTTTCAACTATTACAGAACCTTCATATCCTGCATTATCTGCAATTAAACGTACAGGTGCTTCGAGAGCTTTTCTTACAATATCTACACCTGTTGCTTCATCACCTTCAAGCTCAAGATCATCAAGTACAGATAGTGCTTCAAGATAAGTAGTTCCACCACCAGCTACAAGACCTTCTTCAACTGCAGCTCTTGTAGCGGAAAGAGCATCTTCAATACGGTGCTGTTTTTCTTTGAGTTCTGTTTCTGTAGCAGCACCTACTTTAATTACAGCTACTCCACCAGATAATTTTGCAAGTCTTTCTTCTAATTTTTCTCTATCAAAGTCAGAACTTGTATTTTCAATCTGTCTTCTAAGTAGCTTAATTCTTTCTTTAATATCCTTTTTGTTACCTTCACCTTCAACAACTGTTGTATCATCTTTAGTTACAGTAACTTTATGTGCCTGACCAAGATCAGCCATAGTAGCATTTTCTAACTGACGTCCTAGGTCTTCAGTAATTACAGTACCACCAGTTAAAATTGCTATATCTTCAAGCATTTGTTTACGACGATCTCCAAATCCAGGTGCTTTAACTGCTACACAATCGAATGTACCACGGATTTTATTTACAACAAGTGTAGCTAGAGCTTCACCTTCTACTTCTTCTGCCATAATAAGAAGAGGTTTTCCTTCTTGAGCTACTTTTTCAAGTAGTGGAAGAATATCCTGGATGTTCGAAATTTTCTCATCTGTAAGTAAGATATATGGATCTTCTAAAGAAGCTTCCATTGTTTCAGTATCATTTACCATGTATGGTGACAAATAACCTTTGTCAAACTGCATACCTTCAACAACTTCTAGAGAAGTACCCATACTCTTTGATTCTTCTACAGAAATAACACCATCCTGTCCTACTTTTTCCATTGCTTCTGCTATAAGATTACCAACTTCATCATCATTTCCAGCAGAAATAGAAGCAATTTGAGAAACAGCATCTTTACCTTCTACAGGTTCACTTATATCTGCAATTTTATCAGTTAATCTACTTACTGCTTTTTCTATTCCTTTTTTGAGAATCATAGGATTAGCGCCAGCAGCAACATTTTTAATTCCTTCTTTGAAAATAGCTTCTGCTAAAACAGTAGCAGTAGTAGTACCATCACCAGCAATATCATTTGTTTTGGTAGCAACTTCTTTAACTGTTTGAGCACCCATATTTTCATAATGGTTTTCTAACTCTATTTCTCTTGCAATACTTACACCATCATTAGTAATTGTTGGTGCACCAAAACCTTCTTCTAATACAACATTACGTCCTTTTGGACCTAATGTAACTTTTACAGAATTAGCTAGAGAACTAACACCATCTTCCAATTTACGACGTGCTTCTTCGCCAAATTTTAATTCTTTTGCCACTATATATCCCTCCTTGGAGATTTTCAGTTATTATTTTTTTCAATTTATTAAATAAGTACTTGTTTTTTAACCAATAACTGCAAGAACATCTTCAATACTTAATACAAGGTAATCTTCACCTTCAAGTGTTAATTCTGTTCCAGCAAATTTATCAAATACAACTACATCCCCTTCTTCTACCTCAGGGCCATCTTCTTCAGTACAGCAACCTTTTCCAACAGCAACTATCTCTCCCTGCTGTGGTTTTTCATCTTTCTTAGCTGTATCTGGTAGAACTATTCCACTTTTAGTCTTTTTTTCCTCTTCTTCTTCTTCTTTAATTTTAACTGCAACTCTGTCTCTTAATGGCTTAATTTTCATTCAGTTTACCCCCTTTAAGATTTTTTGATATTTATTTTTATTAGCACTCATTAGAGTTGAGTGCTAACAATTACTGTAATAATAATATCTAAGTATATATTTAAAATCAAGGCAGGATAATTCGATTAATAACCATTAAAACTTGATTAAATCTTTAATACTTAGATATACTCGTCTATGCCCTATTTATCTACATTAAATGTTTCTAAACTATAAAATTTCAATTTCAACTTCATATTTTTTTGATATCTCTTTGTAATTTCGTCCTGTTAAATCTTTTCCATAATCATCAAACATTATAGAAGGTAAGATAATTAAATTATTTTCTGATTTTTTAAATTCATTTTTATTTAGTTCATTTTCTATATCATTTAAAGTTAATAAGCCAGCTGTGATTATACTTCCCCCAAAAAAATTATTTTTTACCTCTCTAATATTTATTTCTTTTTTAGGAAAAATACTTTTTAATTTATTAGTAATTAGAAATTCTAACATTTCTTTTGCCATTTTTGAAGTTAAAAAAATAATTTCATTAATTCTATATTTTTTTATTGTTTTTATTATTTCATCTATAATATCCGGGGCTAAATCATAGTCCATAACAAGGCCTGATTTTTGGTCTTTTTTCTTATTAATTTTTATTTCAGATTTAGGACTATTTTTTATTTCCAGAACAGGATTTTTATATTTTTTTATTTTTGTAAATGCATCAACTCTTGAAATAACCGGTTCATTATTTACTTTTTTTATTATATTTCCTTTTTTTAGCCTGGTATTAGCGGCTGGACTATCAGAGATAATTCCTTTAATAACAGCATCAAGATTTTTAAGATAAGGAGGTTCAAAAATAACAGGGGTTTTAAGCTTTTGATTAATTTGATTAATAAATTTATTTAATTTAGAATATAAATCAAACTCAAATTTCATATTTTCTTGAGAATAATCTGTATAAGCAGGCATAAAAACTCTAATTGTTTTAGCATTATATTTATCTAAATAATTAATTGTTTTTTTTATACTTTCCCAACCCATAACATGGGGAAGAGCTACTAAGCTACCATTAAAATTTATATTATAGTCATTTAAACTTTTTATAGCATAAAAAACTTTTTTTCCATTTTTATCTTTCATTAAATATTCTCTTTCAGATGGAGTTGAGCAATTCAATGAAATATTTAAAGTAATATTCTCTAAGTCTTTAATTGTTTTTAGCATTTTTTTATTTAAAAAACTACCATTAGTAGTAATCCTTATTTCTTTATCAGGCCAACTATCTCTCAAAATCTTCAATATTTCTTTTATTTCAGGATGATAAAAAGGTTCACCTTCAATTATTTTTGTTGCCGATTCACCTAATATTACCGGTCCTTCTTTTGGTAAAAAGTCTATCATTTTTTTGATAAAATCAAAATTCAAATGACCGTAACTTTCTACTTCTAATTCTGGAGGGTTTTGAAAATGACTGCAAAATTTACAATGCAGATTACATTTGGAAGTAACAGGCAAAATATTATTTTCTTGAACTGTTTTTAGTATTAAATATTTTTGTTTACTATTCATTTTATCACCTATAAACTTAAATTAGGATCAGCATTAAGACTGAGATCTGCAAAATCCTTTTTTTGATATTGATAATAAGCTACTGCCCCTATCATAGCTGCATTATCAGTACATAAATTCAATTCTGGATAATAAAGAGGAAGATTTTTTCTATTTAACTTTTTTCTAAGCTGATTTCGTAGTTCTTGATTTGCAGCTACTCCACCTGAAATAACTACACTTCCAACTTTATAATTTTCTACTGCTTTAATTACTTTTTGTAAAAGCGAATCAATAACTGCCTGTTGAAAACTGGCTGCTATATCAGCAATATTAGGTTTATTACCTCTTTGTTTTTCATTATGAACATAATTGATTACAGCTGTTTTTAAACCACTAAAACTAAAATCATAAACCTCATCATTATTAAAAGAACGGGGAAAATCAATAGCTTTTGGATTACCTTCTTTAGCTTTTTCTTCAATCACCGGGCCACCTGGATAGCCTAAATCAAGAAAACGGGCTATTTTATCAAAAGCCTCTCCCGCTGCATCATCTCTAGTTCTACCTAAAATTTCATATCCACCTAAATTTTCAAAATAAAGAAGGTCAGTATGGCCACCAGAAATCGTTAAACAAATTACAGGAGTTTCAATCTCAGGGTTAGATATAAAATTTGCATAAATATGGCCAGCTATATGGTTTACACCTATAAAAGGTTTATCAAGGGCATAAGCCAGAGCTTTGGCAGTAGAAAGACCCACAAGCAACCCTCCAACTAAACCAGGACCATGAGTAGCAGCTATAGCATCAATTTGTTCTAAATTAACTTTTGCTTCATCTAAAGCCTTTTCAATTACTGGATTTATAAATTCTAAATGTTTTCTAGATGCTATTTCAGGAACTACACCACCGAATTTGCGATGCCAATCTACCTGGGAAGCTACTATATTAGAAAGAATATCAAGACCATTTTTAGTTACTGCTGCTGCAGTTTCATCACAGGAAGTTTCTAAAGCCAATATATATATATCTTTATCCATTATTTATCACCTTCCACATTATTAAAGCATCTTCACCATCATTTTCATAATAATTTTTTTTATAATCTATAATTTCAAAATTTCTATTTTTATAAAAATCAATTGCAGTCTTATTGCTTTCCCTAACTTCAAGATATAAGTTAGATTTTCTAGACATTCCAGCAGTATTTTCTACATTTTTTAATAATAAAGAAGCAATACCCTTATTTTGAAATTTTTTTGCAACTGCCAGGTTTGTAATATGAATATATTCTTTTAAAATCCAAAATCCTATATATCCAATAATAGCTCGACCTTTTCTGGCTACAAAATAAATAGCATGAGGATTTTTTTCTATTTCATTTATAAAAGCATTTTTTGACCAGGGGTCACTAAAAACCTCTTTCTCAATTTTCATCACTTTATTTATATCATCTATATCCATTAAATCTATTAGTATTTCCATATTACTCACTTTCTATTTTCTTAAAATTTATTTCTGCCTGTGGTTTTTTGAGATAATTAGGAGTTAATTCAGCCACATTATGAGAAATATCTGCTTCAAAATAATTTTTTCCTAATTCTGCAATAATAGCCCCACGAGGGTTATTAAAAGAAGGATGGGCAAAGTTAGTATTAAGATCCACATTATTTAATAAATTTCTATATTTATCTACCCCATTACCTATAAAATATATTTTTTTATTATTAATTGAATCAATTAATTTTAATTCAGCTATCAATTCCTCTAATGACAGAGTAGTATCCTCCCATATTCTTTTGTTGCTGAAATTAACTTCTTTTAAATAATTATCAAAAAGAGCAGTATAAACTCTTTCTCTTCTGGCATCTATAATAGGTACTAATAATCCTTCAACATCCTTATAATTATATGCAAGAACTTCAAGAGAAGATAATCCAACAATTGGAATTTTTAATGCCTGAGCAAAACCTTTTACAGTACTTAAAGCAATTCTAAGGCCAGTGAAAGATCCAGGACCAACTGTCACTGCAATGCCATTGATTTCATTGATACTATAATCAGATTCTTGAAATAAATGAGATATATTAGGTAAAAGTCTTTCACTATGTCGTCTATAAAGAGCCAAATTAATTTCACCAATAATTTTTTTGTCATCTAAAAGTGCTATTGCAGCCATTTCAGTACTTGAATCAATCCCTAATATTAACATATTCAGCCAATCCTTTCATTAAATTTTTTGATTTTTTACCTTTAGCTTCAAATTTTAATTTTCGGGTATTATCAGAAATAATTTCAAAAGTTATCAACAAAAAATCTTCTGGTAGTAAACTATAAGCCAATTCTGGCCATTCTATTACAACAATTCCATCTCTATAAAGATAATCTTCAAAACCAATATTCAATAAATCCATTTCATTATCCAAACGATATAAATCCATATGATAAAGTGGAATTTTACCAGGATATTCGTTAATTAAATTATAGGTTGGACTACTTACCTCTTTATTTAAATTTAAAGCCCCAGCTATACCTTTAACAAATCTAGTCTTACCACTACCTAAATCACCTTTTAATAAAATAATCTGACCTACTTTAGCATTTTTACCCAAGTTTTTTCCTAATTTTATAGTTTCATATTCATTATTGGATATAAAATATTTTTCTTTTTCCATTGTTTATAACTCCTCTATTGTCGCAATTCCTTTAAATTTTCCTCTAAATAATCATTTATCCAATCTACAATCTCAGGATGATTTATTTCTAAACCTTCAATTTCTTTCTTTAATTCCTCTGTATTTAATTCAAATTCTTTATCATTGTATATATGTTTATATATAAAATCAAGCTGAGGATTAGTTATTATTAATGAAACTATTGTTCCAACTATATCCCCTAAAGGGGCCCGATCAATATGATCATATTGAAATTCAACTTCTAGCTTTGTTCCTTTTTCTTTTTTAGAATCAATTTTTAATTTACCATTACAGTTTTCAGCTGCTTTTTTTAAAAAAGGTAGTCCTAACCCTACTTCTCTAGTAGTTCTGCTCGTTACAAAAGGGTCAAGAACTTCTTTTTGTTGATCTCTATCCATCCCTGTACCATCATCATTTATTTTTATTTTAAGTAAATTTTGATCAATTTTTTCAATTATAATAATTTCTACCTTCTCAGCTTCTGCAGCAATTGAATTCTGAACAATATCTAAAATATGTAAAGAAATTTCTTTCATTTATTTCACCTCGCTGGGAACTATTTGTATTATATCATATTCTCTCCAAAGCACAAAAACGGCAGTTTCTCAAAACGAGATAACTGCCGCTCATCTGAATTATTGTTATTAATTTCTTTTATATTTGCTAATTTCTATCTCTTCTTTTATAAGTTGTATGAAGTAAATGATGAGAATCTCCACTAAGTGGTTCACCAAGGTATTCTTCATAAAGTCTTACTATCATTGGATTTTCATGTGACTTTCTAATCGCTTTACTTTCATCAATACTGGAAAGTCCTTTTCCTCTTTTTTCTTTTATATCTTTATCTACTGGTAAAGGCTGTCCTCCTCCACCAACACATCCATTAGGACAGGCCATTATTTCAATAAAATCATACTTGCATTCTCCAGCTTTAACTTTATCTAATAATTCTGCTGCTCTTGATAAGCCATTTGCAATTGCTATATTTAAGGTTTGATCTCCAATTTTTACTTCAACCTCATTAACTCCTCTAAAACCAAGATCCAGTCTTTCTAATTCTTCACCGGTTAATTTTTCTTTTACTGTTCTAGCTGCAGCTTCGGCAACTCCTCCGGTTGTACCAAAAATAGTTCCAGCTCCTGTAGATTTACCCATCATTTCATCATATTCCTGATCTTCCAGACGAGTGAAATCAAGCCCTATTTCTCTAATCATTCTTGCCAACTCTCTAGTAGTTAACACTGCATCAGTATCTTTATAACCACTATCATTCATTTCTTTTCTATCTTTTTCAAACTTTTTGGCGGTACAGGGCATAATTGAAACTGTATAAATATTTTCTGGATCTATACCACTCTCTTCTGCATAATAAGTTTTTGCAAGAGCAGAAAACATTTGTTGAGGCGATTTCGCTGTAGAAAGATTATCCAGAAGTTCTGGATAATTGTGTTCAGCAAATTTTACCCAACCTGGACAACAGGAAGTAATTTGTGGTAAATCTTTTTGCCCTTTTATTCTTTTTAATAATTCATTACCTTCTTCCATAATGGTAAGATCAGCAGTAAATTCAGTTGAAAATACTTTGTCAAATCCTATTTTTCTTAAAGAAGCCACCAATTTACCAGTTACAACTGTTCCAGGTTCATATCCAAATTCTTCACCTAGAGTAGCCTGAATAGCTGGAGCAGTTTGTACTATTACATGTTTTTCTTCATCTTCAATAGCATTCCATACTCTATCAATTTCACTAATTTCAGTTATTGCACCTACTGGACAGACTGTTGCACATTGACCACAGTTAGCACAATTAATTTCACTTTGGGGCATGTCAAAAGCTGTTTGAACAACTGTATCAAATCCACGTCCACTAAACTGTAAGGCTGAAACCCCTTGGACTTCTTCGCAGACTCTTACACAACGACCACATAATATACATTTGTTAGGATCCCTTTTTAAAGCAGGTCCTGTATTATCTATTGTATTTTCACGAGTTTCTCCTTTTAATTCTTCCATATCGTCACTATTTATACCTAAACTATAGGTTATATCCTGTAATTCACAACTGCCATTTCTATCACAACCAAGACAATCATTAGGGTGATTGGCCAGTAGTAATTTTACATTTCTTCTTCTGGCTTTTCTGGCTCTTGCACTTCTAGTATTAATTTTCATCCCATCCTGGGCAGGTGTACAACAGGAAGCAAGTAATTCACCTGATTCTTTATCTTCAACTACACAAACCCTACATGCACCGTGAATTGTAAGATCAGGGTGATAGCATAAAGTTGGAACATCAATTCCTAATTCTTTAGCTGCATCGAGAATAGTTGCTCCTTCTTCAACCTGAATTTCCTCATTATCTATAATTAAATTTATTTCGGACATCTGTTATCCCTCCTTTTTTAAATTCTATCCCTGTGATATTGCATCTACTGGACAAACTTCTTCACAGGCTCCACAGGAAATACATTTATCTGGGTCAATTTCATAAACTTCTTTTGATTTTCCACTTATAGCATCTACCGGACATTCTTTTGCACACATACCACAACCAATACATGTATCTTCATCTATTACATATGCACTTGCCATTCCCGGGCAAACTCCTGCCGGACATTTTTTATCATAAATATGTGCTTCATATTCATCTCTAAAATACTGTAAAGTTGAAAGAACAGGATTAGGAGCAGACTGACCTAAACCACAAAGAGCTGTATCTTTAATATGATTTGCCAGTTCTTCAAGTAATTGAATATCTCCTTCTTCACCTTTCCCATCACATAATCTATTTAAAATCTCAAGCATTCTTTTTGTTCCCTCACGACAGGGAGTACATTTGCCACATGATTCACTTTGAGTAAAGTTAAGGAAAAAACGAGCAACATCAACCATACAGGTACTATCATCCATTACAACCATACCACCTGAACCCATCATAGCTCCAACTTCAAGAAGCGAATCATAATCTATCGGTAAATCAAGATAGTCAGCTGGTATACACCCACCAGATGGACCACCAGTTTGCACTGCCTTAAATTCTCTGCCTTCAGCAAGACCTCCACCTATATCAAAGATGACTTCTTTTAAAGTAGTACCCATCGGTACTTCAACAAGCCCTGTGTTATTAATTTTACCTGTTAAGGCAAAAACTTTTGTACCACTACTATTTTCAGTACCTATAGAAGCAAAATCTTTTCCGCCATTATTAATGATATATGGTATATTACCAAAAGTCTCAACATTATTTATATTGGTTGGCTTACCCCATAAACCTTTATTTGCTGGATATGGTGGACGAGGTCTTGGCATACCTCTTTTACCTTCAATTGAAGCCATGAGTGCTGTTTCCTCTCCACAAACAAAAGCACCAGCACCTTTTTTAATATTTAATTCAAAATCAAATCCACTATTAAATAGATTTTCACCTAAAAGACCATATTCTTCAGCATCTTTAATGGCTTTTTTAAGTCTTTCAATTGCAAGAGGATATTCAGCTCTTACATAGACATAACCTTCATTTGCTCCAATAGCATAAGCCCCAATAATCATACCCTCTATTATACGATGTGGATCCCCCTCAAGTAAACTTCTATCCATAAAGGCTCCAGGATCTCCTTCATCAGCATTACAAATTATATATTTTTTATCACCTTCAGCAGAATTAGCAAACTGCCACTTTAAACCAGTGGGAAAGCCTCCTCCACCTCTACCTCTTAAACCAGAATCTTTTACTTCTGAAATTATTTCTTCTGGCTTCATTTCAGTTAAAGCTTTACCAGCAGCTTCATAGCCATCAGAAGCTATATATTCATCAATATTTTCAGGATCTATTTTTCCACAATTTGATAATACTATTCTTTGCTGTTTTTTATAAAAATCAATATCCTGATAAGAAGGAATACTCTCTTCAGTCATTGGTTCTTTAAACAATAGACGTTCTACAGTTCTTCCTTTAAGCAAATGTTCTTCTACAACTTCTTCCATATCTTCAGGCTTTAATTCACAATAAAAAACTCCTTCAGGATAAATAACCATAATAGGTCCTTTTTCACAAAATCCATGACATCCTGTTTCTACAACTTTAATTTCATCTAAGAGATCATGTTTTGCAAGTTCATCCTGCAAACTAAGTTTTACATTTTCTGCACCTGAAGACTTACAACCTGTTCCAGTACAGATCAAAATATGAGAACGATATATAGTTTCATTCATATTAGTCTTTTACCTCCTTCAGTTTTATTCTTCCATTCGAGCAATAACAAGATCTTTTACAACATTTCCATTTATAACGTGTTCTACAATTATTTTGCTTACATCTGAAGGTTCAAGATTTCCATAAGTTATTCTTTCTTTTCCAGGTAATTTCACATCAAGTAACGGCTCTTTTTCACACATACCTATACAACCAGTTTGTGTTACTGTAACATCAATATCTCTTTTATTAACTTCTTCCATTACTTTTTTAAGGATTTCTCTTGCTCCAGCTGCTATGCCACAGGTTCCCATTCCAACAATTATTTTAGGTTTCTCTGTATTATCTCTTGCATCAAGATCTTTTTTAACTTTATCTCTTAATTCATGTAATTCTTCAAGAGATTTCATCTTTAATCCCACCTCTCTATGTCTATTAATGTCTTAGTCTTTATATTGTTCAATAATTTCTGGTACTTTTTCCGGTGTCAAACGTCCATGAGTATCATCATTAATCATAATAACCGGTGCTAAACCACAGGCACCAATACAGGCAACAGTTTCTAAAGTGAATTCAAGATCTTCGGTAGTTTCTCCACTTTCAATACCAAGCTCTTCTTCAATTTTTTCTAAAACTGGCCCTGCACCCCTAACATGACAGGCTGTACCCTGACATACTCTAATAATATTCTTTCCTCGAGGTTCTAAATGAAACTGACCATAAAAAGTAACTACTCCATAAACCTGGCTTAAAGAAAGGTTTAAATTACAGGCTATTTCTTTCATAACATCTTCAGGCAAATACCCATATTCATTTTGGGCATCTTGAAGAATAGGAATAAGGTTCTTTTCACTTTTTTCATAGTCAGCCATAATATTATACAGAGGTTTTAGATACTTTTCTAAATTCTTTTTTTCATTACCACAATTACAGTTACAAGACATATAAATATACCTCCTTTAATAAAATTAATATAATTATAAATTTTTATTTTTTTCATTAGTTATTACATTCACATGAAGCTGATATTATTATATGTTACAAAAAAATCAATGTCAATAGTTAATTTAAGTCAAAATTACCAGATTTCAAATTTTTAAATAAATTTTCAAAATTACAGTTTTTAAAACTTGATTTATACATTATTTTAATGTCATCTAAATAATGACTATCAGAATTTTTAAGTAATATATATTTTTTTAAATAAGGATACTGCTGCTTTAATTTTTTTCTATTTGAATTTTTAGATATTTCTAGAATTTTAAAATTCAAATCTTTTGGAATAAAACCTAAATTTTTTATAATTCCATAACTTTTATCTATGTGAGACGGAATAACAATTCCATTCATTTTACTAACTTTACTCACTATTTGATTTATATTTAAATTTACAGCTGTAGCCAACATTCTCTTTTCTTTTGCCTTATAATTATCATTTTTATCAGTTAATAATTGATAACCAAAGTATTCTTCATCATTTTCAAGTTCTGGTAAATTTTTATAAATAATTTTTTGCCAGTCAATTAGTCGTTTTAAATCTGGAAAAAAACAGAGTAAATGTATTTCTTCAGAACTCTCTACTTCCATTCCAGGAATAACAGTAATTCCATATTTTTCAGCTAATTTTATTGTCATCTCAACGTTTTTTGCACTATTATGATCAGTTATTGCAATAATATCAAGACCTATTTCATTGGCTTTTTTTAAAATATTTGCAGGTGTCATAACTAAACTTGCACAGGGAGATAATACAGAATGAATATGAAGATCTATATTATATTTTTTCATTTTTTATCTTCTACCTGATTATCTTTTAATTGGTATAATAAACCAGCCAATTCGTAACTAGTAAGCTTAGAACGTAGAATATTAACTCCTTTTTCTTTAGCTCTTTTAATTGCTTTATCTTCTATTTCAAAATTTTCAGCCACTACAACTGCAGCTACCTCTGTCAAGAGAGCAACAGCAATGACATTTTGATGGCTTTGAACTGTAAACCAGAGATCTCCTTTCTGAGCTTTAGCCATTACATTACTTAAAAGATCTCCACAATATCCTCCCTCTACTTCTACTTCTAATGATGTTTCTACAACAATTTCTAAATCTAATTTATCGATTATCTTTTTTAATTTCATCTTCTTCCACCTCACTTTCTTTACCCATAACTGGAGGAAGCTCATGTGCTAATGCTGACATTTCATCAGCAAGATCTCCAACTTTTTTCCTCAACATAAATATACAATCTGTTCTTTTGGCCTGACCATTAACTATATCTTCAGCTAAAGTTTCACAGTCTGGTGCTCCACAGGCAGCACAATCAAGACCAGGCAAAATTTCAATTTCTTCTTCAATAGCTGTTAATTTTTCCATTGCTTTATCTAAATCTTCATCAAGTTTAGCCACATCTGTAGCCTTAAATTCCTGACTAAGTTCATAATTATAAGCTGAAAAATTCTGATCAACCATTAATTTCTCTGGAGATTCATTTTTATATTTTTCAACTAATTTTTTTATATTATATTTAGCCTGATAAGAATTATTAACATTTAAAACTCCCCCAACACAACCCTGGGGACAGGAAACTAACTCAAAATATTTGATACCTTTAATATTATCACGAGAAATTTCTTCTAAAATACCTTTAACTTCTTTAATACCAGAAACAGAAATAGTCTCTTTTTCATCATAATCATTCAAAATTTCTTCTTCTCCTCCACTTTGCCCCCAACTAATCCCTAAAAAAGGACGATCTTCATAATTTTTATCATCTGATGCCATTTTTTCTTCTAAATCATATTCTTCCATTATATCAAGTAATTTATCATAAATTTTTTCAACAGCAATTGCTCCATCTAAAAAACTTTTTTCCTGGCCTAAAGGGTTTTCAACAGTAGTTAATTTCGCCGGACAGGGAGTTATAAAAAATACACCGATTTCATTTTTTGAAATATTCTTCTTTTTTGAAATTTCTCTTTTTACTTTTTCAGCCATTAATTCAACAGGAGATTTAATAGGCACTAAATTTTCCAGTAATTCTGGAAACACTAATTTTATTAATCTTACTACAACAGGACAGGATGAAGAAATATAAGGGCCTTCATTTTTAGTTAAAAATTCCTGTGTTTTTTGGGATATAGCCTCTGCAGCCATTGCTACATCAAATACTCCTGAAAAGCCTGTCATTTTTAAGCCTTTATAAATTTTATTAATATCTAATTTTTCATTAAATTGTCCATAAAAACTTGGGGGAATTAAAGCACAGGAAAATTTATAATTATTTATTTCATCTATATTATTAGTTTCAGTATATTTAGCATGATATTCACAAGTTCTAATACATTCTGCACAATCTATACAGAGATCCTCTTTAATCTGAGCTTTACCCTGGTGAACCCTAATTGCTTTTGTTGGACAATTTTTTACACAATTAGTACATCCCTCACATTTATCTTCTTTTAAAAGAACAGAATGTTTTTTCATACTTTTCACCTACTCTCCACTTAAACATTTAATACTGCTTTTATAGTTGTTCCTTCATTTTCAGAAGATTTTATATCTAACTGATCTGAATACTTTTCTACATTATTTAAACCCATTCCAGCTCCAAAACCTAATTCGCGTATTTCATCTTCAGCAGTTGAATATCCAGCCTGTAAGGCTTTATCTACATCTTTTATTCCAGGGCCATCATCCTCGGCAAAAATTTGCACTTCATTATTGGCAATTATAGCTGTTATTTTACCACCTTCAGAATGAATTATTATATTCATTTCTAATTCATAGGTAATAATAGAGATTTTTCTTATAATCTGAGTATCTACTCCTAACTTTCGCAAAAGAGATTTTAATTTACTGGAAACTTCTCCACCTTTTTTGAAATTTCTTCTCTCTATTTCTTCTTCAAGTAATTTTTTACTACCCAAAATAATTCCTCCACTCTACTCAATTTCTTGTAATTTTTCTGGTCTTATCCCATTACTATACAATAAACCACAACTTTCAAATAATGGTTTTTTACTATAAAAAAGTTTAATCCCTTTTTCTTTAGCAAGTTGAACCGTATCTAAAACAGGTTTTTTACCTCTTACAAAACAGATAACTTCAATATCTGTCATTTCTGCTGTTCTAACAACCTGAGGATTTGTAAGGCCAGTAAGAAGCATAGTTTTGCTATGGGAAAAGGCCAAAACATCACTCATTAAATCAGCTCCACAGGCTGTTTCTATTTCCACATCTTCATATTCTTCAAAAACTGATTCAGCCCCTAACAATTCAACTACTTTAGTTAATTTCATATAAAAACCTCCAGGATTTTGCTAGTATTGTGATTTTTATAACAATATTTCCATTAATTTATTTTAATTATACGATAATCAAGACAAATTATCAACTAGAAATAGCAGCCCCTTCTAGCAATTAAGGGCTGCTATTTTTTATTATTAATCATTTCAATGATAATTATTCTTCTATTTTTTCTCCACTAATAAATACTGTATCTATTTTTGAGTTAAAATCAAAAGGATCACCATCAAATATTACTAAATCTGCATCTTTTCCTTTTTTAATACTTCCAATTTTATCATCCACACCTAAAATTTCTGCTGGATTAATAGTAATTGCTTTAAGTGCCTCTTTTCTATCCATACCTGATCTCACAGCTAAGGCTGCATACACAGGTAAGTAATGAATTGGAACTACTGGATGGTCACTCATAAGAGCTACTTTTACTCCTGCTTCAGCAAGTATTCCAGGAGTTTCATATGTTCTATCCATTAATTCAACTTTAGATCTCGTTGTAAGAGAAGGTCCTACAATAGCAGGGAAACCAGCATCTACTATTTCCTTAACTACTTTATGACCTTCAGTACAATGTTCTAAAGTAACTTCAATATCAAATTCTTTTGCAATTCTAATAATAGTCATTATATCATCAGCACGATGTGCATGAGCTTTAAGAGGTAATTCTTTTTTGAGAACCCTGCTGATACTTTCCATTTTTATATCTCTTTTAAAAGGCTTATCCTCTTCTTCTGTATGTGTTTTTTCTTTAAGATAGTCTTCAGCCTTCATGAATGTTTCTCTCATTTCAGCCGCTACTGCCATCCGTGTACGAGGACTTTTGTTTTGATCATTATATACTCTTTTAGGATTTTCACCAAAAGCAGCTTTCATTCCTGCTGGATTTTTAACTATCATTTCATCTACAGTATTGCCCTTAGTTTTTAAAACTAAATTTTCTCCTCCAATTACATTGGCACTCCCTGGGCCAGTCATTAAAGAAGTAATACCATGAGTTCTTGCATCTTTCATTCCTTCTTCATGTGGATTAATAGCATCTATTGCTCTTAGATGAGGTGTAATAGGATCTGACATTTCATTATAATCTGCACCTTCCCACCCAATTCCTTCTTCACTAATTCCAACATGAGTATGAGCATCTATCATACCTGGCATCATAACTTTACCATTAGCTTCATATACTTCAGCCTCAGCTGGTATTTCCAGGTTTTCACCAATTTCTTTTATTTTACCTTCTTCAATTATAACTGTTCCCTTTTCATAATCCTTAGATTCCATTGTCAAAATTTTAGCACCTTTAATAGCTATCATTTATTTTCCTCCTAATAATTTAAATTTATTGTTTTTTCTTTAATTTAAAATCTGCTACTGCTTTTCCTACTTTTGCTCCATGATGATTTTTAATAATATATTCATGATAATTTTGAAGTTTTTCTAATTGTTTTTTAGATAATAAATTTAATTGATTCATAGCTTCAATAGTAGCAGGTTTTACGCCTCTACTTCCACCATCTTTTATTTTTAATGCTAAACCTATATTTTTTTTTACATGTCCAACACAAAAAACAGCCTGAGCCCCACTTTTTGCAAAAAATTCACCATTTCCTACCTTTAGTAATTCTGTATTAAATCTTTTAGTTCCTCCAATTAATTCTGGATATTTTTCCATACTTCTAGTAATTCGAATAGCTGCTTCTCTATACTTTTCAGGAAGAGATTTAGGATTAGTTAGTCTAGCATAAGCCAGGGCCATATTTTTTAATGGCATACCAAAAACTACTACTCCACAACCATCTACACCAGTATAAATCTTTTCCCTCGGGTATTTAGTTATTTCACTGATTACATCTAATAAATATTGCTGTAACGGATGCTCAAGTTCAGGATAATTCTCAAGATCCCAGCCATTATACTGACACATTGTTAACATTCCCGCATGTTTACCTGAACAATTATTTCTAATCAAAGGAGGTTCTTTCCCCTCTTCACATAAACGTTTAGCTGTTTTCTTATTTAGAGGAGGATGAGTTCCACAATTTAAATCAGATTCTTTTAATCCAATTTTATTTAAAATTCCTCTAACAACTTTTACATGCTGATCTTCTCCACTATGAGAAGCACACATAATTGCAATTTCCTTATCAGTTAAATTATATTTGTCAGCAGCTCCAGAACTTACAACTGGTAAAGCCTGGACTGGTTTAGCAGCAGAGCGCCAATAAGTTAACATTTCACTATTGCCAAACTCAGCCAATAAATCCCCCTTATCATTCACAACTGCCAGGTCCCCCTGATGAATAGATTCAATTAATTCCCCACGATAAACATTTACCATATCTTCGGCCAAAATAATTGCCCCCTTCAAAATTTTAAAAAAATTAGCAAAAAATTTGCAAATTATTAATACTATATAAATTATTCTATAATTAAAAGTCAATCCCTTTAAAAAATCAAAAAAAGATTCTTCGGTCTCCCAAAGAATCTTATCTTTATAGATCTATTAAACCCAGGCTAATTTCAACTGCCTTATTAACTTTTTTTATAATTTCTTCATCCAAACTAGTTACTTTTCTTTGTAATCTTTTTTTGTCAAGAGTTCTTATTTGTTCTAATAAAATAACTGAATCCTTTTTTAAACTACTAACCTCTGCAGGAATCTCTACATGAGTAGGTAACTTTGCTTTATCAATTTTTGAAGTAATAGCTGCAACAATAATTGTTGGACTATATTTATTACCTATATCATTTTGAATTACCACTACAGGACGAACTCCTCCCTGTTCAGAACCAATAACCGGGTTCAGATCAGCATAAAACACATCCCCTCTATTAACATCCACTTTATTCACACTCCAGTTAATCACACTTGGATAAACTTTCAAATTTCATTAAACAATTTTTCCAATTTCTACTTACTTTTGATAAATATGTAATTTAATAAACATAAAAACAAGACAATGAGGAGATGAGACTATTATCTTGTCTCATCCCAATGCTCCCCATCCTCTACTACAAAACCATTTTCAGCAAGCTTTTGATTGAGTGATGCCATTTTTTGGTACCCTTTTGCTAATTCTTTCGCAATTCTTTTGCGTTCTCTTTCACTTAAGTTATACCCCTGTTTAATATTATCACCCATTTTTTCACCTCTCCAGCTAAGTCATTTATTACATAATTATTATCACATTTGTTAATAGTATATAATAAGCTGAAACTCCTGTCAATAGGGGTTTTATAATATTTAACTCAAATTTTAAATATTAATTATAGAGAATAATATAATCCATTTTCTTTAACATAATTAACTAAATCTTCATATAAACGGTGACTACTAATAGTATCTTTATCTCCTATAATTATTAATTTTCTTTTAGCTCTTGTTAAAGAAACATTCATTCTTCTCAAATCTCGCAGAAATCCAATATTGTCTCTTTTGTTACTACGTACCAGTGATAAAACAATTAATTCTTTTTCTCTACCCTGAAAACCATCAACAGTATTTATTTCAATTTTTTCAGATTTGCACCTATGGTTTAGCAAATCAACCTGGTCTTTATAAGGAGTTATCACAGCTATATCCTCTCCATCAACTCCCAATTTTTGTGCTTCATCTACCAGATCTAAAACAATTTCAGCTTCTACAGGATTATCATAAGAATTAGACGATGATAATGATCTTTCTTCAGCTTCCATATTAGAAGTATCAATAAAAACTATAGGTTTATCAGGAATTAAAGCTTTATCAGTAAAACACCTGTTTTTTTCACTTTCCACTCCTAAATCCCGGAGGGTATGATCTGCTACACTCTCATCACTAACTAAACGTCCACTATAGAATTTATGATTAGAAAAATTCATTATTTTATCATGCATTCTATATTGAATTTGAAGCAGTGACCAAAGTTCATCCCCATGTATTTCATATAGTCTTTCAAAAAGTGATTTTTTCAATCCAGCATCAGCAGCTTTTTGATTTAAAACTGTTGGTGGCAATTGTTTATGGTCTCCAATCAATATTGCTTTATTAGATCTAACAATTGGTATTAAAGCTCCAGGTTCAGTAGACTGAGTTGCCTCATCAATAACTACTAAATCAAATTCCTTCTCAGCCATTAACTCAGAACCAGAAGTCGAATTAGTAGCACAAACTACATCTGCTTGATTGATCAATTCATTAATAGCTTTATTTTCCAGTTCATCTACTTTTGTAAAATAATCATCAATTTTATCCTGTAGTTCTAACCATTTAGCCATCTTTTCCATCTGCTGAGGATTTATTCCTCGACTCCCTCTGTTTTTGCGAGCATTTTCTTTTATCTGTTCATCACTCATACCCCGACGCATACTTCCGCCAGGATGAATATATTTATCCTGTTCTTCTTTTAATTCAAAAGCTTCTTCTCTAATTTGCTGAGCCTTAACATAATCTTCATGTTCTAAAACCTGATAATCCAGAGTATGCTCTCTTAAAAGAGGGGTTACTCTAATTGGATGTCCAACTCTAACAACTTCCAATCCCGAATCAGCAAGTCTTTCTACAAGATTATCAACTGCAGTATTAGAATCAGCTGTTGCTAAAATATCTTTATCATTTTTAACAGCCTGATTTATGATTTCAATTGCTGTCATTGTTTTACCTGTTCCAGGTGGTCCTTGAATTAGATAAAAATCTTTTGCTTTAAGTGATTTTTTAACAGCTGTCTTTTGTGATTGGTTTAAATCTTCATTTACCCAATCACATTCTACTTCTTTTTCTATCCAATTTAGTTTTTCTTCACCTAAAAGTTTTCCCCTAAGTTCTTCCAGTCTTCCTTCAGCAGTTTTTAAACTATCCAGTGAATCCAGCATTCTTTGAAAAGTAATATCATTTACATATAAATCCATTCTCAATCCTTTATCAAAAACAAAAGAAGGGGGCTTTTCATCAAAAACTACAGTTATCGAATAATTAGTTTTTTCAGCTACTGTACCGGTAGGATTATCATCTGCCAAAGGCCATTTTTTACTTATCATAACAAGGTCTCCAATACTTATTTCAGTGTCAGGTAATTTTTCACCTTTTTTTACACGCATAAATTTAACGATTGGTTTATTACCAAAAGCTTTACCCTGACCTCTACCTCTAAGATTCAAAACAGCCCTTCCTTTTTTCTCTCTTTCTCTTGGGCTCAATCGTTTAATCTCTAATTCATGTCTTTCCATTTCTTCAGTTCTTTCTAATTCAACTAAACGTCTATATTTTTCTATATATTCACGAAGCCCTTCATCTAAAAGGTCTTCAGGGTTTTTTGGATATACTTTTACAGATACTCCACCAATTTGATTGTTATCCATAGAATCAACAACCTGTTTAGCCACTTCGTCATCTACTTCTACTTCAGCTTTATAATTTTTTATATCAATTTTACCAATATCACCACTATTAATCCCTGCTTCATTAATAAAAGCACCAACAATATCTCCAGGTCCAATACTATCATCTATATCTGAAATAACGATTTCAATCATCATTATCAACCTCCTTTAATACATATTACAATTATAAGTATTAAATTTTAGGATTATTTTCAAAATCTTTATAAACTCTACTACCTACTGCATTTTTTTGATTCATATATTTACCGTTATAAGGAGAATCAGCTGTTTTATCCATTTTAGCAAAAACAAGCTGACATATTCTTCTCCCTGCAATTAATTTTATTGGTAAACGATTAGCATTATACAATTCAAGAGTAATTTGGCCTGCAAAACCAGGATCCACCCAACCAGCATTTTGAATAAAAAGCCCCATTCTTCCAATTGAACTTCTTCCTTCTACAAAAGCGGTAAGATTCTCAGGTAATTCTATATGTTCTCTTGTTGTAGCAAGGAGAAAAGAATGAGGTGGTATAACTATTTCCTCCTTTTCCATACTTTGATATTCTAATTTATCATTTAAAGTCATAATTTCTGTTAAATTTTCATTGATTTTCAAAAAACTACTACCTAACCTTAGATCTACTGAAGCTGGTTGTAATTGTTCTTCAGTAAATGGTTCTATAATCAATTCTTTTTTTTGACGTAATTCATTTATAGATTTATCAGATAATATCATCTCTCTACTCCTTTTTTATTATATTTTTAATTTACTATTTTCTAATTTCCCAAAAACTTTTGGCAAATAATTTATAATATCACTGGCTATTAAAGAATACTCTGTTAAATCTTTTTTAGCTTCACTCCCAGCTTTACCATGTAAATAAGGTGCTAAAATTGCTGCCTTATCTGATTTTAAACCTTGAGCTAATAAACCTGCTATAATACCAGTTAAAACATCACCACTACCAGCAGTAGCCATACCATTATTACCAGTTATATTAAAATAAATATCACCATTGGGGAGGGCAATAATAGTAGTTGCTCCTTTCAAAATTAAATTAACCCCATAATCACTTGCAAATTTACGACATATTTCAATCTTATTTTCTTTTATTTCTTCAATACTTTTATCTACAAGACGAGACATTTCTCCTGGATGAGGTGTCAAAATAAGATTTTTATCACATTTATTTAAAATATTTAAATTTTTTATTGCATTTAACCCATCAGCATCCAGAACAACCGGTTTTTCAATAGATTCAAGTACTTTCTCTATCAGACTATCTATTTCTTTACTTTGTCCCAAACCAGGTCCTAAAGCTAAAACATCCATATCTTTCATTAATTTTTGAATTTTACCATAAGCTTTTTCAGTAATTTTATTACTGTCTGAAGTTAAAAACTCATATAAAATTTCATTTTTATAATTCAAACTCTGTTTTGCAAAAAAATCAGGTAAAGCAATTTTTACTAATCCAGCACCTGATTTTAATCCTGACTCTCCTACAAGTGCTGGAGCACCTGGCATATTTCTAGAACCACCCACAACTAGAATTTTTCCAAAAGTTCCTTTATGTCCTGTAGATTTTCTACTACCCAAAAGATTGGCAGCTTCATTATTATTAATTAAAAAATGATTATAATTAATTTTTTCTAAACTGGAATTAACCATTCCCAGGTCTATAACTTCTATTTTACCACAATATTGATAACCTGGATTCAAAAGTAAACCAGTTTTATAATAAGCCATAGTCACAGTCAAATCAGCTTTGACAGCTTCACCTTCTACTTCTCCTGAAAAAGCATTAACTCCAGAAGGTACATCTATTGCAGTAATAAAACTGTTTTTACTCTTATTAATAAGCTCAATTAATTCACCATAAATTCCCCTGGGTTCACCTTGGATACCGGTTCCTAACAGAGCATCTATTATAATGTTAGAATCCCTAACTAATTCTTTTACATCTTCATCTAACTTTTTGACTTTTTTTATTGGAATTTTACGTAACTTCGCTATTTTATAATTAGTATAATTAACATCTTTTAATTCTTCTTTATTTCCAGTAAATATAATTTGAACATTATAACCCCACATATCTAAAAAACGAGCTGCAGTAAACCCATCACCACCATTATTCCCTTTTCCACAAAAAATACTTATTTTTTTTTCTATATTTTCAACTTTCCGATCTATCAATTCTGCTGTACCTCTTCCGGCCATTTCCATAAGAATAGATGATGTAAAACCATCTTCTATACTTTTTTTATCCATCTCTCTCATTTCAGTTGGAGTTAAAGCAATCATTATTTACCTCCTTCTGCAACAACTTGAGCAATTGCATATTCTTTTTCATGAGATAAACTTAGATGTACATTTTTAATATTATTTTTCACAGCTTCTTTTTTTGCTCCACCACTAAAATGTAGATAAGGTTTCCCTTTTTCTTTGTTAATAACCTCAATATCTTTCCAATTTATTTTTCCTAAACCAGTACCAAACATTTTTGCAACAGCTTCTTTAGTTGCAAACCTGGCAGCAAAATGAGGAAAGGGGTTAGATTTTTTTTGACAGTATTTAATTTCATTTTCTGTAAAAATTCTATTTAAAAACTTATCCTCCCAACATTTTATTATACTTTCAACACGTTTAACTTCTACTATATCAATTCCTGTACCATATATCATTTTATACACCTTTTCTTTTGAAGTCATTATCCTAACTTTTATTATAAAATATAAGAGCAGTAATTGCAAAAACATAAAAAAAGCCCTGTCAGTTAAAAACTAACAGGGCTTAATAATTTTATTCAACTGTTACACTTTTGGCTAAATTTCTTGGTTGATCTATATCACAATCTCTATAAACAGCTGCATAATATGCTAGAAGTTGAAGAGGAATAATTGTCAAAATTGAACTGACCATTTCATCCACATCAGGTATTTCAATAATTTGGTCCATAGTTTCTTCATAATCAACTTCATTATTAGGAAGAACTAAACCTAAAATATCTCCTCCTCTTGCTCTTACTTCTTCAATATTACTCAAGGTTTTTTCTAATACATTCTGTCGGGTAGCAATAGCAATAACTGGAGTTCCTTCTTCAATCAAAGCCAGAGTACCATGTTTAAGCTCCCCGGCAGGGTAAGCTTCAGCATGAATATACGAAATTTCTTTTAATTTTAAAGCTCCTTCTAAAGCCAGCGTATAATCAACATTTCGCCCTATAAAAAAAGTGCTGTTTATATTTTTGAATTCTTTTGCTTTATCTTTAACTAACTTTTCACTTTTCTTTATAATCTCGCGAGCCAATTCTGGTAATCTCAAAATATCTTTAATCATCATATTTTGTTTTTCTTTAGCAATACTTCCTTTTATTTCACCTAAATATAAAGTTAAAAGATAAAAAGCTGTAACCATATTAACATATGCTTTAGTTGAAGCAACAGCAATTTCCGGGCCAGCTTTAAGATAAATTACTTCATCTGCTTCTCTAGAAATAGTACTTCCTTTAACATTTACAAAAGCTAAAACTTTCGCTCCTTTATTTTTTGCAAGTCTAAGGGCAGCCAGAGTATCTGCAGTTTCACCTGACTGACTAACTACAACTACTAAAGTATTTTCATCTAAAATTGGTTCTTTGTATCTAAATTCTGATGCAACTTCTACTTCTACTGGAATGTTTACCATTTCCTCTATAAGATATTCTCCAACTAATCCAGAATGATAAGCTGTACCACAAGCTACGACATAAAGTTTATCAAAATTAACCATTTCTTCTTTTGTAAATCCAATTTCTGAAAAATTAATTCCAGCAGGACTAATTCTATTATTTAAAACTCGTCTTATTGAATCTGGCTGTTCATTAATTTCTTTTAACATATAATGTTCATATCCATTCTTTTCAGCCATTTCTGCATCCCAATCAACTTTAAAGATATCTTTTTCTATATTATCACCATCTAAATCGAAAAGTGATATATTATCTTTTGTTACTTCAGCCATCTCTCCATCATCTAAAATGTAGAATTGATCGGTATAACTTAAAAACGCAGTCATATCTGAAGCTATAAAATTTTCGCCATTATTTTTTCCAATAACTAAAGGACTATCTTTTCTAACTCCAATAATTTTATCAGGCTCTTTTGTAGATAAAACTGCTAAAGCATAGGACCCATCTAAAACTTTAACAGCTTCTCTAACTGCATCTTTTAAATTCGAAGTGTACTTTTCTTCTATAAGATGGGCAATAACTTCAGTGTCAGTTTCTGATTTAAAATCATGACCTTTTTCAATAAGTTCACTTTTTAATTCCTGGAAATTTTCAATAATACCATTATGAACAACTGCATACTCATTATTACAATCATAATGAGGATGGGAATTTATTTTTGAAGGTCTTCCATGAGTAGCCCACCTGGTATGACCAATTCCTTTTAATCCCTCTTCTTCAGAAAAATTTAATAACTCTTTTAATTCATCCAATTTTCCTACTTCTTTTGTGACATTTATTTTATTATTAGCCTGTAATGCTATTCCTGCTGAGTCATAACCTCTATATTCAAGATGTTCTAAGCCCTCCATCAAAATTGAAGCAGCTTTTTTATCTCCTATATAACCTACTATCCCACACATACTATTATTACCTCCAATATATTTTATATCTATTTTTTTAAAATAATATTTAACATAAATCTGTCTATTGTTTCCTTTGTAACTTTGATCACTCAAAGCTTTTAGAAACAATTTCAGGCCTGACATTTGCCTGAGGGCATCCGCCGAAATGTTTCGATAACCCTCTCCCTCGTCAACTTGACTTTTTTTGCGTTCAAGTCAAGTCCTGGCGCTTTGGAAAATACTCTACTTTAAATCAATTTCATATCTCACCTCCTATTGAAATTTTATCGTATTACTTTAAAACCAATAAAACCTTTTATTAGTATATCATATCTGAAAGAATTTGTTAAAAATCAAAATTAATTAAGCTCCTCTCTAATAACCTTACTCAATCTATTTTCCCATTTATTTAATAAATCTTCATTTTTACCTTCAAGCATTAATCTTATTACTGGTTCAGTACCTGAAGCTCTTACAAAAACTCTTCCTTTTTTACCAATTTCTGTTTCTGCTTTTTTAATTTCTTCTTTAATTAACTTGTTTTCTTTCCAATCTTCTTTTTTATTCACTTTAATACTATTTAACTTTTGTGGCCATAATTTTATTATTTTACTCAATTCACTTAACTTTTCATCTTTTCTTTTAATTATATTCATAAGTTGTACAGCAGTTAAAATCCCATCACCAGTTTTATTATAATCCAAAAATATTATATGACCTGATTTTTCACCACCTAAATTATATCCTTTTTCTCTCATTCTTTTTAAAACATATCTATCTCCATTTTTAGCTAATTCAACTCTCGCTCCTCTACTTTCAAGTAATTCTTTTAAACCCAAATTACTATAACGAGTAGTAACAAGAGTTTTACCTTTAAGCTTTCCTCTTTCTAACATATCTAAAGCACAAATAGCCATTATTGTATCTCCATCTACTATTTTACCATTTTCATCTACAAAAATAACTCTGTCTGCATCCCCGTCATGAGCTATACCAAGATCAGCCCCTGTCTTTTTTACTAATTCAGCAACTTCATCTGGATTTGTAGAACCACATTGAACATTTATTTTACTCCCATCATTATTATTATTAATTACTTTTAAATTTGTCTTTAATTTTTTTAATATTTTGGGGGCCACCTCATATGCTGCACCATTAGCACAATCTAAAACTACCTTTATATTAGAAAAATCACCATCAACAGTACTTAAAACATGCTTAATATAATTTTCAATCTGATTTTCTTTTATTTTAACTCTACCCACATTTTCATGAGTAGGGTTTTCCAAATTTTCTAAGTCATTTAAAATCAATTTCTCAATCTCATTTTCTGCTTTATCGCTTAACTTATAGCCATTTTTATCAAAAAATTTAATTCCATTATCAGCAATTGGGTTATGAGATGCTGAAATCATTACTCCACCAATAACATTCATTTTATCAGTTAAATAAGCTACCCCTGGAGTGGGAACAATTCCAAATTTATTAACATCAATTCCAACTGAATTAAAACCTGCAATAAGAGCAGCTTCTAACATATCTCCAGATAACCGAGTGTCTTTACCAATATTTATTGCTAATCTTTCATTTTCATCTAGACCTTCAGCCAAAAAATGTCCTCCTGCACGCGCAATTTTATATGCTAAATCCGGTGTTAATTCCTTATTAGCAACTCCTCTAACTCCATCTGTACCAAAAAATTTTCCCAATAAGCTCACCTCTTTTTAAAATTATATTATTATATTTAAGTTAAATTTTAGTTTTCTGTATTTTATTATTCTATAATATTTATTCAAACCCTTTATTTCAATTATTTTTTTTTGATAAAAAGGAAAATCCATATTTTTCATTAATTATTATATAGGTGATAAATATGAAAATAAATGAATTCTTTAAAACAGATAACAAATCAAAAATCCAAAATTTTATAAATTACAAAGATGTTTTTATTATTCTTTCATTATGGTATCTTATTTATTATTTAACAAAAATAATAATAAATTTTCAAATAACAAAACACTCTCCAAATTTTGAAGGAATTTTAGATTATGCTCTTTTCACCTCTGGAAGATTTATTTTTCTTGCTTTAACTCTTTTCTATTTTATTAGTATTTATAATTTGAAAATAAAAGATTTCAAATTAAATTTAAAATTAAATCTGAAATTTACCTTGCAGATATTTTTTGTAATTATTTTTCTAACTATTATAATCATTTTTTTAATAAATATGCCACTTAGTTTAAATGATTTTCCATCTCAAAATTTTGATCCTTTATATAATATACAAAGTCCAGCTAATTTTATAAATAGTTTAATACCATATTTATTATTTTTTATTTCAAATATAATAGTAGTTTTAGGAGAAATATTTATTTTAGAAAATATATTTAAAATATTTCTATCTAATATTGTAGGTGAAAAAATTGCTATTCTTTTTTCAGCTATTTTTTATCCTTTTTTACTTAATATAACTTCAATACTTCTTATTATTCAATATATTCTTTTAGCTTTTATCTATTTTATTTTAATCAAAAAAAATAAAAATATAATTTATGCTGCCTTTTTAGGTAGTTCTTTTTATACTTTAATCATAATATATATCTATGGCTGGAATATTTTTTATATTAATTAAAAATATTTCAAATAATTTTATTAAGTTACAAATTAAATAATATATAAAAAAATAGCATATTATTAATTAAGATTTGATTATATTTTAATTTTTAAATATATTAACTAATAATTTTTATTTTTACCATAATTTTGCTAATTTTAAAATATTTATTTTTTTGCAGGAAAACTTAAATTTAACCAGTATTATAATTATATAATCACCAAATTACAGCACTTTTTTATTCCTAAATTAATTCTGATTTGAAAGGAGGTGTCCACCTGAAAAGAGTATTTTAGAATAGAGTAGTTTTTAGGTATTTTAATTTCAAATTAAAAGAGGAGGAATAATTCTAAATGAAAAAAATTACTGTTTTAACTTTAACTTTTATTTTTATTTTATCACTAAGTGCAATGACTTTAGCAGCAGGACATGAGGTAGAATTAAAAGATCCATGGGTTACTGAAAAACCACAGGGTCAACATGGTGGCACTTTAGTAACTGCCCTTTTAGGAGATCCAAAGACATTTAACACTATTATTGCTCAAGAAACCTCATCTACAGATATTACAGATGGTTTCATCTTTGAAGGGCTAGTAACTAGAAATGGTGTAACTACAGAAATAGAACCAGAATTAGCTAAAGATTGGGAAATAAGTGAAGATGGTACAACATATACCTTCCATCTACGCGAAGGTGTAAAGTGGAGTGATGGAGAAGAGTTTACCGCTGATGATGTAATCTTTACTTTGGATGTTATAAAAGATGAAGATGTTCCAACAAGTACTCGTGATGTTATGATGGTTGATGGTCAGTTTCCTGAATACAGAAAAATTGATAAATATACTGTAGAAGTAGAAATTCCTAAACCATTTGCACCATTTTTAAACAATATGACTACTTATATTGTCCCAAAACATAAATTATATGAACCCTGGAAAAATGGAAAATTCAATGAAACCTGGGGTATTAACACTGAACCAAGCGAAATCGTAGGTACAGGGCCATTTACTTTAGGTGAATATAAAGCAGGTGAAAGAGTAGTACTAATCAGAAACTCTAATTACTGGAGAAGAGACACTGAAGGTAAACCATTACCTTATATAACTAGATGGGTTAGAGTAATCTCTGAAAGTCAGGAAACTCAATCTTTACTTTTTGAAAAAGGACAAACTGATTTTCTTGCTGTAAGAGGTATTGATTTTAACAGATTTAAAGAAAATGCTGAACAGGGTAATTACCATATGATAGATGCTGGACCTACTTTCAGTACTAACTTCCTTGTTTTTAACATGAACCCTCGTAATCCTAAATTAGAAGAAGAACCATGGAAATATGACTGGTTTACTAATCTTCACTTTAGAAGAGCAGTAGCCTATGCTATGGATAAAGATACTATGATTGATCAAGCCTTAGCCGGTTATGGTACTCCTCAGTGGAGTCCAGTAAGTGCTCCAAATAAAGTATTCTTAAATGAAGATGTGAAAAAATATCCTTATAACTTAGATAAAGCCAGAGAAGAACTTAAAGAAGGCGGTTTCAGTTGGAATGATGATGATCAATTAGTTGATAAAGATGGTAGAAGAGTAGAATTTACTATGATCACTAACTCTGGTAATACTGTTAGAGAAACCATCCTAAATATCATTGCATCTGAACTCAGAGATTTAGGTATGAAAATTAACTCTTCACCAGTTGAATTTAATGCTATGGTAAATTCACTTATGAGTGAATGGGACTTTGATACAATACTCATAGGACTTACCGGTGGAGTTGAACCACATTCTGGCTCAAATGTCTGGCCTTCACATGGACATCTTCATATGTGGAATCCACAACAGGAAGAACCAGGAACTGAATGGGAAGCTAGAATTGATGAGTTATTTGAAAAAGGTGCTTCTACTGTGAATACTGAAGAAAGAGTTGAATATTACAATGAATTCCAGGAAATTATAGCAGAAAGAGTTCCAGTTATTTATACTGTTACTCCAAATAGTCTTTACGCTATAAGAAATGACTTGAAAAATACAGAACCTACTGCTTATGGTGGAGTTACCTGGAATATCCATGAACTTTATTTCTCAAATTAAATTAAGCTAAATTTAAATCCCAAAAAGAAGGGGGATCTTTCCCCCTTCTTCTTTTGAAATTATAATATTTTGTTTTATTAAAAAATTAATAATAAACTTATTATTTATCAATATAAGAGAAGCTATATTTGAAAGGAGTATGGAGTAATGAAAACATATATAATAAGGAGAATATTACAGGCCATACCATTACTTTTGGCCATATCATTATTAGCATTTGTGATTATGCAATTATCTCCAGGTAGTTATCTAGATAGAGTAAGATTAAATCCTGATGTTTCTGAAGAACTTATAGAAACCATGGAAAGACAATATGGACTTGACAAATCAGTGCCTGAACAATATTTTCACTGGTTATGGCAATTATTACATGGTAATCTAGGAGAATCCTTTACCTACAAAGTTCCTGTCACCCATGTAATTGGAAGTCGAATGTTAAACACTCTAATATTATCAGTAGCAGCTATGATTTTAGCCTGGGGTTTTGCAATCCCAATTGGTATTTATTCGGCTACTCATAAATATACTTTTGGAGATAATTTATTTACAAGTTTGGCTTTTGTTGGATTATCTATACCAAACTTCTTTTTTGCACTATTACTTTTATTTTTAATAGTAAGATTTAATGTTGGTCTGCCCATTAGTGGAATGACCAGTGTCATGCATGATTTTTTAAGTCCTGCCGGAAAAGTTCTGGATATCTTAAAACATTTACTTGTTCCAGCAGTCGTTCTTGGAACAGCTCGTATGGCAAGTTTAACAAGACAGATGAGAGGTCAAATGATAGATGCTATGCGTTCTGATTATATTAGAACAGCAAAATCTAAAGGATTAAGAAAAAGGAAAGTTGTTTATAAACATGCTTTACGTAATGCAATTAATCCAATGATTACTATTTTTGGGTTTCAAATAAGTGCCCTCCTGAGTGGAGCTGCCCTGACTGAAACAGTTACTGGTTGGCCAGGTTTAGGTAAAATGATGTTAACTGCTGTTAGATCAAAAGATTTATATTTAGCTATGGCTGGCTTGATGATGGGTAGTGTTTTATTAATTGCTGGTAATCTTATAGCTGATGTATTATTGGCTGTAAGTGATCCACGGATAAGGTATAACTAAGGGGGGATAAAAAATGAAAACAGAATTCAATCCAAATGAAAATCCTGAAGAAGTAATTGAAAATATAGAAGAACGAGAAGATAAAAAAGATGATGAATATAATTTTTGGGAAGAAACCTGGAAAAGATTACGCCGTCATAGAATGGCAATGATAGGTGGTACAGTAATTATTATTATATATTTATTAGTCATTTTTGCTGGTTTTTTATCACCCTATCATCCTCATAATGGCTCTAAAAAACATTTTTTTCATCCTCCAACTAAAGTTCATTTCACCGATGAAGATGGTCTGACAAGACCCTATGTATATAGAACTGAATCAGTTGGTTGGGCTGAATATGAAGTAATAAAAGATAAAAAATATCCAATAAAATTCTTTTATCATGGTGATGAATATAAATTTTTAAATCTCTTTAAAACTGATCTTCACCTCTTTGGAGTTGATAAACCAGCTCATATATTTTTATTAGGTTCAGATAATTACGGTCGAGATGTATTTACAAGGTTATTGTTCGGTGGACGGGTCTCGATGTTTATAGGTTTTATAGCAATATTTATTTCTACAGTTATTGGTCTGCTGGTAGGTGGTATAGCCGGATACTATGGTGGATGGATTGATAATGCCCTCATGCGGCTGGCAGAAGTTGTTATGTCAATCCCCAGTTTTTATTTACTCTTAGCACTGGCTGCCGTTTTACCGTTAGATGTTTCCTCAACATTTCGTTTCTTTTTAATTATTACAATTTTATCTTTTATAGGTTGGGCCGGTATGTCGCGTGTTATAAGAGGTATGGTATTATCAGTTAGAAATGAAGAATATATCCTTGCTGCACGGGCCTTAGGCGCAAAAGATAAGAGAATTATAATCAAACATGTTCTTCCCAGTACTGCTACTTATGTAATAGTTAGAGCTACTGTAGCAATTCCTGGTTATATCATCATGGAATCTGGTCTAAGTTTTCTTGGTCTAGGAATACAGGAACCAAATGCTAGCTGGGGTAATATGTTAACTGCTGCTCAAAATGTTACTAAAATTACCGGTTTCCCCTGGCTTTTAATTCCAGGTGTAATGATATTTATAGCAGTTTTAAATTATAACTTACTGGGTGATGGATTAAGAGATGCTTTAGACCCTAAATCTACTCAGGACCACTAATACCATAAAGAATAGAAAAAAGAGCAAGGTTTCTTATAACCTTGCTCTTTTTTAATTCTAATATTATTTAAAAACACCTTTAATTTTATAACTGCATTTTGGACATTCACCTTTCTCAAGAAAAACCTCAGTATTATAACCATCTCTAGAAATCAACTCTTTTCCACATTGAGGACAATAAGTATTACCTTTTTTAGAAGTACGCAAATTCCCTAAATAAACAAAATCTAAATATTTCTTTGCCAGTTCATAAGCCTTTTCCATAGTTTTAACTTCTGTAGCTGGTTTATCCATCTTATACGCAGGAAAATATCTTGAAAGATGGAGAGGTATAGATTTATTTATATTTGAGATCCACTTAAATAATTTTTTTAATTCTTCTCGCTCATCATTAAGATCATTGATAAGCAAAGTAGTAATTTCAAGATGAGTATTGTTGGCCATTTTTTTTATTGTCTCTTTTACAGGCTCCACTCGACCCTCAGCATATTTTTTATAAAAATCATCATTAAAAGATTTCAAATCAACATTTGCTGCATCTATATAAGGTAAAATATTCTCTAAAGGCTTATTATTAATAAAACCATTAGTTACCAGTACATTTTTCAACCCTTTTTTTGAAGCTTTTTGGGCTGTTTCTTTTACGAATTCATACCAGACAACTGGTTCAGAATAAGTATATGCTATACTTTTGACATTTTTTTGCTCTGCCAGTTCTATAACTTCTTCAGGGGTTAATGATTGAGTAGGAGGATTCCCCTGACTAATTTTCCAGTTCTGACAAAACTGACATTTAAAATTACAACCAAAAGTTCCTAAAGATAAAATTCTGGAAGCAGGATAAAAATGATACAAAGGCTTCTTCTCTATAGGATCAACACCAATAGAACTAATTTCCCCATAATTAATAGTATATAAAATTCCATCTTTATTTTTTCTTACTCTACAAATTCCATTATCTCCATTTTTGATCAAACACTGGTGAGGACAAAGTTTACATTTCACTTTATGATCTATAGACTCTTGAAAATCAGCTATTTTTTCCATATTTATCCCTCACTCTTTATATCTTTTCACTTCAAACCTATAAATTTCAATATCATCATTTTTGCTTAAACCCGCTTTTTTTCTGGCTATATTTATTTGTTTCTCAACTGTATCAACACCTTCTAAATCCGGTAATAAAAGACCACTTTGATGGCCACCTTTTACCATAATACCATATCTTTCTGGATTTAAATTTTCCTTATTTTGTACTTTTTCCATTTCACCAATTATATCTACTGAATACTCAATCTCATTTAATTCATCTGCTTTAACTGCAGGAAAACGCGGATCATGTTCAGCAGCACTAATAGCATTTTTCTGAACTTCAGCAGCAATATTTTTTTGAGTAGGACGTACCGTACCTATACAACCCCTTAAATCTCCATTCTTTTTTAAGGTGACAAATACCCCTGCTTCTCTTTTTAATTCTTCTGAAAGATCTTCTTCTATTTTATACATTTTACCATGTAAAATATATTCTTCAATTGTTTTTTTGGCCAAATTAGGAACATCTTCTTTTTTTAACATAACTATCACCTCTATTGTATTATTTTAAATGAACATACAGCATAACCCACTCCAAATGTACCTTCATAAGATTTTAAATCACTTTTCACATCATAATTATGAATGGCTCCCAATGTCATTATTATTGGTCTATATCCACACTCACCAGCTTTTTCAATTAAACTTTTGTCAATCTTTAATACTTCTTCAAATTTTTCTTGAGAAAGGAGAGTAGTTAATTCTTTATCAAAATTTTCTGCTTCAGGATTATAACCTGCAGGAGCTCCTGATTTCAGTTTATGTGATAAATCCCCACTTGCTAAAATTGCTCCTTCTAAATCCATATCAATAAGGGTTTCATCTAATAATTTTCCAAATCTATAAAGTGTTTGATAATTTAATAATCCCATAGAAATAGCCACAACTGGAACATCTAATCCTGCTTCTAATAAATAATGTAAAGGTACCATCACTCCATGATCAAGTTCATTACTAAAACCATAAGATTGTAAATCTTTTCTTTTTAGTTTTACTAATCTTATATTATTAGCATCAGTTTTATTTTTTAATTCATCTATAAATTTAAGGTTAGATTTTACTTCATACTTAGCCTGAGGAGCTCCAAAGTCCCTAAAATCTCCTTTTAAATTCTCAGAATAAACCACTGCAATACCATCCCTAAGAATTGGCCCATGAGGACTAATTGTAATTAAAATATCCGGTTTTGAATTGACTATCTCTTCACTAAGTTCCTGTAAACTATCAATTGTTTTTTGAACCTCTTTTCTTCTTCGTCCACCTACTTCTGGAATTATTAAAGGTGGATGAGGACTAAGGCCAGCAATTTTAACACCCATTTATAACTCCTCCTTTTAAATGCTGAATTTTGTGACATTTTTCAATAACAAAAAAGAGAGGAGATCCTCTCTTTTTTTGAAAAATATTTGGGATTTTATCTTTTGGAAAACTGTGGAGCTTTTCTTGCTTTTTTGAGACCATACTTTTTTCTTTCTACCATACGAGAATCTCTTGTAAGATAACCAGCCTTTTTCAATGGTGAACGGAAATCTTCATCAACTTCTAGTAGAGCACGAGCTATACCATGACGAATAGCACCTGCCTGTCCAGAAAGACCTCCTCCCTGTACATTTACAAGTACATCGAAATTAGCAAGACTTTCAGTTAATTCCAAAGGAGATTTCAAATCACGTATGAGTGACTTTCTATAAAAATAATCTTCAACTTCTCTATCATTTACAATTATATTACCATCACCAGGTACTAATCTAACTCTAGCGGTAGCAGTTTTTCTTCTACCAGTTCCCCAGTACTGTACATCAGCCATAAAATCTTCCTCCTTTCATTTACAATTCTAATTCTTCAGGTTGTTGTGCTTGATGTGGGTGCTCAGAACCAGAATAAACTTTTAGTTTCTTGAAAATCTTTTCTCCCAGATTATTATGTGGTAACATTCCTTTTACAGCATTCTTTATAATAAGTTCAGGATTTTTATCCTTAAGTTTTTCATAAGTAGTTGTTTTTAAACCACCAGGATAATTACTATGATGAACATATTCTTTTTCCTGCCATTTATTACCTGTAAGTTTTATTTTTTCTGCATTAATTACAATCACATAGTCCCCTGTATCTACACTTGGGGTAAAAGTAACTTTATGCTTACCCCGCAATATCTGAGCAACTTCTGAGGCAAAACGTCCTAAAGTTTTACCTGAAGCATCGACTATATACCATTTTCTATCCACTTCTTCAGGATTAGCCATATATGTTGACACTGATATCCCTCCTTTATCCAAAAATACTATTTAGCAATATATCACAAGGTAACGGGGCCTTCAGACATATTGATTCATAGTAATTTTATTATATTTAAAGCCAAATGTCAATTTTTTTCTAATAATAAACCTTTAATAATGTTAGACCTTTAGCTGGTGCTGTGAATCCAGCTTCAGTGCGATCACGACTTTTTAGTATTCGCTTCACATCATCTGTCGGTCTTTTATCTAAACCAATTTCTATTAATGTTCCAATAATTATTCTAACCATATTATAGAGAAAACCTGTTCCAATAATTTCAAACCAAATTTCTTCACCAACATGTTTTATTTCAAAACTTTTTATTTCCCGCTCCGTAGTAGCTACATCACTACCTGCAGATTGAAAAGCAGCAAAATCATATTTGCCTATAAAATCTTTTAAAGCAAACTTTACCTTTTTTAAATCTAATTTTTTATATAAAGTATATACATAATTCCTGGTAAAAACCGAATGATAAGATCTATTCAAAAGACGGTATCGATATTTTTTAGCTGTGCTATCATATCTTGCGTGAAAATCATTAGTTACAAGTTCAGCATCTTTACAAACAATATCAGCTGGCAACATACTATTTAAAGCAATTGGTATTTTGGAAACTGGAATATCTACATCTAAATAAAAGTTAGCAGTCTGCCCCTTTGCATGTGCTCCAGAATCAGTTCTCCCGGCTCCTATAACAGGAACTTTAGATTTATTTAGTTTAGTTAATTTCATTTCAAGTGTCTGTTGAATAGTTTTTTTAGTATGTTTTTGGTACTGCCATCCCTGATAATTAGTACCATCATATTCCAAAATTATTTTTATATTACGCATTATATCTCATCCATTAATAAGTTTTAAAAAAAGCTAATAAAAATAGCAAAAACTATAGTTAAAGTTAAAGCCCAAAAATCAATATTTTTAAAAGATAATTCATGAAGCCTTGTTCGTCCTTCTCCCCCTCTATAGCACCTTGCTTCCATTGCAAGTGCTAAATCATCAGCTCTTCTAAATGCACTTATAAAAAGAGGAACGAGTAATGGAATTAAACTTTTAGCTCTATTAATTATATTACCACTTTCAAAATCTGCACCTCTAGCTTTTTGAGCTTTCATTATTTTTTCAGCCTCTTCAAGTAAAGTTGGAATAAATCTCAATGCAATTGTCATCATCATTGCCAGTTCACTTGCAGGTACTCCAAATCTTTTAAGTGGTTTTAATAAATATTCTATCCCGTCTGTAAGTTGTAATGGTGAAGTAGTAAGAGTTAAAAGTGAAGTAAACATAATCAAAAGAATTATCCTGGAAACCATAAAAAACCCTGTAAAAACACCCTCTTCTTCAATACTTATAAATCTCCACTGCCAATAAACATCTCCACCTTTTGTTAAAAACACATGTAGTAATAAAGTTAGTAAAACTAAAAATAAGATTGGTTTTAAACCTTTAATAATCTTTTTTAGAGGGAGTTTGGCAATGAAAATAATTGAAGCAACATATACAAGAAAAAAAGCAAATCCAATAAATTTGCCTATGAAAAAGAGTGCTGTAATTAATATTATCGTTATAATTATTTTCATCCTGGGGTCCAATTTATGAATTATTGAATTACCAGGAATATATTGCCCAATAGTTATATCAGTTAACATTTTTCTTACTCCTTAATTCAGTCAGAATTTCATTTTTGGCTTCTGATATTTTAAACAAGTCTGTTCTGACTTTTAAACCTCTATTTCGTAATTTATTTAAAATAAGGGTTATTTCTGGCAAATCCAATCCAAGTTTTTGTAACTTTTCCCTCTGACTGAATATTTTGCGTGGATGATCATCCATTACAATTTCACCTTCATCAAGGACTATAACTCTATTCGAAAGACGAGCTATTTCTTCCATACGATGGGAAATCAAAATTATTGTCATTTTGTAATTTTGATGTAAATAATATAATAATTCTGTTAATCTTTCTCTACCTTTAGGATCAAGTCCTGCAGAAGGTTCATCTAAAATTAAAACTTCTGGACCCATAGCTAAAACTCCAGCTATAGCTACCCGTCTTTGTTGCCCACCACTTAAATTAAATGGTGACCTGTCATTAAATTCTTCAAAATCAAGATTTACTAATTCCATAGCTTCTTTAACCCTTTTATCAATCTTTTCTTTTGAAAGGTCAAGATTTTTTGGTCCAAAAGCTATATCTTCATAGACTGTTTCTTCAAATAATTGATGTTCAGGATATTGAAAAACAAGACCAATTTTTCTTCTTATATCTTTCAAATTAACTTTTTCAGCATTCACTTGAATTCCATCTACATAAACTTCTCCATCACTGGGAGTAATTAATCCATTAAAAAGTTGAACAAGTGTAGATTTACCTGAGCCTGTGTGCCCAACTAACCCTATAAATTCATTTTTATCAATTGAGAGGTTAATATTATCAAGAGCCATTACATTTTGCTGTTCATAAATATGGGTAATATTTTTTAATTCAATTAACATAATGAATTCACCAGCTCATCTATTGACAGAACTTCTGGAATATTGACTCCAGATTTTCTTAGTTCATCTGCTAGTTTAACCACTTCTGGTACTGCCAAATCTATTTTTTCAAGTTCTTCTATATCATGAAAAATTTCTTCAGGTGTCCCTCTTTTTACAATTTCTCCTTCAGACATAACAAGGATTTTATCTGCATATATTATTTCTTCCATAAAATGTGTAATATGAACAATAGTTATATTCTTGTTTTTATTTAGATTATGAATAGTATTCATAACTTCCTCTCGTCCTCGGGGATCTAGCATAGCAGTAGGCTCATCTAAGACAATACAGACAGGTTCCATAGCAATAACCCCAGCTATAGCTACTCTTTGTTTTTGACCACCTGAGAGCTTGTGAGGAGCATGTTTTTGATAACCTTTCATCTCCACAAGCTCTAATGCATGATCAACTCTTTTTCTAATTTCTGGACCTGGAATACCCAAATTTTCTGGTCCAAAAGCTACATCATCTTCTACCATACTGGCAACAAGTTGATTATCTGGATTTTGAAAAACCATACCAACTTCCTGTCGTATATTCCAGGTATTTTCATTATTTAAGGTAGAAAGTCCATCAATTAAAACTTCTCCTTTATCAGGTTTAAGCAAAACATTAAGTAGTTTGGCCAGGGTTGACTTACCTGAACCATTAGCCCCGATCACTGCTACAAAATCACCCTTATCCACATTTAAATTTATGTTTTTAAGGGCTGGTTTATCCATTTCATTGTAAGAAAAATTTACATTTTTGATTTCTATCAGGCTCATGATAACACCTACTATTTCATAATTATTCTACTAATTCAATCAAAGCCCTTTCTGCAGCATCTCCCTGGCGAGGATACATTTTAATAATTCTTGTATATCCACCTGGTCTATCACTGAATTTAGGACCTATTTCATCAAACAATTTACTTACTACTTCTTTATCTTTTATTCTCTTCATAACTTTGCGACGAGAATTAAGATCATTTGTCTTAGCAGTTGTAATCATCTTCTCAGCAATTGGTCTGAGATCTTTTGCTTTAGCCAAAGTTGTTTTGATTCTACCATGACGAAACAAATCTGTAAGCATATTGTTAAACATTGCTTTACGATGAGAACTGTTTTTATTAAGCTTACGCATAACCATCTTACCTCCTTTATACCTCTGGATCTTTTAAATCCAAATCAAGTTCATCTAATTTATCTTTTATTTCTTGTAAAGATTTTTTACCAAGATTTCTAACCTTCATAAGGTCATCTTCTGTTTTGTCTACAAGTTCTTCTACTGTATTTATTCCAGCTCTTTTAAGACAATTAGAGGAACGAACTGATAACTCTAATTCTTCAATTGTAGTATCTAATATTTGATTTCTTTCTTCTTCTTCTTTTTCAACCATTATTTCTACATCATCAATTTCATCAGTTAAATTAATGAAAAGATCAAGATGTTCTACCATAATTTTTGCTGAAAGACTTATAGCATCATCAGGTGTTATACTTCCATTTGTAAGCACTTCTAAAATCAACCTATCAAAATCAGTCACCTGACCAACTCTTGTATCTTCTACATTAAAATTAGCTCTAACAACTGGACTAAATGAAGAATCTATTGGAATTAAACCAATTATTTTATCAAAATGTTTTTGGTTTTCCTCAGCACTTACATAACCTCTACCTTTTTCTACAGTTGCTTCAAGCATAAGATCACTACCAGCAGCCATTGTTGCAATATGATGATCTTTATTTACTATTTTGAGATTACCAGGAGTTATGAAATCACCAGCAGTAACTTCACCTTCTCCTTCAGCTTCAATTCTTATTTTTTCTATTTCTTCACCATCATAATCAATAACTACTTCTTTTAAATTAAGAATAATTTCTGTCACATCTTCTTTTATACCTTCAATTGATGTAAATTCATGTTCAACACCTTCAATCTTAACAGAAGTTATAGCAGCCCCAGGTAAAGAAGATAAAAGAACTCTTCTTAGTGCATTACCAAGAGTTATACCATATCCTCTTTCTAAAGGTGCAATTTCAAATTCACCATAAAATTCATCACTATCTACTCTCTCTATTTGAGGTTTTTCTATTTCAATCATTTATAATTATACCCTCCTTCTATTATCTGTTTTGTCTGGTACTGAGGGCACTATTTATTAACGTGAATAAAACTCAACAATTAAGTGTTCCTCTATTGGATGATCAATATCTTCACGTTCCGGCATAGAGACAATATTACCTTCAGCTTTTTCCAGATCTACACTCAACCAGGCTGGTGGAGTAAGTTCTGCATTATATTCAAGAATCTCTTTGAAATGATCATTTTTTCTACTTGAATCCTTCAGACTTACAACATCTCCTTCATCTACTCTATATGAAGGAACATCAACCTTACGGTCATTTACAAGAATATGTCCATGAAGAACAAATTGTCTTGCTTCATTTCTGGAACTAGCAAAACCTAATCTATAAACGACATTATCAAGTCTTCTTTCTAAGAGTTTTAAGAAATTTTCACCTGTAATTCCTCTCATTCTTTCAGCTTCTTCAAAATAATTTTCGAACTGTTTCTCAACCATTCCGTAAATTTTACGTACTTTCTGTTTTTCTCGTAATTGTAGACCATATTCTGATGTTTTTCTTCTCCCCTGTCCTTGCTCACCTGGAGCATAAGGACGGCGATCAAAAGAACATTTATCACTATAGCAACGAGCTCCTTTGAGATATAATTTTTCTCCTTCAGCTCGGCATAATTTGCATACTGGTCCTGTATATCTTGCCATTTTTACACCTCCATTTTCAATAATTGACAAGTTTTATTTTATCATTTTATTTTAATTAAACACGACGTCTTTTAGGTGGACGACAACCATTATGAGGGATGGGAGTTATATCTTTAATTAAACTAATATTTAAACCAGCAGACTGTAGAGACCTAATTGCAGATTCTCTACCAGAACCTGGACCTTTTACAAAAATCTGAATATCTTTTAATCCCATTTCTTTTGCCTCATCAGCAACATCTTCTGCTGCTATTTGAGCAGCAAAGGGTGTACTTTTTCTGGAACCTTCATAACCAACTTTACCTGCACTTGACCAGGCTACTACATTACCTTCCAAATCAGTAATTGTAATTATAGTATTATTGAAAGTTGATTTTATATGAGCCTGTCCTTTTTCAATATTTCTTTTTATTTTTTTCCTACGTTTTTTCTTGTTTTTAGCCATCAATTTCCCTCCTTTATCTGAGAGTACTGAGCAAAATTAATTTATTTAACAGGATTTTTAGGACCCTTACGTGTTCTTGCATTAGTTTGTGTATTTTGACCACGAACTGGAAGTCCCTTACGATGTCTTAAACCGCGATATGATCCTATATCTTTAAGTCTCTTTATATCTGCTCTTACCTGGCGACGTAATTCTCCTTCAACCATATAATTATCAAGTTCTTCTCTGAGTTTAGATATCTCTGCTTCAGTTAAATCTTTAACACGAGTATCATAATCAATACCTGTAGTGTCAAGAATTTCTTGAGCACGAGAACGACCTATCCCATATATATATGTTAATCCAATTTCAACTCTTTTATTTTTAGGAAGATCGACACCTTCAAGTCTTGCCATTTTTTCACCTCCAGTGTTTTTATTTAACCCTGACGTTGTTTATGCTTGGGGTTTTCACAGATAACCATAACCTTACCATTCCTTCTGATTACCTTACATTTATCACATATTGGTTTTACTGAAGACCTTACCTTCATTAATATCCCCCCTTAATTTGCTTTATGGCGATATGTTATTCTGCCACGATCAAGGTCATAAGGAGATAACTCAACAGTTACCTTATCTCCTGGTAAAATACGGATAAAATTCATCCTCATTTTTCCAGAGACATGGGCTAACACCTTATGCCCATTATCTAATTCAACTCTAAACATAGCATTAGGAAGCGATTCAACAACTGTTCCTTGAACTTCAATAGGTTCTTCTTTTGCCATAGTTTATTTTGCCTCCTTATTATCTTCAAAATCTTTAATAACTAACTTAACATCTTCATTACGGACCCGTTTGCCTTTTTTTAACCACAATTTGAGTTCTTCTGCAACAAAACCTGTTTTTTCTAAGTGTTTTATATTTTTCTTCTTAGGATTATTCATTTTTCTTTTTTTACCATCAACTACTTCTATAAATTTATTATTAACGTTTTTTGTGACTAAATAATATTGGTCTTTATCTCTTCCTGCATTTGATTTTACAATTTCACCTAATTCAAATGGCAACATTTCAATAAACACCTCATTATATCTACCAAAATTTCCTTGCTTATTATATCATATTTTGTCTAAAATGTGTAATTGTATATTATATTTTACTTAAAATTTCTGGTTTATTATCTGTTATAGCAATAGTATGTTCAAAATGTGCAGAAAAACTTTTATCTTTAGTAACTACAGTCCAGCCATCATCAAGTGTTTCCACTTCATAATCACCTATATTAACCATAGGTTCTATAGCTAAAGTCATACCCGTTTTTAAAATGGGTCCTCTACCAGGAGGCCCGAAATTAGGTATCTGTGGATCTTCATGCATATCTCTACCAATTCCATGTCCAACATAGTCCCTAACTACTGAAAATCCATTACCTTCAACATGTTTTTGAACAGCATTAGAAATATCAGTTAATCGATTACCTTTTACAGCCTGTTCAATACCGAGCATTAAAGATTTTTCAGTAACTTCTAATAATCTCTGAACTTTTTCATCAACATCACCAACTGCAACTGTCCGAGCTGCATCACCATTAAAACCTTGATATAAAGTTCCTATATCAATACTTACTATATCACCTGAATTAAGAATTCGTCTTTCATCAGGTATACCATGGACAACTTCTTCATTGATTGAAACACATACAGCAGCTGGAAAACCTTGATAATCTTTAAAAGAAGGTATTGCATTTTTGTTTCTTATAAATTCATCAGCTAATTTATTAATATCAGCTGTACTAATACCTGGCTCTATTTTTTCTGCAAGATATTCATGTGTTTCAGCTACAATTTTATTGGCATCTCTCATTAAATTAATTTCTCTAGGAGATTTTAAAATAATCATTACCTATTCTCCTCTATAACTGAAGTTACTTTTTCAAAAACCTCATCAATTCCAGCACTGCTTTCAATAGTTTCCAGTAAACCTTCATCTTTATAATAATTTATCAGTTTTTCGGTCTTTTCTCTATTAACTTCAATTCTATTTTTCACAGTTTCTTCTTTATCATCACTTCTTTGAATCAATTTGCCTCCACATTTATCACAAATTCCTTCTTTTTCTGGAGGATTAAATTCAACATGATAAGTTGCACCACAATCTTCACAAACTCTTCTTCCCGATAATCTTTTTATCAATTCTTTTTCTGGAACTTTAATATATAATGCCAGATCTAGTTCTGTATTTAATTCTTCCAAAATTTTATCTAGAGCTTCAGCCTGGTTTATTGTTCTAGGGAACCCATCCAATATAAAACCTTTTTTGCAATCATCTTCTTGCAAACGATTTCTTACTATTCCAATAGTTACTTCATCGGGAACAAGTTCACCTTTATCAATATAACTTTTAGCTTTTCTCCCTAGCGGAGTTTCATTTTTAATTGCATTTCTAAAAATATCACCTGTTGCTATGTGTGGAATATCATATTTAGTACTTACTTTTTTGGCCTGAGTTCCTTTACCAGCACCAGGTAATCCTAGAAAAATCATATTCATTTCATATTCCTCCCTAATCCATAAATCCTTCATAATGTCTCATTAAGAGATGGGATTCAATTTGCTGCATTGTCTGCAGTGCTACACCTGTCATAATTAAAAGTGATGTACCACCAAAACTAATATTAACACCTGTTAGTGGTTTTATGGCAAATGGTAATAATGCAACTGCAGTCAAGAATAATGCTCCTGCAAGAGTTACTCTCACAAGAATTTTATCAAGATAATTTATTGTAGATTTACCTGGTCTGATTCCAGGAATAAATCCACCATATTTTTTCATATTATCAGCAACTTCTTCTGGATTAAAAGTAATAGCTGTGTAAAAATAGGTGAAAAATAAAATCATAAGTGCATATAAAACCATATATAAGGTTGAACCAGGTTGAATTGCATTTGCAACACCCTGGGCCCATTGATATGGAATTACTTTAGCTATAACCCCTGGAAATAGGAGTACAGATGATGCGAAAATAACCGGTATTACACCAGCCTGATTAACCTTCATTGGTATATGAGTACTTCTACCACCATATACTTTTCTCCCAACTACTCTTTTTGAATATTGAACAGGAATTCTTCTTTCACCTTCCTGAACGAAGATAACACCTGCTATTATAGCTACAGCCAATACTACAAATAATAAGATATTGAAAACTGAAACACTACCTGCCTGGAATAATTTATAAGTATTATAAATATCTCCTGGGAATCTTGAAATAATTGAAGTAAAAATAATTATTGAAATACCATTACCAATTCCCTTTTCATTAATCTGTTCACCTAACCAGATCAAAAATGATGTACCGGCAGTTAAACTCACTACAATTAAAATTATATTAAATAAACTCTCATTTTCTACTGCCCCAAAACTTCTAATAAATGAAGTAATCCCAAATGACTGTACTACAGCTAACACTACAGCTCCATAACGAGTATATTGAGCAATTTTCTTTTTTCCTTCTCTACCCTGTTTAGAAAGCTCTTCAAGTTTTGGAATAACAACAGTCAATAGATTCAAAATAATAGAAGCAGTAATATAAGGAGTAATACTCATTGCAAATATGGTAAAGTTTCTTAAAGCACCACCGGCAAATAAGTCTAAAAACTCAAATACACCACCACTACTTCCAGCAAATAATTGCTGTTGAATAACTTCGGCATCTACACCAGGCACAGGAATATGTGCACCTAAACGATAGACCACCATCATTGCCAAGACAAAAAGAACTTTCTTTCGCAGTTCTTTTACTTTAAAAACGTTTCCTAGAGCCTTTAACAACTTAAATCACCTCTGCCTTTCCTCCAGCTTCTTCGATTATTTCTTTTGCAGATCTGCTAAAAGCATGTGCCTTTATGGTAAGTGATTTTTCAAGTAAACCAGTTCCAAGAATTTTGACACCTGATTTAGCAACTTTATCAATAATTCCATGTTCCTTAAGCACTTCAGGAGTTATCTCTTTTCCCTCTTCAAAACGATCTAATTGATAAACATTAACTATACTGAACTCTTTTTTATTTTTGTTATTAAAACCTCGTTTTGGTAAACGACGGAAAAGAGGTGTTTGACCACCTTCAAAAGTAGGTCTTACTAAACCACCAGAACGAGAATTCTGTCCATTTGCTCCACGGCCAGATGTATAACCATTTCCTGAGCCCATTCCTCTACCCACACGCTTTCGCTTGGATTTTGAGCCAGGGGCTGGTTTCAGATCATGTAATTTCACTGACTACACCTCCTCAAATTTTTATTTATCCTAATAATTCTTCTACACTTTTGCCTCTTAATTCGGCAACTTTTTCAGCTCTTTTTAAATTGTCTAATCCAGTCATTGTTGCATTTATCATATTGATTGGATTTGAAGTTCCAAGTGATTTTGTCAAAATGTCTTCAATCCCAGCAAGTTCTATTACTGCACGAACGGGACCACCGGCTATAACACCAGTACCTGGAGCGGCTGGTTTTAATAATACTCTACCTGCCCCAAAAACACCAGTAATTTCATGAGGTATAGTAGTTTCAACAATAGGTACATTAATCAAATTTTTCTTAGCTTCATCAATACCTTTTCTGATAGCTTCTGGAACTTCATTGGCTTTTCCAATACCTGAGCCAACATGTCCTTCTCCATCGCCAACTACTACTAGGGCACTAAAACTAAAACGACGCCCACCTTTAACTACCTTAGAAACCCGGTTTATATTAACAACACGTTCGTCCAAATCCAGCTTTCCTGGATCTATTTTACTCATATAATTACCTCCTTCGTTAAAATTTCAGTCCTTCTTCACGAGCAGCTTCAGCTAAAGCTTTTATCCTACCGTGATATTTATTACCAGCTCTATCAAAAACAACCTCTTCAATATCATTTTCTAGTGCACGTTCTGCTGCCAGTTTACCGACCTTTTTAGCTGCTTCTTTATTTCCACCGTTTTCAATTGAATCTCTAATTTCAGGATCCAAACTGGAAGCAGAAACGAGAGTATGGCCGGCCAGATCATCAATGATCTGCACAGAAATGTTTTTCAAACTCCGATTAACGCACATTCTAGGTTGATTTGGTGTACCCTGTATTTTATTTCTGATGCGCAGATGTCTTTTCTTTCTGGCTGATCTTTTAGTCATTGTTAATCACTCCCTTTCTTAACCAGTTTTACCAACTTTACGTCTAATGTGTTCACCAACATATTTAATACCTTTACCTTTATAAGGTTCTGGTTTTCTTATTGCTCTAATTTGAGCAGCAACTTCACCTACTTGCTGTTTATCTATTCCTTTTACAATAATTTTATTTTTCTTTCCTACTTCAAATTCTATTTTTTCAGGTGCTTCAACTAAAACAGGGTGGGAAAATCCAACTTCAACTTCCAAATCTCCACCTTTAATTTGGGCTCCATAACCTACCCCAACCATTTCAAGTTCTTTTGAATAACCATCTACTACACCGATAATCATATTTTCAATAACACTTCTTGTTAAACCATGAATAGAACGTGCTTCTTTATCATTACCTTTTCGTTCTACTATTACTTCATCTTCTTCTACATGTACATCAACTTTCGGAGATAAATCATGGTTTAATTCACCTTTAGGCCCTTTTACATTAATACTATCATCATTTACAACTATATCAACATCATCGGGTATTTCTACAGGCTGTTTTCCTATACGAGACATTCGCGTCACCTCCATCATTTATTCAATAAAATTATCTTTCTATATTACCAAACATAACAGAGGACTTCTCCTCCAACACCCTTTTCACGGGCTTCTTTTCCAGTAATTACACCACTTGAAGTTGAAAGAACAGCTATACCTAAACCTCCAAGAACCTTAGGAATTTCATCTTTATCTACATATACCCTGAGTCCAGGCTTACTTATTCTTTTTATACCAGAAATAACTTTTTCATCATTATCACCATATTTAAGATAGACACGTACATCATTTTGAGGATACTTTTCTATGAGTTTAACATCATTAATAAATCCTTCTCTTTTTAAAACTTTAGCAATATTATATTTCAATTTGGACATTGGTATATTTACAGTTTTCTTATCAGTGTTATTAGCATTACGAATACGAGTCAGCATATCAGCAATTGTATCTGTATGCATTTTAAAACCTCCTTTCTATTTTACCAGCTTGCCTTTTTCACTCCAGGAATCTCACCTTTATGCGCTAATTCTCTAAAACAAATTCTGCAAAGATCAAATTTGCGCATATATCCTCTAGATCTTCCACAGCGACTACATCTATTGTTTTTTCTTGTAGAATACTTCGGTTCCTTTTTAGCCTTTTCAACTAAAGCTTTACGAGCCACTAAATATCCCTCCTTAGGAATTCAATTTATTTACGAAAAGGCATTCCCATTAAATCAAGTAATTCAAAGGCCTCTTCATCACTTTCAGCTGAAGTTACAATTGTAACTTCTAAACCGTGTACTTTATTTACATCATCAACATTGATTTCTGGAAATACAGTATGTTCTTTGATACCCAAACTATAATTTCCTCTTCCATCAAATGAATCAGCAGAAACTCCTCTAAAATCACGAATCCTTGGTAAAGTAACAGAAATCAACTTGTAAAGAAACTCATACATAATTTCACCACGTAATGTAACCTTTACCCCAATTGGCATTCCTTCTCTAATTTTAAAATTAGCAATTGAAGTTTTAGATCTTGTTACTGTTGGTTGCTGACCTGTTATTTTTGCTATATCTTCCACAACTGAATCTAAAAGTTTTGGATCTTCTTTAGCATCACCAAGGCCGACATTAATTGATATTTTTTCAACTTCAGGAATTTCCATTATATTATCATAATCAAATTTTTCCTTTAACTTAGGCATTATTTCATCCTTATATGTTTCCGCTAATACGGCCATGCCTACTAAACCTCCTTTTTATCAATATCATTTATTTATCTATATCTTCATTACAACTTTTACAAACTCTAACTTTTTTACCGTTCTCTAATACATCTACCCCAAATTTTGTTCTTTCATCACAATGTGGACAAACTAATTGAACATTTGAAATATGAATAGGGGCTTCATTTTCAATAATACCACCTTGTGGCATATCTTGAGTAGGTCTTTGATGACGATGAACTATATTTACGTCCTCAACAACTACTCTATCTTCTTTTGGATCTACTTTTAAAACTTCGCCTCTTTTTCCAATATCTTTTCCAGCAATAACCTCTACTTCATCACCTTTTTTTATTCTCACTGACAATCCCCCCTCTATAATACCTCAGGTGCTAAGGAGATAATTTTCATATGATTTTTATCTCTCAATTCCCTTGTAACTGGTCCGAAAATACGTGTACCCTTTGGGTTATCTGTATCATCTAAAATAACTGCCGCATTTTCATCAAATTTTATATAAGTTCCATCATCACGACTTAATTCTTTTTTAGTTCTAACAACAATCGCTTTTACTACCTCTCCCTTTTTTACCATTCCATCAGGGATTGCTTCTTTTACAGTAGCAATAATTACATCTCCAACATGGGCATATCTCTTACGAGAACTACCTAAAACTTTTAAACATAAAAGTTCTCTAGCCCCGGAGTTATCTGCAACTCTTAACCTACTTTCAGGTTGGATCATTGCTCTGCCTCCTTTCTTATGTCACCGTTATTTTGCTTTTCTAATTATATCTTTTACCCGCCATCTTTTAGTTTTACTGAGTGGTCTGGTTTCTACGATTTTTACTTTATCTCCTTCATTGCACTCTTCATTTTCATCATGTGCTTTAAACTTTTTTGTTTGAGTTATAACTCTTTTATATAAAGGATGTTGAGTCTTCCGCTCGACTTCAACAGATACCGTTTTATCCATTTTGTTACTAACTACAAAACCAATTCTTTCTTTACGAGGATTTTTTCTTTCAGCCATATTTTGACCTCCTTTCTCACTTTACGCTTCTTTCTCTAGCCCCAGCTCGCGTTCACGCATAATAGTCTTAATACGGGCTATAATCCTGCGCACCTCTCTTATACGCATTGGATTATTAAGTTGAGCTGTAGCATGTTGAAATCTCAAGTTAAATAATTCTTCCTTGAATTCATCTAATTTCTGATCAAGTTCTTGATCTGTTAAATTTCTTAATTCATCAGCTCTCATCAGACTCACCATCCATTCCTTCTCGTTTAACAAATTTAGTTTTTATGGGTAATTTGTGTGCTGCCAGTCTCATTGCTTCTCTGGCTACTTCTTCTTCAATACCAGCAACTTCAAACATTATTCTTCCTGGCTTAACTACTGCTACCCATTTTTCAACTGCACCTTTACCACTACCCATACGGGTTTCAGCAGGTTTTGAAGTGATTGGCTTATCAGAAAAAATCTTAACCCATACCTTACCACCTCTTTTTATATACCTGGTTAAAGCAATACGTGCAGCTTCAATTTGGCGGTTTGTTATCCAGGCAGGTTCTAAGGCTTGAAGGCCAAATTCGCCAAATGTTATTTTAGTTCCTTTGACAGCTTTACCTTTCATTCTACCTCTCTGTTGCTTACGATGTTTTACTCGTTTTGGTACTAACATCAAAGTGCCCCCTTTCCTAATATTCTAGTTTGTTTCATCTAATTCTGGAAGAACTTCTCCCTTATTGATCCAAACTTTAACTCCAATTGTACCATAAGTTGTTTTAGCTTCCGCAAAACCATAATCTATATCAGCTCTTAGTGTATGAAGTGGAACACTTCCTTCATTATATCCTTCACGTCTTGCCATTTCTGCTCCACCTAAACGTCCACTACTTTGTACTCTAAATCCTTCTGCTCCCATGCGCATTGCTTTGTTCATTGCCTGTTTCATAGCTCTTCTAAATGAAACTCTTTTTAAAAGCTGTTGAGCAATATTTTCAGCAACAAGCTGAGCATTTAATTCAGGATCTTCAACTTCAACAACATTAATCTGCACATTCTTACCAGAAATTTCTTCAACTTCTTTACGAAGTGCATCTACTTCAGAACCGCCTTTACCAATGACCATTCCTGGTCTAGCAGTATGAACATCGATTTTCAATCTATTAGCAGCTCTTTCAATAACTATTCTAGCTATGCCTGACTCAAACATCTTGTCTTTTATATGCTCGCGTATTTCAAGGTCTTCGTGTAATATATCTGAGTAATTGCTTTTATCAGCATACCATTTAGCATCCCAATCTTTAATTACTCCAACACGCAAACCATGTGGATTTACTTTTTGACCCAAAATCTACCCCTCCTTTTTGTTATCTGATACAACTACAGTAATATGACTTGTTCTCTTATTTATAGGACTTGCCTGTCCCATAGCCCTTGCTCTAAAACGTTTCATCGTTGGGCCTTCATCTACATATGCTTCAGAAACTGTTAAATCTTCCACAAACATATCATGATTATTTTCAGCATTAGCCATAGCTGAGTTTAACACCTTTGAAATAGGCTTTGAAGCCTTTTTTGGTGTGTTTCTCAAAATAGCCTTTGCTTCCTGTGCATCTTTATTACGAATTAAATCTATAACCTGTCTTGCTTTTCTCGGAGTAATCCGAATATATTTTGCAACAGCTTTAGCTTCCATAAGATAAACCTCCTTTATAACCCTATTACTTTAAAGCTGTAGAACGTTCAGTATGACGACTATGTCCTCTGAATATACGTGTGGGTGCAAATTCACCCAACTTATGTCCTACCATCTCTTCACTGATAAAAATCGGTACATGTTTCCTTCCATCATGAACAGCTATCGTATGGCCTACCATTTCTGGAATTACCATAGAAGCCCTTGACCAGGTTTTTACTACTTCTTTTTTTCCACTATCATTCATTTCTCTTATTTTTTCAAGTAAGTCCTCTTCAACAAAAGGGCCTTTTTTTAATGATCTAGCCAAAATAAAACCCTCCTTTCTGGATTATCTTTTCTTCTCGTGACGTGAACGAATAATCTTTTTATCTGATTTCTTTGTTTTACGTGTCTTTTTACCCATAGTTGGCTGTCCCCAGGGTGTAACTGGATGACGACCTGCAGGTGATTTACCTTCACCACCACCATGTGGGTGATCGTGTGGGTTCATAACAACTCCACGAACTTTTGGACGTTTACCTTTCCAGCGACTACGTCCAGCTTTACCGCCAACAACATTTTCATGATTTATATTTCCTACCTGCCCAATTGTAGCTTTACATTCCTGTCTAATCAATCTTACTTCTCCAGAAGGCATTTTGATATGAGCAAATTTACCTTCTTTAGCTAAAAGTTGAGCCATACTACCAGCTGATCTCGCTATTTGACCACCTGTAGCAGGTTTCATTTCTATATTATGAATGATTGTACCTACTGGAAGTTCTTTAAGTTTTTTAGCATTTCCAGCTTTTACATCTGCTTCTTTTCCACTCATTAATTTATCTCCAACTTCAACTCCATCTGGAGCTAAAATATATCTTTTTTCTCCATCAGCATAATTCAGAAGAGCAATTCTTGCTGAACGATTAGGATCATATTCTATAGCTGCTACTTTAGCAGGGATTCCATCTTTATCACGTTTGAAATCTATAATACGATAACGTCTTTTGTGTCCTCCACCACGACGACGTGATGTTATTCTACCATTATTATTTCTTCCACCAGTTTTTTTCATAGGTGCCAGCAAACTTTTTTCTGGTTCCTTTTTTGTTATCTCATTAAAACTAGCTACTGTCATATATCTTTTAGATGGAGTAGTTGGTTTAAACTTTTTAATAGCCATTACTTTCCCTCCTTTACATACTTAAAATTATACTCCTTCAAATATTTCTATTTCGTCATCTTCTGCAAGTTTAACTAATGCTTTTTTCCAATCAGGCCTTTTCCCTTCATGTACTCCAAGCCTTATTTCTTTACCTCTAAGATTCATAGTATTTACATTTACAACATCTACATTGAAAATTTCCTGAATCGCTTTTTTAATTTCAACTTTATTTGAATCTTTAGCAACTTTAAAAGTATAGGTATTATTGCTTTCCATTAAATCCATACTTTTTTCAGTTATTATTGGTGAAATTATAATATCACGTGCTTCTTTCATTCAGCCAGCACCTCCTCGATCTTCTGAGCAGCCTCTTCTGGAACTAATATATATTCATTATCCAAAAGTTGATAGGCATTCATAGCATCTAAAACCATTGTATCTACATTAGGTAGGTTACGTGCCGATAAATAAACATTATCATTTTTTTCTGGTAATACAATTAACACCTTTTTATCTTCTAAATCAAAATCTTCTATAAGATTAATAACCTGTTTAGTTTTAGGTTTATCATAGTTCAATTCGTCAACAATTTTTAATTGATCATTATTAACTTTATCAGTTAAAATAGACCTTAAAGCTAATTTTTTCATCTTTTTATTAACTTTCTTTTTGTATGAGCGTGGCTTAGGACCAAATGTAATTCCACCACCAACCCATAGTGGAGAACGAATAGTACCATGTCTTGCTCTACCAGTACCTTTTTGGCGCCATGGTTTACGGCCACCACCTCTAACTTCACTTCTAGTTTTTGTAGAGGCAGTTCCTCTTCTTTTAGCTGCCAATTGAGCTGTTACTACTTGATGTACAACATGTTCATTTATATCTTCAGCAAATACTTTATCATTTAGCTCATAATCTCCAATTTCTTTTCCAGACATATCAAACTTACTTACCTGTGGCATCAAATATCCTCCTCTCTATCATATATTTATTCTTCAATTGTTTCTATAGTCAGGATATTTTTCTTTGGGCCAGGTAAGGCTCCTTTTATTAATAAAGCATTTTTTTCCTGATCTACATCAACAATTTCTAATTTTTCTATAGTTACTTTATCTCTTCCCATTCTTCCTGGAAGTTTTTGTCCTTTGAAAACACGTGCTGCATCAACTGCACCTATTGAACCTGGTGCTCTGTGAAAATGTGAACCATGTGTTTTCGGACCTGTTCCATGATTCCAACGCTTAACATTACCCTGAAATCCTTGACCCTTTGTTAAACCTCTTACATCAACTTTTTCTCCTGCTTCGAATAAATCTACAGTTATTTCATCACCTTCAGCAACTTCTTCAGAAAAATTTCTGAACTCTTTTAAATGTTTTTTAGGTTTAACTCCAGCACTTTTAAAATGTCCAAGTTCAGGTTTGTTTAATTTATTTTCATCTATATCTTCATAACCTAATTGTACTGCTTCATAACCATCTTTTTCTTCTGTTCTTTTTTGGACTACAGCACAAGGTCCTGCTTCAACTACTGTAACAGGAACTAAAGTACCATCATCTTTGAAAACCTGGGTCATACCAATTTTTTTACCTATTATACCCTTAGGCATCTTTAAAACACCTCCTCAACGATTATAATTTAATCTCTATATTAACCCCAGCAGGCAAATCAAGTCTCATTAAAGCATCAACCGTCTTTGAACTAGGGTCTAAAATATCTATTAGTCTTTTATGTGTGCGCATTTCAAACTGTTCTCTTGCATCTTTATGAACATGAGGAGAACGGAGTACCGTAAATATTTCTTTTTCAGTAGGTAGTGGTACTGGACCTGAAATATCTGCTCCAGTTCTTTCAGCTGTAGTTACTATCTTTTGTGCTGATTTATCTAAAAGCTCATGTTCAAAGGACTTAAGTCTAATTCTTATTTTTTCATGTTTAGGCATTCTCTTACCCCCTTCTTCAGGACAATATTTCTTATATAATACACTAAACGAAGTCTATTTGCTACATAGAAAAAGAGAGGAGCCGTTCTCCTCTTCTTTTTCTCAATGTCTTACTCAATAATCTCAGTAACAGCACCAGCACCAACTGTGTGGCCACCTTCACGAATAGCAAAACGAAGTCCTTCTTCCATTGCTATTGGAGTAATTAA
>JBNJDK010000003.1:0-65970 GCA_051744805.1 Bacillota bacterium
TTTTCCATTACCATTCAAACTATCATTTTCAGAAGATTTTGCTTTTATTTTTGATTTTTTTAATATTTTTGTATCACCAGCATCAGACAACACAATAGTTGAATCATTATCATTTTTATTTCTTAATTTCTGCAAAATAGATAATACTGTCTCATTCATTTCTTTAGCATTATTAAATCTGTTTTCGGGATCTTTAGAAAGAGCTTTCATTATTAATATTTCCAGTTCATTAGTAATATTAGAATTAATTTCAGTAGGTCTGGTAGGTTTTTCATTTATATGTTTTAATGCCACAGAAATTGGACTATCAGCTTTAAATGGCACTTCTCCTGTTACCATTTCATAAAGTACTATTCCAACTGAATAAAGATCAGAGTGAGCTTTTATTTCTCCCCCTTTAGCCTGTTCAGGAGAAAAATAGTTAGCACTACCCATAATAGTATCAGTCATAGTTGTAGTTGCAGAAACAGCTTTTGCTATACCAAAATCAGTTACTTTAACTTCTTTATCAGGAGTTATTAAGATATTATGAGGTTTAATATCACAGTGAATAATATCATTATTATGAGCAACTCGTAAAGCTGATAAAATTTGATTAGTAATATCCAGTGCTTCTGCTAAAGGTAATTGACCTTTTCTTTCTATAATATCTTTTAGGTTTTCTCCTTCAATATCTTCCATAACCAAATAATGAAGGTCGCCATCCTGACCTATATCAAAAATACTAACTATATTAGAGTGAGCCAATCTGGCTACAGCTTTTGCCTCATGGTGGAATTTTTTGATAAAACTTTTATCTGAAACATGTTCAGACCTAAGCATTTTGATAGCTACTTTTCTATCAAGTATCAAATCCTCAGCTTCATATACTACTGCCATACCACCTTTACCCAATTTTTTTATAATTTTATAACGGTCATTTAATACTTTTCCAATCATAAATTCACCTCATAACTAATTAATTATTCCAGTAATTAAAGTAATATTATCACTACCACCATTTTCTAAAGCTTTTTTACCAAGCTTTTGGGTTAATGTATTCAAATCAGTATGATTGGAGATGATTTCTTCTATTTTTCCTTCTCTAATCATATCAGTTAATCCATCAGTACAAAATAATAATAAATCATCATCTTGAAGTTCAATTTTATTTGTTTCAATATTAATTTCTTCATCAATACCTAAGGCTTGAGTTAAAATATGTTTTTGAGGGTGATCAAAGGCTTCATTAGGATTCAGACGACCATTTTCAATTAATTCATTAACTAAAGAATCATCAGTTGTGATTTTTTTCAACTTATTTTCTCTAAACAAATATATCCTACTATCGCCAATATGACCAATATAGACATTTTTATCATGTATTAATGCTAAAGACAATGTAGTACCCATACCTTTATATTCAGGATTTTCTTCACCCTTATCTATTATTTTATTATTAACCATATTGACCAAATCTTTAATTTCATCAAGAATATTTTTTTCAAAATTAAATTTATAATTTTTTATCAAATCTACAGCCATTTGACTGGCTACATCTCCAGCTCTATGACCTCCCATCCCATCTGCCACTACAATGACCGGGAAGGGAGCTTTTCTCAATAAATAATTATCTTCATTATTTTTCCTAACATTACCTTTACTGCTAAATGATTTAAACTCCATAATTTTCACCCTCTCGCTTTAACTGCCCACAGGCAGCTTCTATTTCAACCCCTCTTTCCTGTCTGATAGTAGTGTCAATATTCCCGGCTATTAATATTTCTCTAAATTTTTCTATTTTTTCTATATCAGGACGATAAACATCCAACTCAGAAACAGGGTTTACAGGAATTAAATTTACATGGCAGAGAATATCTGAAATTAACCTGCTTAACTGATAAGCATGTTCAGGGGCATCATTTACATTTTCCATCATAACATATTCAAAAGTTACTCGCCGATTAGTTATTTCAATATATTCTTTTACAGTATCAATTAATTTTTTAAGAGGATATTGATTATTTATTGGCATAATTTTAGATCGCAAACTGTCATTAGGTGCATTTAAAGATACAGCCAATCCAATTTGTTTGTTTCTGACTGCTAATTCTTTTATTCCAGGAACTACTCCTGCAGTTGAAATTGTCATTTTTCTCATTCCAATATTTAAAGACGACTTTGAATTTAAAATATTTACTGAATTCAAAACATTATCTAAATTGTTCATTGGTTCACCCATTCCCATAAAAACAACATTACTGACAGCTGGATCTAAAAAATTTTCTTTTCCTATATCCTTTTGGATTTGTAAAACTTGAGCCATAATTTCTGATGAACTCAAATTTCTTTTTAATCCTTCTAAACCAGTTGCACAAAAACTACACCCCATATTACAACCAACCTGAGTAGATATACATACACTATGCCGTCCTTCTTCATAATAAGGCAAATAAACACTCTCGATTGTTTCCCCATCACTTAGTTTCCATAAATATTTTATAGTACCATCTTTTGCTTCTGATTTTCCCAAAAGTTCAAGGTTTTCAATTGTGACTATATTTTTTAATTTTTCGGTTAATGAATCAGGAATATTTTTCATATTTTCCAAAGTAAATACTCCATTTTTATATATCCAATTAAATACCTGTTCAGCTCTGTAAGACTTTATTCCATATTCCTTTAAATAGTTCTTGAAATCTTCTAATTTAACTCCTAATAATTCAATTTTATTATCGGGATTCGACATTATATCACTCCTGGTTAATATAGGGTATTTGTTCAGTTTCTACAAAAATTTTGACTGGTTGATTAAAAATAGATTTAGCCTCAGCAAAATATGATTTCTTAATTTCCATTTCTTTCACTTCAGAAGTCGTTGTAAATTTTCTTTGAACAATCTGGCCAAGATAAGGGCCAATCAAATTTGCAACAACTATTGCTATTATCATATTTAAAATACTGAAATATCCTGAAGTGAAAAGTAAAAATAAAAATATAATTGCAGAAAGGAAATTAGCAACTGTCATACTTGTTCCACATCTTTTATGAATAGCTAATTCATTTTTACCATTTTTCATTAAATTAAGACCTTTTCTGGCAGCTTCTTCCACATAAATATTATTATTAACTCCCATAATATAAAAACCATCTTCTTCTGCATAACCTGCCAGATCATTATATCCATATTCTTTTTCTAATATATTTATTGTTGCATGTTCCAACCCATGATTTTTTCTTAATTTCGGATTAGTGGCAATCTGATATAATTGTTTTGGAACAGAAAATAGATTAAATAGAGAATCTATCGTAAATTTGAATGGTAGAAAAAAGAACATAAAAACTGCAAATAAAAATAAAGGAATAAGTAAAACTGGAAAAAATATACCAAATAAAAGTAATATTACTAATAAATACATTAATCTCTTCTCCCCATTCCAAAAAGCATTAATATTCTAATTAAATTAGCAATAGCAACTAAAGTTGCTGCAACATAAGTAAAAGCAGCAGCTCTTAAGACTTTTTTAGCACCCTGTAGTTCATTTGAATCAAGATATCCACCCTTATTTAGTTGATTAATAGCTCGATTACTGGCATTAAATTCAACTGGTAAGGTAACTATCTGAAATAAAACTGCAGCTAAAAATACAACAAACCCTATTCCAATCATAATTTGTGATTGAAGAAAAAAACCAAAAATAGCAAGTGGTAAACCTGCCTGTGATCCAAGATTAGCTGCCGGTACTAATTTAGCTCTAATTGATAAAGGTTTATAATTATCATAATCCTGAATAGCATGTCCTGCTTCATGAGCAGCAATACCAATTGCTGCTAAAGAACTACTACCATACACTCCTTCAGATAAATTTAATACCTTATCACTTGGATCATAATGGTCATTCAAATCTCCTTCTATTCTCTTAACTTGAACATCATTAATATTATTATTTTTTAGTAATTTTTGAGCAATATCTGCACCTGTTAATCCACTTTTGCTTTTTATATCACTATACTTATTATAGGCTGATTTAACTTTATACTGAGCATAAATAGCAATAGCTATTGCTGGTAAAAGTATAATCATAGTTGGATCAAAGAAAAAGGGCATATACATTATTAATCAACCTCCTAGCTAAATTTTTTGCCTACTGGTATAGAATTACCTCGTAAATAGTCTTCAGTTTTCATTCTCTTTTTACCAGGTACCTGTAACTTATTTATTCGTAAATATCCTTTCCCAGTTTGGACTATTAATCCTTCATTTTCATTAGACTTAATAATTTCACCTATTTGACTTTTTGAAAAATCGTCTTTTACAATACTAACTTCCCATATTTTTACTATATCATTATCAAGTTTGGTATAAGCTCCTGGCCAGGGATTAACACCTCTAACCAAATTATATATTTCTTGAGCTTTTTTTGACCAGTCAATTCTTCCTAATGTTTTATCAATTTTAAATGCATAAGTAGCTTTATTATCATCCTGTTTTCTTCTCGGAGCATTACCTTTATTTAAGTCTAAAAGTGTTTTTAATAGTAAATTTGCGCCTTTTAAAGCCAACTTATCATGTAAATCTCCTACTGTATCCTCATAATCTATTTTAATTTCTTTTTGATATATTATATCTCCTTTGTCCAGTTCTTCATCCATATACATTGTTGTAACTCCTGTTTTTTCATCTCCATTAATTATTGCCTGATGTATTGGACTTGAACCCCTATATTTAGGTAAAAGAGAAGCATGAAGATTTATGCAACCATATTTAGGAAAAGTAAGAATCTCTTTGGATAATTTCTGACCAAATGCTACAACAACTATTGCCTCTGGTTGATAACTTTTGATTTTTTGAATAAAATCTTCTTTATTTACATTATTAGAAGTTAATACATTTAATCCTAAGTTAACCGCTTTTTCTTTAACAGCTGTTGCTTGTCTTTTTTGGCCTCTTCCTTTTTTACGATCTGGCTGAGAAATCACAGCCTTTATGTTTATTTTATCACTATTATATAATCTTTCCAAACTCTCAACAGCAAAGTCAGGACTCCCCATAAACAAGATATCCATTTATTTCACCTCTATTATTCTTGAATTCCTTTTTCAAAATCTTCTTCATCTATTACCTTATCAGTAAATAAATTACCTTCTAAATGATCGTATTCATGTTGAAGTGCTCTGGCTAAAAGACCATCTGCTTCTATTTTTATTTTTTCACCTTTTTTATTATAACCTTCCATAACAATTTCTTTAGCTCTCACTACTGCTCCAGTTTCATCTGGAATACTTAAGCAGCCTTCTTCCATAATTGATTGTCCATTTTTTTCTATGATTTTTGGATTTATAACCTCTCTTAATCCATTACCTACATCTACAATAAATAATCTCTGTAAGACACCTACCTGTGGTGCAGCCAGACCAATTCCATCTGCTTCATACATTGTATCTGTCATATTTTCTATTAAATCTATTGTTTTTTGATTTATATTTTTTACTTCTTTTGTTTTACTTCGCAAAACAGGATCCCCAATCTTACGAATATTCATCAATGCCATTTTGATTACCTCCTGTTTAATCTTTATTTACCTTCTATAATTATAACATTGAAATAGGATCCACATCAATGTTAAACTTAACACTTTTCACTTTATAAGGTAAAAAGTTTTCCCTTATTTCTTTTAATAGGTATTTTCGTTCTTTATATTTAGAAAATTTTAGTATTATCTGCCAGCGATATTTCCCTCTTAATTTTTCAATAGGGGCTGGAGAAGGACCTAACAATTCTAAAATTTCAGCCTGATAACTATCAAAAAAACTACCTAAATCATTTGCAGCTTTAATAACTTCATCATTATTTTCTCCCTCAACTATTATATTAACTAATTTAGTAAAAGGGGGATAATTCAATTGTTTTCTTAGTGCAACTTCTTTTTTATAAAATTTTTGATAATCATGTTTTCGAGCTGCCTGAATACTATAATGACCTGGAGTATATGTCTGAACTATAACTTCTCCATTAATGTCACCCCTACCTGTTCTACCGGCAACTTGAGTAATTAATTGAAAAGTTCTTTCAGCTGATCTAAAATCAGGTAAATTTAAAATAGTATCAGCAGTAATAACTCCAACAACTGAAATTCCAGGATAATCATGTCCTTTAGTAATCATTTGGGTTCCAATTAAAATATCTGTTTTATTATTTTCCAATCTATTTAAAATTTTTCTATGAGATCCTTTTTGAGTAGTAGTATCAATATCCATTCTATCTACTTCAGCTTCAGGAAAATATTTTTTAACTTCTTCTTCTAATTTTTCAGTACCAATTCCAAATTTTTTAATATATTCACTACCACATTCAGGACAAAATCTTGGTATTTCTCTATGATAATCACAGTAATGACATTTTAATAAATTTTCCTTATCATGATAGGTAAGTGAAATATCACAATTTTCACATCTTAGAACATGTCCACATTCCCTACATAGTGCAAAACTAGAATAACCTCTTCTATTTAGAAATAATAGAATTTGTTCATTTCTAGTCAAAGCTTTTTCAATATTATTTTTTAATTTTTGACTGAATATTGATAAATTACCTTCTTTCATTTCATCTCTCATATCAATAATATTAACTGGAGGCAAATCTCTTTTATTTATTCTCTCTGGTAAAGATAAATATTTAAAATATTTCTTTTGAGCTAAATAATAGCTTTTTAAAGAAGGGGTAGCACTTCCTAAAACCAAAGGAATACCATTAATTTTAGCTCTTTTTACACCTACTTCACGAGCATGATAATAGGGATACGAACTCTGTTTATATGAATTTTCATGTTCTTCATCAATAATAATAATTCCTAAATTTTTAATAGGTGCAAATATTGCAGAACGCGCTCCTATAGCTATCTGAGCTTCACCGTTTTTTAATCTTAACCATTCATCATATCTTTCACCTGTTGAAAGATTACTATGCAATACAGCTATTTTGTCTCCAAATCTACTATAAAATCTTCTTACCATAACAGGAGCCAAAGAAATTTCCGGGACTAAAATAATAGCTCCCTGTTTTTTATTCAAAATTTTTTCTACCAGTTGTAAATATACTTCAGTTTTTCCACTACCAGTAACTCCATGTAATAAATAACTTTTGGAAGTATCTGAATTTAAAATATTTTCCTCAATTATATCAATTGCTTTTTGTTGATAATAATTAGCTTCAAAACTTTCTTTTTCCTCTTCCTTTTTTTCCAGGAAAGGCTTTCTTCGCTCTATTTTTTCCTCTGATTTTATATACCCTTTTTTTATTAATCGATTAACTGTCCCGGGATAAGTTTCTGCTTTTTTAGCTAATTCAGTTTTGGTATAATCAGAATTTTGATTTTTCAAAAGTACTTTAAGAACTTCTTTTTGTTTAGGAGCTTTATTTTCTATATTTTTAATCACCTTTTTTATTTCTTTTATTTCAGAATTTAAACTAATATACTTCTTTCTTTTTTTACTTATGTTATTATTAAATACTCCAGCAGGGACAGCTGCTCTTATCACAGAAATCAAATTCAAACTATAATAATCTGCCATCCACTGATATAATTTCAAATCTTTTTTATTAAAAAATCTTTCTTTTTTATACAACTTTTTTATATTTTTAATTTTATTATCAGAAATTTCTACTTTATCTTTTATAGAAATTACAAAAGCTTTTATACTTCTTTTCCCAAATGGAACTAATACTAAATTGCCTATCCCAATTTTATTTAACAAAAAATCAGGAATTTTATAATCGAAAAATTTATTTCTTTCTGTAAAAGGAACATCTACTACTACTTTAGCATATTTAATCATTATTTTCATCACCAGTTTTTCTATTTATTTCATAAATAGCAATAAATCCACCAACAAGTAGTATTAAATAAAATGTATATAATCTCCAGCCAAAAGTTACAATCCCTAATATACTTTTTGGAATAAAGGCAATAAATAATGAAGCAAATCCTAACTCAGCAATACCACTTGCTCCTGGAGTTGGCATATATGGTAAGATTAAATAAATGATAGTCTGCATAATATATGCTTTGAAAAAATTAGGCTCAAGTCCCATTCCTTTTAAAATAAGAGGCATAATCAAAAACATCAAAGACCAATAAATTATTGTATATATAGAAGCAACAAATAAACTGAATTTATTTTTACTTAAAATCAAAAGTGAATCTCTAAATTCATGTAATTCACTTCTTGCTTTAACTAAATATTTTTTGGCTTTATAATTATTTTTTAAAAACTTATTTAATTTATTAATACTTAAAATAGCAGAAAGTAATTTGTCCATAACTTCAGGTATCAAAGTTAATATTATTATTCCTGCAGAAATAAGCATTCCCACCCCAAAAGCAAGATAAAAAATATAATTGGGAACAGCACCAGCAGATATTTTGTTATTAAAAAATAGGAAAAATATCGGAGTTAAAGTACCAAAGAAAAATAATCTTAAGACAAACTGAATTACAATTACTGTTGATGATTTTCCAACATTTACTCCTTTTTTATGCAAAAAATAAACCTGATATGGTCCTCCGCCTGATGCAAAAGGAGTAACAAAAGATACAAATGAACCTCCAAGGTAAACTACTATACTATCTAAAAGAGATATAGTATCTCCGATGGTCTTAACTAATAATTGTAACCTCAGGCCTGCAAATAGCCAATTAGTCATCATCACCAATAACATATATAATAAATATCTATATTTTATTTTGTCAATTAATTTATCAAGAGCTTCTAAATCTATAGTGAAAAATATAATTGCAGCTGAAAAGATAAGACTTACAATTACTGTAAACCTTAAACCTTTTATAATCGTTTTTTTATCAATTGTTTTAGCTTTTGGCATAAACTCACCTCATACACAAATACCGGAAGTAAAATCTTCCGGTATTAAATTTACATTTTTTCTGCCTGCTTTTTGAGTTCATTACTCTTATCTGTCTTTTCCCAGGGCAGGTCCAAATCTAATCTTCCAAAATGTCCATATTTAGCTGTTTTTTTATAAATTGGATTTTTGAGATTAAGATTTTCTATAATTTTTTTCGGTCTTAAATCAAAATTATCTTTTATTAGTTTTACCAGATTTTCTTCTGAAATTTTACCTGTTCCAAAGGTTTCTACTAAAATTGAAAGTGGTTCAGCTACACCAATTGCATATGATAATTGAACTTCACATCGGTCTGCAAGTCCCGCAGCTACAATATTTTTAGCCACATAGCGGGCAGCATATGTTGCAGAACGGTCTACTTTTGTAGGATCTTTTCCAGAAAAAGCTCCACCACCATGTCTGGCTGTCCCTCCATATGTATCAACAATTATTTTTCTACCAGTTAAACCACTATCACCCTGAGGGCCACCAATAACAAATCTACCAGTTGGATTAATCAAAACTTTGGTGTTTTCATCTATTAAATCATCTGAAATTATATTTTCAATAACATATTTTTTTATATCCTTTTCAATTTGTTTATATCCAATATCTGGATGATGTTGTGCAGAAATTAAAACTTTATCCACTCTAACCGGCATATCATCAATATATTCTACAGTAACCTGAGTTTTACCATCAGGTCTTAAATACGGTATTATTTTTTTCTTTCTAACCTCTGCCAGTCTTTTTGCCAATTTATGAGCAAGAGTTATAGGTAAAGGCATAAGTTCTGGAGTTTCATTACAGGCATAGCCAAACATTATTCCCTGATCACCAGCACCTAATTCTCCATTATTTCTATTTTCACTTTCTCTAACTTCTAAAGCCTTATCTACTCCCTGAGCAATATCACTTGACTGTTCATCTAATGCTGTTAAAACACCACAGGTCTCTCCATCAAAACCAAACTTAGCTCTATTATAACCAATATCTAAAATTGTTTGTCTTGCAATATCGGTAATATCTACATAACAATCAGTAGAAATTTCACCTGAAACAAGCACAAGACCTGTAGTTACAAAAGTTTCACAGGCTACTCTAGCATCAGGATCTTTTTCTAAAACAGCATCAAGTACTGCATCAGAAATTTGATCAGCAACTTTATCTGGATGACCTTCAGTTACTGATTCTGAAGTAAAAAGATAGCTTTTTGTCATCTATATCACCCTTTTTTATTACTTTGTAATTTTATAAATTCAAGCAAAAAAAACAACCATTTTTTCTATATTTTAGCATTATTTAAGCATTTATCTAATATATATAGTTTAGCATATTGCTATTTTTATGTCAATTTTACTCACCGGCAATATCTAGAGCTTTAATCTTTATTGATGGAGATCCAAAATGACCTCTCCCAGGTAAATCCATTTTCAAATCATCTGCTATTGTTTCAATGTCTTTAAGCATTTCCATAAAATTACCGGAAATGGTTATTTGTTCTACAGGGCGTTTTATTTCACCATTTTTAATATAATAACCAGAAGCTCCTAAAGAAAAATCACCTGATATACTATTAGCTCCTGAATGTAGACCCTGTACTGAAATAATTATTAACCCTTCATCAATTGATTGAATTAACTCTTTATAAGATTTTTTTCCTTTAGCTATATACATATTAGTTGGAGCGATATCTACTGAAGATTTATGTGAACTCCTATAGGCATTAGCAGTAGTTTCTACTCCATCTTTTCTGGCAGTTTTAAGATTATGAAGATATGTAGTTAATTTTCCTTTTTCTATTATATTTTTCTTTCTGGTAGCTACACCTTCACCATCAAATGGTCTGGAATTAAAACCATCTTCTAAAAATGGATCATCAATTAAGTTAAAATTATCTGCTGCAACTTTTTCACCAAGTTTATTAACAAATAATGAAAGTCCTTTTTGGACATTTTCTGCAGAAAATGTGGAACTAAAAGTTGCCAAAATTTTAGCTGCAATATCATTTCTTAAAATCACTGGATAAGAACCTGATTTTATAGTAGTTGCTCCCAAAAGTGAAGTAGCTTCTTCTACAGCTTCAAGAGCAATTTTTTTAGGATTAAATTCAGAAAAATCATGAGTTATCTGAAATTTGCCTGCTGAGCGAACATCATCATCCTCTTTAGCAATTACGGAAATATAAAGATAGGAAATATTATTTTTAAAAGATAGGTCTAATTTATTGGAATTTTTAATTTTTTGATTAAATTCCATATCAGAATATAAACATCTATTTACTGATTCTATTCTGTCATCAGCTTCTAAAGCATATTTTTCTAATGATTTTAATAGCTCAATTTTTTCTTCAGGCTCAATTTTTGTAAGTTCATTATTATATAATTCCAGTTTTTTGTAATTATCAGAACCTGTGAAAATTTCTTCCTCTTCTTTTTTATCTATTATTTGTGCATTCTGGCTGGCAGTTTCTATTAACATATCTATAGCTTCTTCATCCAATTTTTCAGTATAAGCATATCCCATTTTATCTTTATATATCCCTCGAAAGGAAAGACCTTCATCTTCATTTATAGAATAATGATCAATATCCTGTTCAAATACCCTAAGATCAAAACTCTCAGATTCATTTATAAATATTTCTATATCTTTAAAACCATATTTTTTTGCTTTATTAAATAATTTTTCTTTAAATTCTTTTAATTTCATTATTCATTCCCCTTTCTTCCACCAACAGTTAATTCTGAAACTCTTAATATAGGTTGTCCTAAACCGGCAGGAACTGATCCACTGATTGAACCACACATACCTTCTGCTAAAGCTAAATTATCTCCTACCATATCAATATTTTTAAGTATTTCAGAACCTTTTCCAATTAAAGTGGCCCCTCTAACTGGTTCAGCTATTTCTCCGTCTCTAACTATATACCCTTCTCTAACATTAAAATTAAATTCTCCAGTTGCAGGATCTACAGAACCTCCACCTAAATATTTTGCATATAAACCATATTCAGTATTGGAGATAATTTCATCTTTACTAGAATCACCATTAGCAATATAAGTATTAGTCATTCTAGAAGTCGGAGCATATTTATAAGATTGCCTCCTGGAAGAGCCGGTTGCTTCCATATTCATTCTTCTACCATTTAATTTATCTATCATATAACCTTTTAAAATACCATTTTCTATTAAAATATTTTTTTGCATAGGATGGCCTTCATCATCAATATTCTGAGAGCCCCATCCATTAGGAATTGTGCCATCATCAATAGCAGTTACTAATTCACTTGCAACCTTTTCCCCGATTTTATTGGCAAATACAGAATTGTTTTTTGCAACTGAGGTAGCTTCCAATCCATGGCCACATGCCTCATGAAAAATCACACCACCAAATTCATTATCAATAATAACAGGCATTTTGGCACTTGGGGCATAATCAGCTTCTACCATAGTTACAGCAGTACGAGCAGCTTCTTTTGCATAATCTTCTATATCAATATTTTTTAAAAACTCAAATCCTTGATGAGCTCCCGGACCATAAAAACCTGTTTGTTTTTCACCATTTTTAGTAGCTATTGCTGAAATCATTATCCTGGATCTAACTCTTCTATCTTTAACAAATAAACCTTCAGAATTTGCAATAAGAACATCCTGATCTATATCAAAATAATTGACAACTACCTGTGAAATCAAATCTGAATAATTATCTGCATAACTATGTGCTTTATTCATAATATCTACTTTATCCATTTGTGTTTTTTGATCAGGATAAATTTTTATTTTATGTTTATTATTAATATTCGTTTCGTTAAAATTTAACTTTTTTTGATTTCCTTTTCCTTTTAAAGCAGCTGCAGCTTTCCTGGCAACTTTAATAAGATTATCATAACTATCATTATTAGTATAAGCATAAATTACATTTGTTCCTTCAAAAATTCTAATTCCTAGACCATAATCTCTTCCTGAATTAGCTTCATCTATTTTTCCACTAAGCATTCTAATTTTATTATTTTTTTTATTTTCTACAAATACTTCAGCAAAATCTCCTCCAGTTGAAAGAGAAGCAGATATTACATCATCAATAATACTTTTACTTAACATCTAATTAGTCCCCTTTCTATGTCTTAAAAAAATTACTGTTATACCTAAAATTATTAAAAATATACTAATTAATCTTGCTACCATAATACCTTCAAATAATAAACTATCAGTCCTCATTTTTTCAATAACAAATCTTCCAGCTGAATATAAAATTAAATATAGAGCAAATATATCCCCATTTTTAATAAACTTTCTTCGTCTCAGAAATATAAGAATACCAAATACTAATATATTCCAGATAGATTCATATAAAAATGTTGGTTGTCTATAATAACCTTCTATAAACATTTGATGTTTTATAAAATCAGGAAATTTATTAATATAATCTGAACTAACAATTTTACCATAAGCTTCTTGATTAATGAAATTACCCCACCTACCAATAGCCTGACCTAAAATCAGTGAAGGAGCAATAATATCTACAACTTCCCAAAAATTTACTTTATATTTTTTTACTAAAATCCAAATTATAATTATACCAGCTATAATAGCTCCATGAATAGCCAATCCACCCTGTCTTATATTCAAAATAGCTGAAAAATCATTTTTATAATAAGACCAGTTAAATATAACATAATATAATCGTGCACCAATGATTGCTCCTGGAAGACCATATATTATAAAATCATAAAAAAATTCTTCATCTATTCCTTTTTTTCTACTTTCTTTTATTACTAGAAAAAACCCAATTAAAACCGCACTTCCAATTAAAATGCCATACCACCGAACAGATAAAAAACCAATTTTAAAGGCAATTGGATTAATTTATTAAGTCACCTCCTAGAATTTATCCCTATTATAACTATTTATCTATTATTAATAATTTTCCTTCTTTTAAATTATATTAAACAATAAGATATGCAAAAACCAGGCGGAACTTCCACCTGGTCCAAATTTCAAAATTATAGATTTTTTATATTATCCAAAATGGTATCTGCTATTTCTATTTTCTCCATGAGAGTTAAGGATTTTTGTGTATTTTTAGTCAATATTTCTACTTCATTTTTATCACTTTGAAAACCAGCATCATCTCTTGTTATATCATTTGCAATTATCATATCAAGATTTTTTTCTTTTAATTTACGTAAGGAATTTTTTATAATATATTCACTTTCAGCAGCAAATCCAACTAAAATCTGATCTTCAGGTTTGTTTTTGCCTAATTCTGCTAAAATATCAGGAGTAGATTCAACTTCTATACTTGTTATTTTATCATCCTGTTTTTTAAGTTTATTTTTATTATAATTTTTAGGTTTTAAATCAGAAACAGCAGCAGCTTTAATAATAATATCCTGTTCTTTAGCTATATCATTTACTGCCTTATTCATTTCTTCTGCTGTTTTTACATTAATTAAATTTACTCCTAAAGGTTTTTCGAGCTGACTGGGTCCACTAACTAAAGTTACATCTGCTCCTCTATAACTTGCCATTCTAGCTAATTCATATCCCATTTTCCCACTTGAATAATTTGAAATAAAACGCACTGGATCAATAGCCTCTCTAGTTGGGCCAGCAGTTATTAATATTTTCTTATTTTTAAAATCTTTTTTTGTAAGCTCTTTTTTTATATTTTCTACAAGTTGATCTGGTTCAGGTAATCTACCTTCTCCTACATCACCACAGGCTAAATAACCGGCTGGTGGAGTTATAATTCTATAATCTTTTTCCTTTAAATACTCCATATTTTCCTGTACTATTGGGTTATTATACATATTAACATTCATTGCCGGTGAAATTAGTACAGGGGCCTGCGTGGCCATAATAATTGTTGTTAGTAAATCATCAGCAATTCCATTAGCAATTTTACCTATAATATTAGCAGTGGCTGGAGCAATCATAAATATATCTGCTTTTTTAGCAAGAGAAATATGTTTAACTTCAAAACTATCTGGAGGACTAAATAAATTACTTTCAACAGGTCTATGAGTTATTGACCTAAAAGTAAGAGGTCTTACAAATTCAGTTGCAGATTCTGTCATAATCACATCCACATTTGCCCCTAATTTAATCAGTCGACTTGCTACTTCAACCATTTTATAAGCTGCTATTCCACCACTAATTCCTAAAACTATATTTTTATCCATTTTTATGCCTCCAATTAGTACTTTTACAATTTATTTAATACTATTGGCACTATTTTTTTTATAAGTTATTTTTCCTTTTTGAATTTCCTCTAAACTTTTGGAAACAGGTTTTACCCCTTTATATTCATCAAGTAATTCCTGACCTCCTAAATTTAAATGTCTCGCCCTTTTAGCTGCAAGTATTATTAACGTATAAGTACTATCAGCTTTTTCTTTTAAAGATTCTACTGTTACATCTGTAACCACTTAAATCAACTCCTTTTTTTAGTTTGTTCTTTTAAAATAACTCTTTTTAATTCCCTAACTGCATTTTCAACTTCATCATTTAAAATAGTATAATCATATTCATCAATTTCTTTTATCTCAGATTTAGCATTTTTTAAACGCACTTTTTTATTTTTATCATTTTCAGTATCTCTTTTTTGCAATCTGTTTTTTAATTCTTCAATTGAAGGTGGTTTTAAAAAAATAAAAACTGCATTAGGATATTTTTCTTTTACCTGTTTTGCTCCCTGGATATCTATTTCTAAGATTATATCTTTACCTTCAGCTAAAGTTCTATCAACATACTTTTTAGGAGTACCATAATAATTATTATGTACTTTTGCACTTTCAATAAATTTATCATTTTTTTCTAATTCTTTAAATCTTTCTTCAGAAATAAAAAAATAATCATCACCATCTACTTCTCCAGGACGTCTTTCCCTTGTGGTAGCAGAAACAGAATATTCAACACCAGAGAAATCTTCCATTAAAGCGTCCAATACAGTTCCCTTACCGACTCCAGAGGGCCCTGAAAGAACAAATAATATTCCTTTGCTCATAAGAGCACCTCCTTTATTCTTTATCATCATCTAATCTATGGGAAACTGTTTCTGGTTGAATGGCAGATAATACTACATGATCACTATCTGTTATAATAACTGCTCTTGTTCTACGTCCATAAGTAGCATCAATTAACATTCCTCTTTCTCTTGCTTCCTGGACAATTCTTTTTATTGGAGCTGACTCTGGACTTACTACTGCAATCACTCTATTTCCAGCAACAATATTTCCAAACCCAATATTTATCAAATTTACATTCATTTATATCTTCCCCCTATATTACTAACAGTTTGAAAAACTCCTACTTTAAATTATAATATCACAGTATAGGCCATTTGACAAGGATTGAGAATAAAAGTTATTTTCTTCTTCCATTGACTAATAGTTAATTTTTTTTTATACTTATACTTAAGCCAAAATAATAAGGAAGTAAGAGGTGATAAAATGGCTATTGATGGAGTTTTATTAAATAATTGTAAATATGATTTGGAAAACAAAATAATTGGAAGTAGAGTAAACAAAATATATCAGATGGAAAATAAACTATTAACCATAGATATTAGACAACCAGGTGAAAGTTTAAAAATCCTTATTTCAATAGATCCGGAAGGCTCAAGAGTTCATTTAACAGACTTGAAATTTGATCATCCTTCTCATCCCCCTGATTTTTGTATGATTTTAAGAAAATATTTAACTAATGGTAATATAGTTGAAATAACTCAACCTGAATTTGAAAGAGTTCTTTATATGAAAATTGATAAAGGTGGTAAAATATGCACATTGATTTTAGAAATTATGGGAAGGTATAGTAATATAATTTTAGTAGATGAAAATAATAAAGTACTTGATGCTATGAAAAGAGTTGGAGAAAAAAAGAATAAAGAAAGACAGCTATATCCAGGGATTGAATATCAGGCACCTCCCCCACAGGATAAACTAAATCCTCTAAAAGTAAATAAAAATGATTTTTTTGAAAAAATACCAGCTGATTTCAGAAAATATTGTTATAAAGCTATAATGTATAATTTCCGGGGAATAGGACCAAATATAGCTAAAGAGATAGTTTATAGAGCTAATATAGATTATGAAAAACATTATCATGAATTAACTGACAGAGAATTAGATTCTATCTGGGAAAGTTTTGCTGAAATCTTTAATAAAGTTAAAAATGGAGATTTTAATCCTACAGTTGGTATTAATGAGGATACTCTTATTGATTATACTTCTGCATTTGAATTAAAATATATAAATGATTTAAAAACCAAACATTTTGACACTACTGGTGATTTATTTGATTATTTTTATCGAAATCATATCCAAAAAAGAGAATTTATTAAGTTACAAAAAAGATTAAATGATATTGTTGATAATTTTTTAGAAAAAAACCGTAAAAAACAGAGAGAACTAAGAGGAAAAATTAAAGAAAGTAAAAATGCAGATAAATATAAAAAAATGGGAGAATTAATAAAATCAAATATTTATCAAATTGAAAAAGGTCAAAAAAATGTTATTTTAACAGATTATTTTGACCCTGAACAACAAGAAATAGAAATTGATCTTGACCCTAAAAAATCTCCTGCAGAAAATGCCCAAAAATATTTTAAAAAGTATGAAAAAGCTAAAAAAAGTTATAATCATCTTAAGAGAGAATTAGGAAAATTCCGTCATGAAGAAAGATATTTAGAACAGGTTCAACTAAATATTGAACAGGGTGATAATGAAGATGATCTAATGGAAATTGAAAAAGAACTTAGGGAAGAAGGCTATATCCAAAAACAAAAACAGGGAAGTAAAGAAAATAAAGCACTTCCTCCCAGAAGATTTAAATCTTCTCAGGGTTATGACATATTAGTTGGCAGAAATAACAAACAAAATGATTATTTAACTAAAAAGAAAGCAAATGACCATGATATCTGGGTTCATACTAAAAAAATTCCTGGTTCTCATGTTATTATTAGAAATCATACAAATGATGAAATCCCGGAAAAAACAATAAAGGAAGCAGCCCAGCTAGCAGCTTATTTCAGTAAAGGTAAAATGTCAACAAATGTACCAATTGACTTTACTGCTGTTAAAAATGTAAATAAACCTAAAGGAGCTAAGCCAGGCCTTGTTTATTATGATGATTATCAAACTTTATATGCTGACCCTGATAAAGAGCTTGTTAAAAAACTGAGTAAAAACGCCAAAAACAAAAAATAACAATTATTTAAGTTCATTAAAAAGAAAACTATAAAAATCTCTTCTTTCTTCAATTATCTTAGAGGTAGGCTTACCAAATCCATGGCCTGCCTTATTTTCCATTCTAAATAAATTTATTTTATTTCCTTCATCTGCATCTTTTAAAGCTGCCAAAAATTTTCGAGAATGAAGAGGAACCACTCTATCATCTGTATCACCAGTAGCAACAATTACTGAAGGATATTCTTCACCTTTTTCTAAGTTATGAAGGGGAGAATATTTATAAAGATATTTAAAATCTTCTTTTTTATCAGGATCCCCGTATTCAGGTATCCAATAACTACCTACTGTAAATTTATGATACCTTAACATATCAGTTACAGGAACATTTGCAATCACTGCTCCAAAAAGATCAGGACGTTGAACCATAACAGCAGTAACTAACAAGCCCCCATTGCTTCTTCCCCAGATAGCTAACTTTTTACTATTAGTATAGTTTTTAGAAATTAGCCATTCACCTGCAGAAATAAAATCATCAAAAACATTTTGTTTTTTATCAAGCATACCTTCTTCATGCCATTTCCTACCATATTCTCCGCCACCTCGAAGATTAGCTACAGCATATACACCACCTTTTTCAAGCCAAAATAAAGTAGTTGGAGAAAAAACAGGTGTCATATTAATATTAAATCCACCATAACCATATAATAAAGTTTTATTATTATTATCTTTTATTAAATCTTTTTTATGATTTACAATTATAGGAATTTTTGTTCCATCTTTAGATTTATAAAAATATTTTTTAGAAAGATAATTTTCAAAATCAAAATCAAACTTCGTTTCTCTAATTAATTTAAATTTGTTTTTATTCCCATCATATAAATATATAGTAGGTGCCTTAAGGTAGGATTGAATAATAAAAACTATTTTTGAATTATTACTATCTTTATTTATCTGGTCAATAGTAACAGGGATTTGTTCCTTATGATTGTTAATTATTTTTCCCTTATTATTATAAACTTTGATTATATTAGAAGCATCATCTAAATACACAGTAAAAATTTTGTTTTTTAAAAACACGGATTTTTCCAATATTTCATCTTTTTCAGAAATAACATCTTTTATTTTATTACTTTTTATATCAAAAGAAATTATTTTTCCTTTTTCAGCATTTTTATCTGTTTTAAAATAAAATTTTTCTTCTTTACTTCCTATAAAATTATATTCTGCATCCATAACCTCAAATAATTTTACAAATTCCTTTTCTTTACTGGCTTTACGATAATAGATACCATTTTTAGGAGAAGTACCTTTACTAACAGACAAAATTAAATATTTTTTGTCATCTGTTAAAATCGGTCTATAGTTTAATTCTTTTCTTTTATCATCTTTATAAACAAGTTTATCATTCTCCTGATGATTTCCTAATTTATGCCAGTAAACTTTACAATAATTATTTTCATCTTCTTTTGGAACAGTACCTACTTCTGGAAAACGAGTATAATAAAAACCATTATTATAAGAATCCCAGCTAATATTGCTAAACTTTACCCACTTTAGTTTATCTTTTAATGTCTCTTTTTTTTGATTATCATATACAAATATCTCCTGTCTATCACTACCACTTTCAGCTAGAGTATATGCAATAAAATCATCGTTATCATCTGGAAAGAAATTTGTAATTGCAATTGTTCCATCTTCACTAAATTCATTTTGATCAATTAATATTTTTTCTTCTTTTTTATGAAGACAAAATTGATCTAAATAAGGCTGATCTTTTAAACCTTCTCTTTTAAAATAATATAAATTATTATTATTTATTTTAGGAAAACTATATTCATCATAATCCATCAACTCACTTATTCTTTTTTCAACTTCTTGATAATTATTTAAATTTTTAAAATAATCCTCACTTAACTCTAACTCATTTTTAATCCATTTTTTAGTTTCAACAGAATTATCATCTTCCAACCAGCGAAATTCATCTTCAATTAAATTCCCATGATAGTCTTCTTTAACACTATTTCTCTTTTCTTTCATTTACTTCACTCCTCATTTCCTCTTTACTTTTATTTATTCTTTTTATTAAATTAATTATCGATAATATTAACACAACTATCAAAGATATATATCCAATATAATTCCCATTTTGAATATAAAAAGTGTTAACTTTATTTAAGACTATATCAGCCCTCATTTCTTTAACATCATCTAATGGTTTCATTTTTTCTATTTTTCCTGAAGGTAAAATCACCCCACTTACAGATCTATTTCCTGATTTAACTACTGTTTTTCTGCTTTCTACAGCTCTAAAAATTGCTGCTGCCCACATTTGTTGTTGTAGTCCGCTATTAAACCAGGCTTCATTAGATTGATTTACTATAAAATCAAATTCTTTTAAATCATTATTTAAAAGAGGATAAAATATCTCAGAACAAATAAGATTTTTCCATTTTATATTTTCTATTTCAAATAAATTATTTTTTTCACCTGCTGCTAAAGAATGCCATCGTTTATTAGTTATAATATTTACCAGTTTATTAAATGGGATCTTTTCCCCAAAAACTACCAGTCTATTTTTATTATAACGCGCAATTACTTTTCCTTCAGGTGAAAATAAAAAACTACTATTATATTTAAAATCAGGGTCTTCCTTGATAGCCTGTGCTCCAAATTGAAAATAACTATTAAATTCTTTCAATTTATCTAAAACTTGATTTCTATAATATTCATTTCTTATTATATCAAATGTTAGAGAAGTTTCTGGAGTTATAAAAAGTTTTACATCATTTATGTTATTTGCTGAAGAAAAGATATTATCTATATTTTTTTCAATATTAGCAGACTTCCATTTTTCTGATTGAGCTATATTTGTCTGAATAATCCCTACGGAAAATTTTTCTTCAGTATTTTTATTATAACTGAAATTTATTTTGTATATTCCATAACTTCCAACTATTAAAATTATAACTAATATAGGAACTAAATATTTTTTATCTTTATTTATTAAAAATTTAAAAATATAACCATTTATCAAAACAACAAGAAATGAAATTAAAAATACTCCCCCAATATCCGCCCATTGTAATAAAGTTTTAAAAGAAGATTGAGTATAACCTAAATAAACCACCGGAAAATAAGACATTAATTTATAACGTAAAAATTCAATAGCTGTCCAACTTAATGCAACTCTTACAGCTCCAACTCCAATAATTTTTAATAAATAAGCCCAGATACCATAAAATACAGCAATTAAAGCAAAAAGTATAAAAAGTAAAATTATAATAAAAATAATATTTAAACCACTAAAATTATGTAATGGATAAAATAACCAGTAACTACTAATAGATATATATATTATTCCAAATAACCAACCTGAAAAAAACGATTTTTTTAGATTAGATTTTTTAATGATTACAAGAATAGGAATAAAAGAAAAGAAACTTAAAAAAAATAAATCAGGAAAGTAAAAAGGGAGAGTTATTAAAATAACCGAAATCGATAAAATAATTAATGTCAATTTTCATCCTCCTATAAATACTTTTTTAACCCCTCTAAATCTTTAACTATTAATTTTGAATCTGTCATTTCGACTAAATTATTTTTGCGAAATTCACTTAAAGTTCTACTTACAGTTTCTCTTGAAGTTCCAATAAAATTTGCTAAATCCTTTTGACTTATATCCAAAATAAATTCATCCTGTTTATTTCCAAAATCTTTTATCATATCCATTATTAATCTTGCTATTCTACCTTTAGTATTTCTCAAACCTAAATTTTCAATTCTATGTTGCGCTTTAGCTAACTTTTGAGCCATAACTTTAAGCATCCCCCAGCCGATCTGAGGATTTTTATTAAAATAAGTTTTAAAATCATCTTTATACAAAAAATCAACCTTAATATCTTCTAATGTCCTTGCAGAAGCCGGGTATTTACCAATACCAAATAAAACTACTTCTCCAAAAACATCTCCTGGCTGAAGTATTTCTAAAATTTGAACACTACCATCCATTTTAGTTTTCATAACTTTAACTTTTCCTTTTTTTAAAAAGAAAACTCTTTCACCTCTATCACCTTCTTGAAATAAAGTATATCCAGCTGGATAAGTTTTAGTTTTTATTAATTCACTTATTTCTGTTAACTGTCTATTATTTAATTCAGAAAATAAAATAAACTCTTTTAAATATTCCAGACTATTTTCATCCATTTTATTCACTCCTCCAATATTTTTCAAATAATAAATTTCATCATATTTATTATACCAGTTAAAGGGAGTAATAGTCCAATTAAAAACAGACCACATAGAGTGGCCTGTTTATTTAATCTATTTTCATGTAGCTATGAATTTTAATTTTTTATTTAACTTGCTTCTTCTTCCTGTTTTTTCTGAGTAATAATTTCTTCAGCTTCATCATGAGGAACTTTTGCAAAATGTGAAAATTCCATATCAAAACTGCCATATCCACCAGTAATTGATTTCAATTCAGTAGTATAGGTAAACATTTCAGACTGAGGAACTTCAGCATTAATTATTTGCTTTCCATTCTGAGGATCCATTCCAAGAATTCTACCTCTTCTTGAATTTAAATCTCCCATAATATCTCCCATATAATCTTGAGGAACAGTTACCTGAACTTTCATAATAGGTTCAAGTAATACTGGCTTAGCTTTCTGCATTCCCTTTCTAAATGCCTTAGAAGATGCTATTTTAAAAGCCATTTCTGATGAATCAACATCATGATATGAACCATCATAAACAACTACTTTCACATCTACTACTGGATAATGAGCAAGAGCTCCTTCTTCCATAGCTCCTTGTACTCCTTTTTCAACAGCTGGTATATATTGTTTTGGAATCGCTCCTCCAAAAATTTCTTCATCAAATTCAAAACCTTTACCTCGAGGAAGTGGCTCTATTCTAAGAAATACATGTCCATATTGACCACGGCCACCGGATTGCTTTTTATATCTTTCTTCTACTTTAGTTTTCTTTTGTATTGTTTCTTTATAAGCTACCTTAGGATCTTTGGTTTTAAACCCAACATCAAATTTTCTTTTACACATATCATTTATTACTGCTAAATGAATAGTACCCATACCTTTTATGAGCATTTCTTTAGTTTCTTTATTATATTCAACTTTAAAAGTAGGGTCTTCAAGTTTATAACGGTTCAAAGCAGAAGATAATTTTTCATCATCTCCATCAGGAATAGCAGCCTGAGTTAACATTGGTTCTGGAAACTCCAACTCAGGGAGTATAAAATCAAGACCATCAGAACAGATAGTATCAGAAGTTTCTAATTCGTCAATTTTTGCAACTGCCCCAATTTCTCCTGCAGTTAATTTTTCTACTTCTTTTTGTTCAGAACCATTTAATTTATAAAATTTAGTAGTTGTAAATGTTTCATTAGAACGGGGAATATAAACTTCAGTATTTTTATCTAAAGTCCCTGATAAAATTCTGAAAATTGACAATTTACCGATATAAGGGTCAACCATAGTTTTACCAACAAAACCTACTAAATCTCCATCTTCGGATTTTTCTATTTCAACTTCATTTCCATCTCTATCTTTACCATTAATAGTTTTATCATAAACTGGAGATGGAACCATATCAACTATATCATTTAATAAAAGTTTAATTCCTGAATTTTTAAGAGCAGAACCAGAAAGAACTGGAACCATATTGCGTTCTCCCACACTCTTCTTTAATACTTTTATCATTTCTTTATCACTTATTTCTTCATCTTCAAGATATTTCATCATTAATTCGTCATCTTCTTCTACAACTTTTTCCATAAATTCAATTCTATAATCTTCAACTTTTTCATACATTTCATCAGTTATTTCTTCACTTTCTCCATCTACATTTATAAATTCTTTAGTAAGAAAATTTATAACTCCTTTATATTTTCCATCTTCATAATGAGGAATATTTAAAAGCACAAATTTATCATCAAATTTTTCTTTTAATTCCTCATATGCCTCAGCAAAATTGGCTCCTTCATCATCAACTTTATTAATAAAAACCAAACGAGCCAGATCATTTTCTACTGCTTTATTCCAAACATAATTGGTGTTTACCTCAATTCCGGCAGTTCCATCTAGTAATAAAACTGCACCTTCAACCATATTCAGAGCACTAACTACCTCACCTTTGAAATCAGCATAACCAGGTGTATCAATCAAGTTTACTTCTCTATTATTCCAATTAAATGTAAAATAAGAATTATTAATAGAATAAAGATGTTCTTTCTCTTCAGGAATAAAATCAGATTTTGTTTTTCCATTTTCGACAGTGCCGACATCTTCTATCTCTCCTGAGTTATGTAGAATCATTTCTGTGAGAGTAGTTTTGCCCGCCCCTCCATGAGATACTAAACAAACATTTCTAATATTTTTTAAATTTGCCAAGCTTAACACCAACCTTTCTAAGATTTATTAGCACTAATTTTTTAATGATTAGTGAGTAAATTATCGTGTCTATTAAAATATTCTATATATCTGAAATAAATCCTGCAATATTTTGAATATTATCTTATTTTATTTTTTTTGCCATATTTTTACCAAGCAAATCACATTTTTGGAATTTATCATTATCAGGTGAATGTTTAGCTTCAATTATTGGTTCTATTATTTCTAATTTACTTTCATCAGCAAATTTTTGAATACCTTTAACTCCTCCACCACTCCAACTATAAGAACCAAAAATTCCTAAATAACGATCATTTAACTTTCTATTATCAAGAGCACTTAAGAGACTTTCTACTGGTGGAAAAACCTTAGTATTATAAGCACAACTTCCAATTATAACACCTTTATATTTCCAGATATCACTTATCATATAGGAATTATCAGATCTAGCTGCATCATAGACAACTACATTTTCTACACCATTTTCAGCTACTGATCTGGCTATTCTTTCAGCCATAAGTTTAGTATTGCCATACATAGAGCCATAAACAACTACAACCCCATCTTCGGTTTTATGGCTGCTTAATCTGTCATAAAAATCAATAATATATTCAGGGTTTTCTCTCCAGACAGGGCCATGAGTAGAGGCAATAACTTCAATAGTAAGATCAGAAAGTTTATCTAAAGCCTTTTGGACCATTCTACTGTATTTACCAACTATATTTGAGAAATACCTTATAATTTCATCTTCATAATAATCAGTGTCTATTTCATCATCAAAAACTCCTCCATTAAGTGCCCCAAAACTACCAAATGCATCACCAGAAAAAAGAACTTTATCTTTAGTATCATAAGTCATCATTGTTTCTGGCCAGTGAACCATAGGAGTTAAATAAAATTCTAATTCTCTATTACCCAGATTTATAGAATCACCATTACTAACTATTTCTAATCCTTCATTAATATTATAAAAACCATCTAAAAAATTAGCTGTTTTTTTATTTGCCACTATTTTCAATTCTGGATATTTTTCCTTTATTGCTTTAACATCACCTGAATGATCAGGTTCCATATGATTTATTACTAAATAGTCAAGTTTTTTATCTCCTAAAATATCTTCAATTTTGGAAATATAAGATTCATGATAATTTGATTTAACAGTATCTATTAATGCAGTTTTTTCATCAACAACAAGGTATGAGTTATATGAAATTCCTTTATCTAATGGCCATAAAGCCTCAAAAATATCAGTTTCTCTATCATTAACACCTACCCAGTATATATCTTCATTTAATTTTATGGATCTATTCATTTAAAACTCCCCTTTCAATTTATAAAATTTCATTTATGCTCTAGGTTATTATTTCAATAATTTTCGCTAAAATCCTTCAAAAAAATAAGTCCTGTAATTCAAAAAGAATTTACAGGACATTAATAATTCTAAAATTTTTAGTTTTATTTATTTCTATTTAGATATTTAAGATTTTATTTTTTTACTCCCAGGTTTATTTATTGGAATACCTTTTTTACAAAGTTCACAATTATTTGCCTTAAAGGAATCTACTTCTAATTTAACAAGTGGTTTAAATTGATAGTCAAATTCAACTTCACCATTACTCCTATCAACTAAAGAACTTATCCCCACTATATTAGCATTCGATTCTTCTAAAAGAGTTATTACTTCTCTTACTGATCCCCCGGTAGTTACTACATCTTCAACAATTAGTACATTTTCATTTTCTTTTACATCCAGATTCCTTCTAAATTTCATTTTACCATCTTTTCTTTCACTAAAAATATTTCTGAGATTCATAACTGAAGCAACAGCATATGAAATGATTATCCCACCAATTGCTGGCCCTACTACTAAATCAATATCTTCTTCTGTCCAAAACTCAGCAATTTCTTTTGCCAACTTATTTGTATATTCCGGATACTGCATAATTTTAGCACATTGCAAATAAGTATCTGTATGCCTTCCTGAACTTAGCTCAAAATGGCCAGTTTGTATAACATCAGTTTTTTTGAATAATTCTATTATTTCTTTTTGTTTCAAAATGATTCCTCCTCTTTAGTTATGTGCTCTTCCAATAATTTCTTCCAGACTATTTATATTATTTTGATTTAAATAATTTCTGATTTCATTAATAATTTTTTTAGAAGCATCTGGATCTCTTAATGTAGCAGTTCCAACACCAACCGCTGATGCTCCTGCTAGTAAGAATTCAATTGCATCTTCTCCAGTCATAATTCCTCCCATACCAATAATAGGTACATTTATATTTTTATAAAGTTGATACACCATTCTTAAAGCTACTGGTTTTATAGCTGGCCCGGAGAGGCCACCAAAGGTATTAGCTAAAACAGGATTCTTTTTTTCTATATCAATTGCCATACCCAGCAATGTATTAATTAAAGAAATAATATCAGCTCCACCTTCTACAGCTGCTTTTCCCATCTCAACTATATCAGTTACATTAGGACTTAATTTTACTATTATTGGACCAGAATAAACCTTTCTCACTTCTTTACTTACCTTATATATCATTTCACTATCTGTCCCAAAAGCCATTCCACCATTCTTTATATTTGGACAGGAAACATTAACTTCTACTGCCTTAATAGACTTTTCATTTTCTAATTCTTTAGCTAAATATTTAAAATCATTTATTGAATATCCTGAAATATTAGCAATCACTGGAACTTTTAAATTATTAATTTCAGGAATTATATTCTTTTTAAATTTTTTAATTCCTGGATTTTCAAGACCAATAGAATTTAAAATACCAGCAGGAGTTTCTGCTATTCTAGGTAAATCATTACCTTCAGATTCTTCTACTGTAATCCCTTTTAAAGTAACTGCTCCTAAATCAGAAACAGGAAAATAGTCATTTAATTCTGTGCCAAAACCAAAGGTTCCTGAAGCTGTAATTACTGGATTCTTTAATTTTAGTTTTCCTAAAGAAGTATTAAGCAAATTTTCACTCATTAAATATCACTTCTTTCAAAGGAAAAACCGGTCCCTCTTTACATGCTCTCATATTGCCGTTAGTAGTTTTTACTGTACAGGATAGACAAACTCCTACACCACATCCCATTCTCTCCTCAAGGGAAGCTTCTGCCTCTATGTTTTGATTTTTAATTAATAACTGTAGTTCTTTTAACATTTCAGTAGGTCCACAACTATATATATAATCTATTTCATTTTTATTTATTTTAGAATTATTTAAAAGTTCAATTACTGTTCCTTTAAACCCTAAACTTCCATCCATAGTAGTATTATAAACTTCAATTTCTAATTTAGAAAATTTATTTTTCAAAAAATTAAGTTCACTTTGATTATTTGCCCCTAATAAAACTTTGATGTTATTTTTATCTTTTAATTCTTTAGCTAGAAAATATAAAGGGGCAATCCCCATTCCACCACCAAGTAAAATGATATTTTCATTTTTCTTATTAAGATTAAAACCATTACCTAAACTTTCTAAAACTTCAACTTTATCTCCTTTTTTTAATTTTTTCATCAATTGTGTACCTTTACCACATATTTTATATATAATAGTCAATAAATTTTTCTCAGAATTTAAATCAAAGATGCTAAAAGGCCTTCTTAAAAGAGGATCATAACTATCACTATTTATTTTTAGATGTATAAACTGTCCAGGTTTTCCACTTATTTTTTCACTGGATTTTAGTTGCATTTTATAAATTTTAGGACCAATTTTTTTATTGCTCTTTATTTTCAAAGTCATCCCCCGTTTCAGTTTTATTTATAATAATTATCTAAAGCATTATTTACCTCTTCTTTCATATTTTTAGCTGCTTCACCAGCTGCAAAAGCAAAATCTTTTTCACTATATTTTTGATTATTTCTATAAGCAAAGATAATACCTCTTGAAGAGTTAATAATTGCACCTGCTTTATTTTCATCAAATCCATACACAACATCTTCTGCTCCCCCACCCTGTGCACCGTATCCGGGAATCAAAAGAAAAACACCAGGTAATAATGAACGTAATTTTTTTAATTCTTTGGGATAAGTTGCTCCTATCACTGCACCTAAATTTGAATAACCACACTCTCCTAAATAATCTTTCCCCCAATCTTTAACAAGTTCTCCTACGTGTTCATATATCTTTTTGCCATTTTTACTTTCTATATCCTGAACATCTCCAGCACTTTTGTTTGAAGTTCTTACAAGAGCAAAAGCACCTTTATTTTTATAATTTAAAAATGGCTTAACTCCATCAAGTCCAAAATAAGGATTAATAGTAATTGCATCTATATTTTTATTTTTTAGATATGCTTCTGCATATGCTTTGGCAGTAGAACCTATATCATTTCTTTTTGCATCTAGAAGAACAAGTAATCCTTTTTCTTTTGCATAATTAATAGTTTTATCTAAGGTTTTCAAACCATTTAAACCCATTTTTTCATAAAAAGCAATTTGAGGTTTAACAATCGCTGTATACTTAGCAACTTCATCTATAATATTTTTATTAAAATTCAAAACTGCCAGAGAAATGGCTTCTTCAGAATTGTCACATTCTCTTTTAGCATTTTCAATTATAAATTCTGGTATTAGATCAAGATGAGGATCAAGACCGACACATATCCTGCTGTCGGTCTCATTAATTTTATCATTTAGATTATCAATAAATGATTTCAGCTTTATCACCTCTATTATCATAAACCAATTTTCCAGAACTAAAGGTAATTTCTGTTTTGCCAGTTAATTTTTTCCCTGAAAAAGGTGTATTTTTTCCTTTAGATTTAAAATCTTCAGTTTTAACTTCCCATTCTTTTTTAGGGTCAAATACTATCAAATCTGCAGAATTATTCTCTTTAATTCCTTTTTTATCAAGATTAAATAATTCTATAGGTTTTTCATACATAAGCTTAACTAGATCTTTATAACTAATGATTTTTTCTTTTACAAGATTTGTATTAACAAGTGCCAGAGCAGTTTCCAGACCGGAAATACCATTTTCGGCATAATTAAATTCACCAAGTTTATCTTCATAGGTGTGAGGAGCATGATCAGTAGCTATAATATCAATTTTACCATCAGCTATTCCCTTTTTTAATGCTTCTACATCTTTTTTACTTCGAAGAGGAGGATTAACCTTTGTATTTGGATCATAACTTTTGACAGCTTCATCTGTTAGTGAAAAATGATGAGGAGTTATTTCAGCACTAACATTTACTCCTCTTTTTTTTGCATCAGCAACAAGTTCCATACCTCTCTCAGTACTTATATGAGCTATATGAAGAGAAGCTCCTGTAAATTCTGCTAACATTATGTCTCGAGCTATCATAGTCTCTTCAGCTGCTGCCGGAATTGGCTTTAATCCTAATATTGTAGAATAATAACCTTCATTCATAACTCCTTCACTTGCTAAATTGAGGTCTTCACAATGACTAATTATTTTTAAACCAAAATTGTCTCCATATTCCATTGCTCTTCTCATTATTTCGCCATTCATTACTGGATTTCCATCATCAGATACTGCTTTAACTCCAGCTTCAGCCAGAAACCCGAGTTCAGCTAACTCTTTTCCTTCTCTTTTTTTAGTTATACTTCCTATTGGTAAAACTTCAATAACAGCTTCATCTGCTTTTGATTTTATATATTCTACAGAAGCTGGATTATCAACTGTAGGATTTGTATTTGGCATACAGGCTATTCTCGTAAATCCACCTACTGCAGCTGCCTCACAACCTGTTTTTATTGTCTCTTTTTCTTCAAAGCCAGGCTCACGTAAATGAGTATGCATATCAATTAAACCTGGAAAAATAATTTTATCTTTAGCATCAATCGTCTCAGCATTTGTAGAATTAATTTCTTCACTAATTTTTTTTATTTTTCCATCTTCGATTAAAATATCATATTTCCCATCTATATCTTCTAATGTATCAATTACATGGCCATTTTTAATTAAGATTTTCATCATTTATCTCCCTCCCTGCTAATAGATAAAGTAGAGCCATTCTAACTGCAACTCCATTTGTAACCTGTTCAGTAATAACTGATTGTTTACTATCTGCTACTGCACTTTCAATTTCTATTCCTCTATTCATTGGGCCAGGATGCATAATTAAAACATCATCAGAGAGATTATTCAATCTTTCTTTATTCATTCCATAAAATTTACGATATTCTCCTATTGATGGAAAAAGTCCACTTTCCTGTCGTTCAAGTTGAATTCTTAAAATATTAACCACATCCACACCTTCTAGAGCATCATCTAAATTTTTATATACTTTTACCCCCATTTTTTCAATTTCTCTTGGTATTAAAGTTGCTGGACCAGTAACTCTCACTTCAGCTCCAAGCGCATTTAATCCCTGGATATTGGATCTTGCAACTCTACTGTGGGCGATATCTCCAATTATAAGTACTTTCATGTTTTCAAAATTTCCTTTGTAAGATTTCATTGTGTAAAGGTCCAATAAACCCTGAGTAGGGTGGGCATGTGCCCCATCACCAGCATTTAAAACACTTGCTTCTACATTATCAGCCAGAAAAGCTGCAGCTCCAGGAGCACTATGTCTTATTACTACTACATCTGCCCCCATAACTTCCATTGTTTTGGCTGTATCCAGTAAAGACTCTCCTTTTGCTACACTACTTGTTGATTTCGAAATACTCATTACATCTGCACTTAATCTTTTTGCTGCCAGATCAAAAGATGATTTTGTTCTAGTGCTTGGTTCAAAAAAGAGGTTTACTATTGTTTTTCCTCTTAATGTAGGAACTTTTTTAACTGTTCTCGTAAAAATTTCTTTCATTGACTCAGCTGTTGTTAAAATTTGATTTATATCTTCACTTTCAACATTATACAATCCTAAAAAATCTTTTTGTTTTAAAGCCATTTTTTACCTCCTATTTTTCTTTTCATTATCTTAATCATTTTTATTAACCTTTATTTTTTACTACTAAGCAGTTACTTTCTTTTCTTTTGCAACAACTTTTTCTTCAAAATTATCTTTATTTTCGTCTGAATTTATATCTTCTGGTAAAATCAGATTCAAAATAATCCCCACTAATGCAGCCAGTCCCATTCCAGCAAATTCTACTCCACCAAAACTTAGAGTTAGATTACTAATTCCTATAACAAGTGTTACTGAAATAATAACTAAATTTCTATTATTCGATAAATTTACATTGTTTTCAATAAGAGTTCTTAGACCTATTGAAGCTATCATTCCGAAAAGTAAAAACACTATACCTCCCATTACAGCATTAGGAATTGTATGGACAAGCATTCCAAGTTTTTGAACAAAACTGCTTAAGAAAACTATTACGGCTGTAATTTCTATTATTAAGGGATTATATACTTTGGTTATAGCTAAAACTCCTATATTCTCTCCATAAGTAGTATTAGGTGGTCCTCCAAAAATACCTGCAACTGCTGTTGCAATTCCATCCCCTAATAAAGTTCTATGAAGACCAGGATTTTCTATATAATCTTTATCTACTGTTGTACCTAAGGCAACAACATCCCCTAAATGTTCTACCATTGTTACAAGTGCTATTGGAGCTATTAAGCTCAAAGCTTTTAAATTTCCTGCAATCTGTGGAAAAGTAAAATCTGGGAAAGCAAGCCAGGAGGCATTTGCTACAGGACTAAAATCAATTATTCCTAAAACCGCTGCAAATGTGTATCCGCCAATAATCCCCATTAAAATTGGAATAACTTTAAAAATACCCTTTGCTAAAACACTAAAACCTATGGCTATTGCCAGAGTTACTGCTGCAACTAATAAATGTTCTGATGCCATATCCTTTGCAGTTGGAGCCAGACCGAGACCGATAGTAATAATTACTGGCCCAACAACAACAGGAGGTAATAGTTTTCTGAAAAACTCTGTTCCTATCAACTTTATCAACAATGACATTATACTATAAATTATTCCTACTGTTATTACTCCTAGAAGAGCTCCCTCTGTACCAAATTGTGATTTAGCTGCTATAATTGGTGCTATAAATGCAAATGATGAGCCGAGATAAGCAGGTACTTTAGCTCCTGTAATCAAATGAAATATTATGGTTCCTAAAGCTGATGTGAAAAGTGCAACTGAGGGATTAAGACCTGTCAGTGAAGGTACCAAAATCGTTGCCCCAAACATAGCGAACATATGCTGAAAAGCCATCATCAAAACTTTTGAAGAAGTCATATTATTTTCCTTTAAGTCCTGAATGTTTTCTGAAAATTGTTTTTTAATATTCATTTTATCTCTCCTTTTTTTTGATATAAAAAAAACCTTCTCATCAGTCAAAACTGATAAGAAGGCTAAAATAATCTTCTATACCTATAGTAAAGGTTTAAAAGGCCCCTTTCCAGTCTCACTGAACTGTAAATTAAAGGGTGAAACTATTTTACTTTAATCTGTCCTCTTTTAATTTATTCTCTTTCCAATAATAAAACATTATCTTCTCCATCTATTCCTTCAAAATTAACGCTTACAACTTCACTCTGAGAAGTAGGTAAGTTTTTACCAACATAATCCGGTCTTATTGGTAATTCTCTATGTCCTCTATCAACTAAAATTGCTAATTGAATAGCTTTGGGTCTACCTAGATCTATTAATGCATCAAGTGCAGCCCTAACTGTTCTCCCTGTATATAAAACATCATCAACTAATACCACTTTTTTATCAGTAATATCAAAAGATATTTCAGTTTGGTGTATAATTGGCTGATTGGAAACCTGTGATAAATCATCTCGGTATAAAGTTATATCTAAAATTCCAGTTGGTACATCTACACCTTCAAATTCACTAATTCTTTCTGCTATTCTTTCTGCCATTGGTACTCCTCTGGAACGAATTCCAATTATTACTAAATCTTCAGTACCTTCATTTTTTTCAATTATTTCATGAGAAATTCTTGTTAAAGCTCTTCTGATACCATCTTTATCAATTATCTCTTTTTTAACTTTCATATCTTTTTCTTCCATAATAATTCCCCCTTCAATTTTTAAATACAATATTAGACATTAAAAAAACCTTCCCCCGGTCAGGTAGAAGGTTAACTACATAATATTATTTCCCTTACTAGTCTCACCGGACTAATTTAAAGCGGTATTTTTATTTTTACTACCTAAACTTTATCACAACTTTTATAATGTGTCAAGGTCAAATCACTACATAATCTGACAATCTATAAAATTAATTTCTTTTTTAATCTCTTGCAATTTTTGATCACTAACTGCAAAAACATCTTTAAACCTATCTTCATCTTGAGTTTCTAATAAAATTTTATTAGGTCTTATTTTTTTTATGATTTTTTTTAGGATTTTGATTTTATCAGGTGTATCATTATAGTCTTTCAAGATATTTACAGCTAACGTGAATTTACCCTCATATTTTTTACTGAATTCAGTCATATTATTAATATATTTTTCTAATGTATAGTTTGCTATAGGTCTCTGCAATTTTTGAAATTCACTTTCTGTAACAGCTACTAATTCTCCTATTACCTCTTCAAATTCTTTAAGAATAGTAAAATATTCTGGTTGGTTAAAAATATAACCATTTGATAAAATTTTAATATCAACTTTAAAACTTTTTATTATTTCTATTATATGAGGTAATTCTGTATTATATAAAGCCTCACCTTCAGGATTAATATAAACTTTATCAATTTCATTTTCAGTAAGAAATTTTTTTAATCTTTTTATAAAATTTTCAGTGCCAGAAAAATAATGTCTTTTTTTAGTTTTAATTTTTGTTTTACCAAAAGGACAAAAGACACAATCAAAATTACAGCAATTTTTAGGTAATGGATTAATATCAATTACTTTAGCTTGATCTTTATCTAAATAAATATCACTTATAGAAAATGCTTCCATATCCAACCCTCTCTCTCTTAAAATATAATTAATTATAAAAATTCGTTTATTTTTTATTGAAATAATTCAGAAAGTATTTTTGTAAAATCAGCTGGTAATTCTGCTTTAAATTCCATCCAATTATTTTTAATAGGATGATAAAAACTTAAACTATAAGAATGTAATAGTTGTCTTTCCACTTTAAGATTTGATTTTATATTTTCATTATTATTACCATATTTAAAATCACCTAAAATAGGATAACCTAAATAAGATAAATGAACTCTTATTTGATGGGTTCTACCTGTTTCTAATTTTAATTTTAAATAAGAATAATTTGAATTTTTTGCTATTACTTCAAAATGAGTTATTGCTTTTTTGCTATTTTTTTTGGTTACAGCCATTTTAGTCCTATTATTATCATCTCTGCCTATTGGAGCAACTATTTTCCCGTCCTTATATTTAAACTCTCCAATAACAATTGCCTTATAAATTTTTTCAGTGTTTCTATTTTTAAATTGTTTAATCAAATTTCTATGACTTTTATCATCTTTAGCTACTACAATTGCTCCAGATGTGTTCTTATCAAGTCTATGAACTATTCCTGGTCTTTTTACTCCCCCAATACCAGAAAGGTCATTAGTATAATCTAAAAGAGCATTAACTAAAGTTTTCTTTTTCTCGTGAGGGCTTGGATGGACTAATAAGCCAGCCGGTTTATTAATTACTATAATATTTTTGTCTTCATATATTATAGTAAGATCAAGTTCATATGGTTCTAGATCTAATTCTTCACTTTCTTTTTCATATACTTCAACACTATCTCCCTTTTTTAATTTATAGCTTTTTTTAATAGATTTATTATTTATTTTAACATATTCTTCATTAATTAATTTTTGAATATATGACCTAGAGAAATCTTTATGTTTTTTTGCCAAAAATTTGTCTATTCGCAAACCACTTAATTCAGAATTTATTTTATAAATTTCATCTACCATAATAATTACTCCTTATTATTTTCAAACTTAAAATCAGTAAATATTATATAAATTATTAAGATTCCAGCCCCAACAACAATTGCAGAATCAGCAAGATTAAAAACTGGCCATATTCTAAAATCTAAATAATCTACAACATAATTTAATCTTATCCTATCTATTAAGTTTCCGATAGCCCCTCCAATTATTAATCCAAAAGTTATATTTATATATATATTATTTTCAAAATAGTAATAACGATAAAATAATAAAAACAATATAATTAAACTACTAATAATTATAAAAAAAATATTAGCATTTTTGAAAATACCAAATGCTGCTCCTGTATTTTTTACATAAGTTAAATGAAATATACCTTTAATTATTGCCAAACTCTGACCATGACTAAAATTATTTAAAATATATATTTTTATCAATTGATCAGCAAAAATTATAAACAAAATTAAAAAATATAGCAATCTATAAACTCCTCTCTTATAATAACATAATGAATAAATTTAGACAAATTAGTTGTTTTATCAAAGATACATTTCTACAATTTTAATAATTCTGGCTATAAACTGACCTATTACTGGTAAATTTAGTTGACCTAATTTAAATAAAATAATCAAAAACAAAGCTCCTAAAACAGTAGCTCCTACAGCTATACCTAAACCTCTAGCTAATCCAGCTAAAAAATTAACCCAGATCATTCTTTTAGGTGACTTAAGCATTTCAGTATATTCAGCTAAAGTTATTCCCTGGATTTTTTCATTCAATTTATCTAACTTTTTTAAAATTTTACTTTCAGTTTCCTTGTCCATACTTAACCTCCTTAAAATTACAGCTTAACATCAAAGTTTTTTAATCTTTCTTTTGATAATAGAGAAAAATTATCTATAATAAGATCAGCTATAGAAAGATCCTGATTTCCTGAATTTTCATTTGAAAATCCAATACAATTCATTCCTGCATTTTTAGCTGCTTTAACGCCGTTATGTGAATCTTCTATTACTACAATATTTTCTGGTTTAATATTTAATTCCTCTGATATTTTCAAAAATAGATCAGGAGCAGGTTTTCCATCATCTACATTTTCTCCACTTCTAATAATTTTGAAATAATCTTTTATATTAAAGTTATTTATGACCTTATTTATTAATTTTTTTGGTGACGAAGAACCTAAGGCCAGGTTTATATTACTATTTTTCAAGTCATCCAATAATTCTTTTACATTATCCATTAACTCCAGTTCTCCATTAATTACATGTTCTAAATTCTTTTGTTGCTGTAAACTAGCTAAATCACTTGCCTTTTTATCTAAATTATGCTTTTTTACTATTTCCTCCCACATTTCATGATTTGAAGTTCCTATATAACTATTATATTCTTTTTCACTAACAACAATATTTAATTCAGAAAAAATTTCTTTATTTACTTCATAATGTAAAGGCTCACTATCTATTATTACCCCATCCATATCAAAAATTACTGCTTTAATAATAATATCAACTTCCTTTCTATATTGTATTCTTTTTTATATTATAACAAAATAATTTCTAAAAGAAAAAGGGTTACCTGATTAAGGCAACCCTTATATAAATTAAATATTTATTTTAAAGTAATTTGAATTTATTTACTCCTGTTCATGTAAAACAGTAGCACATCTTTCACAAACATCATCATATTTATCATCATCACCAACAGTGGTACTATATTTCCAGCATCTGTCACATTTTTCACCATCTGCATCTTTTACTAACACTCTAATTTCAGTTTCACTTCCAATATGACAATCATCATCTATTACATCAACTAATTCAACCTGAGATACTATGAATAAATCTGCAAGTTGTTCAAAATTATCTTTTAAAAATTTATATTGTCCTTCATCTCTTGCTTTTAAAATTACTTTAGCTTCAAGTGAATTTCCAATATCTTTATTTTCTCTGGCTAACTCAAGAGCTTTAGAAACATCTTTTCTAATAGAAAGTAATTGCTCCCAGCGTTCCATTAGTAAATCATCACTAATATTTTCACTAAATTGAGGCCAGTCTGTTAAAAATACACTTTCATTTTTTTCTTTTTCTTCTTCTAAATATCCCCATACTTCTTCAGAAGTATGCACTAAAACCGGGGATACAAGTTTTACTAAAGTTATAATCATATCATAAAGTGTACTCTGGGCTGCTTTTCTACTTAGAGAATCAGTACCATCTGTGTAGAGGCGATCTTTTATTACATCTGCATACAGTGAACTCATTTCAACTGTACAGAAATTATGGATATCATGATATACTCTATGATATTCATATTCTTTATATGCCTCAGTTGCATTTTCAGTTAATTCTTTTAACCTTATCATAATCCAGCGATCTAATTCATATCTTTCCTCAAATGGTACATAATCTTCTTCTTTAGAAAAGTCTCCGATATTTCCAAGAATAAACCTAAATGTATTTCTAATTCTTCTATACACTTCAGAATTTTGTTTTATTATTTTATCAGATACACTTACATCATTTTTGAAATCTGATGAAGCGACCCATAATCTTAAAATATCAGCTCCATACTGATCAATAACTTCATGTGGTGAAACAACATTACCAACTGATTTTGACATTTTATTTCCCTTTTTGTCAACAATAAACCCATTAGTTACTACTGACTCATAAGGCGCTTTTCCTTCTGTAGCCACACCAGTCAACAATGATGAATTAAACCATCCACGATATTGATCTGTACCTTCCAGATATAATTGAGCTGGCCATTCTAGATTATCTCTAGTTTCTAAAACTGCTTTATGACTTGAACCAGAATCAAACCAGACATCCATTATATCTTCTTCTTTACTGAAGTGTTCTCCTCCACAATGGGGACATTTATAGCCTTCAGGAAGAATTTCAGAAGCCTCATTCTCATACCAGGCACCAGAGCCTTTTTCAGCAAATAATCCTTTTACAGCAGTTAAAGTTTCATCATTAATAATTGCTTCTCCACAATCATCACAATAAAAGATTGGAATAGGAACTCCCCACTTTTTCTGACGGGAAATACACCAATCTGTTCTATCTGCTACCATATTAGCCATTCGTTTTTCGCCCCATTCAGGATACCAATCAACATTATGAATTTCATCTAACACATTTTCTTTTATAGCATCTATAGAAGCAAACCATTGATCAGTAGCTCTGAAGATAAGTCCACCTTTACATCTCCAACAATGAGGATAACGATGGTCTATAAAATCAAGATTTAAAAGAAGATCTTTTTCTTTTAAAAGGTCAGTTACTTTTATATTAGCATCATCATAATACATACCTTCAAAATAGCCAGTTTCTTCCTCTTCTGTAAAATAACCTTTATTATCCATAGGTGCATAAACTTCTAGATCATTTTCTCTACCAACTACAAAATCATCATGTCCATGTCCAGGTGCCGTATGAACACATCCAGTACCCTGTTCAAGTGTAGCATGTTCTCCTAAAATAATATCTGAATCTCTATCTGCTATTGGATGTAAAGCCTTTTTTCCATCCATTTCAGAACCTTTAAAAGGTTTTCCTATCTTTGTATATTCATTTATTCCTACTTCTTCCATAACTTCTTCAATTAATTCTTCAGCTAATACCATTTTCTCACCGTTAACTTCAACTACTCTATAATCAAGATCAGGATTAACAGTAATTGCAAGGTTTGCCGGTATAGTCCAGGGAGTAGTAGTCCAGATTAAAATATAACTATTTTCTGGGTTTAATTCTACTTCACCTAATTCCATTTTTTTCTTAACAGGAAATTTAACATAAATTGATGGAGATCTCACATCTTTATATTCAACTTCTGCCTCAGCAAGTGCTGTCTGACAGTTTGGACACCAATGAACTGGCTTTTGTCCTTTATAAAAAAGATCTTTTTTGGCCATTTCACCAAAAACTTCAATTTGTTTTACTTCATATTCTTTATTAAGAGTTATATAAGGATTTTCCCATTCTCCCCATACTCCTAATCTTTTAAATTGTTCACGTTGACGGTCAATATATTTTAAAGCATAATCTTCACATTTTTGTCTTAATTCTTTAACAGATAAATCTTTTGCTTCATCTCCCATTTCTTTTGTAACTTTATGTTCTATTGGTAGACCATGTGTATCCCAACCTGGAACATAAGGAGAATAATATCCTTTCATTGTTTTATAACGAGTAACAATATCCTTTAAAATTTTGTTTAAAGCATGTCCAATGTGAATATCACCATTTGCATATGGAGGACCATCATGTAAAATAAATGGTTCATTACCCTCTCTTTGTTTTATAGCTTTTTCATAAATATTGTTTTCATTCCAGTATTCCTGAAAATCATTTTCTCTTTCACTCAAATTAGCTCTCATTGGAAAATCTGAATCTGGTAAATTAATACTTTCTTTATAACCCATCTTTAAAATTCCTCCTTGTATTTTTAAATAATAATTTCAAATAAAAAAACGGCCTATCTCCCAAAAGAAGGGACGAATAGGACCGCGTTACCACCCTGATTAATAACAGTTATACAACTTGTTATCCACTCTAATCTTTAACGCAGATTAACGGGGAGAATTACTATTATTTCATTCCACCAACTCCTGAGTGATCTTCATATATAAATAGCTGCTGGTTCTCAGCTCTACCAGCTCTCTGTATGCTAATTTATATATTACTCTCTCAATCAAAGTTATTAATTCTTTTTATAAAATTGTTTTTTTTATTATATCCTAAATAATTTTTTTAGTCAAGTTCAGAACTGCTATTATTATTTACAGCAATATTTTCTTGAGCTTCTTCAGTATTATTTTTATCATCTTCAAAATCTTCGCTATCAGATTTACTAAACTGATCATCATCAACTTTTAATTCTTCTTTTTGTTCATTTAATAAATCAAGATGATTTTCTAATAATGTCTTAAATCTTATTTCAAAAAGTTTTTTCTTTTCTTTTAATTCTTCTAATTTTTTATATTCATTTTCAATATCTTCTCTAGCATTTTTCTTTATTTTTTCAGCCTGGTCCTCAGCTTTATTTATAATTAATTCAGCTTCTTTTCGTGCTCTCTGTTTTTCCTCTTTTACAGTATCTTGAATAGCCTGGAGTGTATTCCGTAATTTTTGATCAAGATTTTCATATCTTTTAAGTTCATCTTTTAATTTCTCATTTTCTTCTTGAAGTGAATTAACATTTTTCAAAGCTTTTTCATAAGCCATTCCAACATCTTCTAAAAATTCTTCTACTTCTTTTTTATTATATCCTAAAGCAGAATTTTTGAATTCTTTATTATATATATCTAGCGGAGATAAATTCATAAAAACCCACCTTTCTTTAAGTATAACGGTTCAGAATTAATTTAATACGCCCTCTATTAGATAAACCTCTTCTTTTTACTACTTCAACTCTACCACGGCCTCTTATCGATATCATATCCTTTACTTCAACTTCCTGAGCTGGATCATCTTCCATTCTCCAGTTTAATTTAACTCTTTTATTCTTAATTTCCTGAGAAATTTTATTTCTTGAATCTCCAAAACCTGCACTTGCTACTGAATCTAATCTCATAGAAGCTACTGTTGCTTTTATTTCTTTAGTGTGTTGGGTGGGAACTATAATTTCATCTCTAGAAATTTCTGTTACTTCAACTGGAACTTCATTTACATTTGTTAATTTCATCTTGATAAAATCTTTTAAATCAGAATCAACAATTATCTGGGCAAAATCTTCCATAACTAATAAATCACCTAAAACTTTTCTTTTAATTCCCAATCCCATCAAAGCACCTAAATAATCGCGATGGTCCACATTGCAAAAATTAAAATTACCTCCAATTTTTAAAATAGAAATCGGTGTTTTCACATTATCAGGAAATAGATAATCAGGAAAAATAGTTATTTTTTTTCTTTCAGCTTTTTTGTAACCACCATCTTCAATAAAATTAATATCTGAAATTTGTTTAATTAATTTTTTTGCTATTTTACGCTGGTGAGGGTTCAAAAAATCAGTTGATTGTTCACTTTTTCGTTCTATTACAATTTCTGCTTTATCTAATATTTTATTGCCTAATATTTTTTCATTATCTCTTTTTAAGTGAGACAATAGATTTTCTTTATCTAACATTACTTGCACTCCCCTATTAACAAAATAAAATTATATTAATATATTAATTAAAAAACTTCGAATAATACTTAAAGCAAATATTGCCACAATCGGTGAAAAATCTATACCTATATTTGTTGTTGGTAATAATCTTCTAATTGGTGCTAAAATAGGTTCTGTAACCTGATAGGTAAATTTAATTAGTTGTCTTAACATTTGATTACTAGGGCTTGGTTGTACCCAGGATATAATTACTCTACCTATAATTAACCAATCTAAGATATTAAAAAGTACTCCTATTGTATTTGCTAACATATACATCTACAAATTACCTCCCATTTATTATTTGCAATAAATTATTTTGCGATTATTTATATAAAAATTTGTTTTTCATGTTTTCCTGTAACTTTTTTCCATCTATCTCTACATTTTTAGGTGCAAATAAAAATACACTTTTCCCAATTTTATGTGTACTTGCATTTAAACCATAGACAGCTCCACTAACAAAATTTAATATTTTCTGTGATAATTCTTTAGCACTATTTTCCAGATTAACTATTACTACATTATGATCTTTTAAACTTTTTACAATATTTTCAGCTTCTTCAAATTCATCTGGATTATAGAATAATACTTTATATTCTTTTTTTCTATTTATACTTACAACTTTATCTGAACTTTTAGATACTTGTTGATTTTGAGGAGGATTTTCATCACCATTTTCTAATCCAAAAAAATCAAGAATTTTATTCCACTCAATTAATTTATCTGACATAATAATTATGCCCCCTTAATATTTTCTTTCTCCAAATAAAGCTGTTCCAACTCTAATTATTGTAGCTCCTTCTTCAATTGCAATTTGATAATCATTAGTCATTCCCATAGACAATTCTGTCAAAGATAACCCTTCATTATTAGCTTTTTCTTTTAATTCAGCCAGTTTTTTAAAATATGGTCTGGTATTTTCAGGATTATCTAAATAAGGAACAATTGTCATCAAACCTTTAATATCTAGGTTATCATATTTATTTTCTGCTTTTTTCAAAAAGTCAATAGTTTCATTTACTTTAAAACCATATTTATTTTCATCTCCAGAAGTATTAACTTCAACTAAAACAGGCATAACCCTATTATTTTTTTCAGCCCTTTTATTAATTTCTTTTGCTAATCTATTACTATCAAGAGATTCAATCATTAAACAATTATCCATCCGGGTAATATACTTAACCTTATTTCTCTGTAAATGTCCTATAAAATGCCATTTAACTTCACTATTTAGTTTATTGTTTTTACGTCTTAATTCTTGGACTCTATTTTCTCCAAATATTTCAATATTATTTTTTTGAAAAAATTTTATTTTTTTTGTGAAATGATTTTTGCTTACTGCAACTATAGTTATTTCAGAAGGATCTCTTCCAACTTTTTTACATGATTCTTGTATATTATTATTAACTTTTTTTAATCTTTTTTTTAATTCTTTTTTATTCATTATCATCCCTCCTGGTTTCAATTTCAAAATTACTTTTAGCAGGATTTATTAAAATTTCATCTCCAAGTTCCAATCCTTCTATGATTAAATATTTATCACCACTAAAAACAATTTCAATATTTTCTAAGGTTAAATTATTATTTGAATCAACTATTACAACCTTATAACCATTAGTGGTAGGTAAAACTGCAGAATCAGGAACAATAAGACCTTCATAAATATTTTTTATAAAAACAATTTCCTTTTTTCTTATATTTAACCACTCATTAATAAATTTTTTAAACTCTAAAACTAAAAAAGAAGTTTCTTCATAATTAATTATATTATTTAGTTTAGCTTCAAATATTCTACTATCTTCTTTAAACCCATTTTTTATAAAAACAGTTTCATTAATCCAAAATCTTTCAGCATTAGTTCTATTAATCTTAACTAAAGCATATATATCACTATTATTTACAATTCTCAGAAAAGGTTCATCATTATTAATATAACTACCATTTTCTAATTTTTTATAATTATTTTTTATATTATTAAATTCATCATTCGAAATTTCATTCATATTTTCAGGAGTTAATTCATCTTCAAAATTATCATAGCTATAAGATAAAATCCCAGCCTTTCTACTGTGAATTGAAAGGTTATTATTTTTAGAATTTATTTTAGCAATTAACTGACCTCCACTAATTCTTTGATTGGGACTAGCCTTATATGTAATTTTACCGGAAACAGGTGCTTTATATACTCTTTCTTTTCTAATTATTATTGCTTCAGTCTGAAAACTATCAGTTAATTGTCCATATTCTACTATCATAGTATCAGAATTATTATTTATAATAAAATATAAAGCTACAATTATTAAAGCTATAGCAATAAAAATATAAATTAGTTTACCTGTTTTGTTTTTTTTTTATATTTATCATTTAAATAGTGAACCTTATTATTATCCATATTATCACCTTTAATACTAATTCAATATAAAATTAAAAAATCCTGCAAATTTAAAATGTAATAATACTCGCCATTCTTCCAGTTTTACCCTGATCACGACGATAAGAATAAAAGTTTTCTTTATCAGAATAAGTACACATCTTACTTTCAGTAATATTTTCTGCCATAATCCCCTCTTTTATAAGCATAATTTTATTAAGTTTAGGTAAATCAAGTAAATAACGACCTTTACCTTTATAAACTGTAACTTCATCTATATAAGAAAATTCATTTTTGAATTTATTTATAATTTTTTTATCAACTTCATAATAATCTTTGGAAATAGCAGGACCAATAGCAATTAAACAATTTTCATTTTCACTGTTAAACTCAATTTTCATTTTTCTAATAACTTTTACTGCTATTTTTTTCAGGGTTCCTTTCCAGCCAGAATGTGCTAATCCTATTAATTTATTTTCTTTATCATAAAAATATAGTGGAACACAATCAGCATAATAAGAAAATAAAGTAATATCATCAGCTTTTGTTATTAAAGCATCAGTATTTTTTATAGCATTATTATAATTTTTTCTTCCCTTACCTTTATCATTTTCATTAACAATATGAATTTCATTACCATGAATTTGTTCTGCTGATGTTAAACTGGAAAATTTTAAATTTAAATTTTTAGCAGTAATTTTTCTATTTTTTAAAACATTTTCTTTATCATCCTCAGTATGTAACCCTAAATTAAGACTTTTATAAACACCTTTGCTTACTCCACCTTTTTTGGAAGTAAAATATGCATTACATCCATTATCTTTAAAACTATTTATTTCTAAATACTTAAAATTATCTATACTTTTCCATTTGAACATAATACACCCCGCAAATCATTTAATTTAAAACTTTTTTCAATTAAGTATATCATATGTATCATTTATTTTAAACAATTACAAAATTTTTCAAAAAAAGAGAAACTCGATGCCTTTTTTTATGACATCGAGAAATAAAATTAATAACTGTAAAATTTAAAAATAATTAATTACTTTGCTTTCTTAAAAATGCCGGTATATCAAGATCTTCACCAGAAAAATTTTCAACGTCAAAATCTTCTTCAATATCTTGATTTCCATCATTTTCAAATTCATTTGATGAAGTAGTTCTTTTCTTATCTGCATCAAATCCAGTTGCAATTACAGTTACCTTAACTTCATCTTCAAGTTCTTCATCAATTACTGAACCTAAAATTATATTAGCATCAGGGTCAGCAACTTCCTGAATAACTCTAGCTGCTTCATTAGCTTCATGAATACCTAAATCAGACCCTCCAGTAATATTTAATAAAACTCCCTGTGCACCATCTACAGAAGCTTCTAATAGCGGAGAAGCAATAGCAGTTTTAGCTGCCTCAGCTGCACGGTTTTCACCATTTGCCGTTCCAATACCCATTAAGGCTGAACCAGCATCTTTCATTATAGTTTTTACATCTGCAAAATCTAAATTGATAATTCCAGTAATAGTAATTAGATCAGAAATTCCCTGTACTCCCTGTCTTAAAACATTATCAGCAATTTTAAAGGCTTCCATTAAGCTGGTTTGTTTTTCAGCAACTTCTAATAATCTATCATTAGGAATTATTATTAAAGTATCAACTTTAGATTTCAAATCTTCAATACCCTGTTCAGCTTTTTCCATTCTTTTGGTACCTTCTACAGTAAATGGTTTAGTAACCACTCCAACAGTTAATGCCCCCTGTTCTTTAGCTGTTTCGGCAATAATAGGAGCAGCTCCTGTTCCAGTGCCTCCTCCCATACCGGCTGTTATAAATACCATATCAGAACCTTCTAAAGATTGAGCTATTTCTTCTCGATTTTCTTCAGCTGCCTCTTTACCGATCTGAGGATCAGCACCTGCACCTAAACCTTTAGTTATTTTTTCTCCAATTCTAATTGTCATACCTGCATTAGAAGATAATAAAGCCTGGGCATCTGTATTAATAGCGACAAATTCAACTCCATCAAGCCCTTCATCAATCATTCTATTTACTGCATTATTACCTCCACCCCCAACACCAACAACTTTTATATTTGCAAACTGTTCAACTTCTGTTCCAATATCAAACATTATATTTACCTCCTCTCATTAGAAGAAATCCTCAAACCATGTTTTTAATTTATTAAAGAAATCATTTACTATACTCTGAGTATTTTTACTTGATTTAGTATCCTGTTCATAATTACTACCATATTCTACTAATCCTACTGCAGTAGAAAATATAGCTTTAGGAACTTTTTTATCCTTTTTAATATATACAGGATTATCTATAACATCAGAAAGACCACTTATATATGACGGTTCACCCAAACGAACAGGAAGATCAATTATATCTGTAGCTAAATTAGTAGCATCTTCAATAAGAGAAGCCCCACCTGTAACTACCAAACCAGCTGGTGTCATATCACGAGGACCTGCCTTATGTAATTCATTACCTATCAGATCAAACAATTCTTCCATCCTTGGTTCAATAACATTAGCAAGTGATTTTCTTTTAATATTCTTTTTATTTTTACCACTTGCTTCTAAAACATCTATATAATCTTCTTCACCTATATTTTCTGCTTTAGCTGATCCAAATTTTATTTTTAATTTTTCTGCTTCAGAAATAGGTGTCCTTAAGCCAACAGCAATATCATTACTTACATGATTACCTCCTACAGGCAAAACAGAAGTATAGGCAATACTACCCTCATGGAAAACTATTAAATCAGTAGTTCCTCCTCCAATATCTGCTAAAGAAACACCTAATTCTTTTTCATCTTCAGCTAATACTGATTCACTAGAAGCTAATGGTTCCAGAACAATATCATCAACTTCTAAACCTGCTCTGAGAACACTTTTTACAAGATTTTGAATAGAAGTTGCAGCCCCCTTTACAATATGGGTTTCAACTTCCAGTCTAACTCCAGACATTCCCAAAGGGTCCTTGATACCAGGACAACCATCTACTATAAATTCTCTGGGTAAAACATGTATTATTTCTTCTTCTGCAGAAAGAGGAATTATTTTTGCTGCTTCCATTACTCTTTCTACATCACTATTGGATATTTCTTTTTCTTCTCCAGTTACTGCAACTACACCATGACTATTAATAGAAGTAATGTGAGAACCTGCTATCCCAACAAAAGCAGAATCAACTTCAAATCCTGCCATTCTCTCTGCTTTTTCTACAGCGGTTTTTATAGCTCTACTAGTTTTATCAATATCTACAACTATACCTTTTCTTAGACCTTTTGACGGAGAGAGGCCTATTCCTATAATTTCTATATTATTTTCAGTTTTAACTTCAGCAATAATTGCACAGATTTTTGTTGTTCCTATATCAAGCCCTGTAACTATCTTTTTATTCTTCAAAAGATTACTACCTCCTCTCCTAAAACTAATCAATATAATTTTTATTACCTTCATAATATTAATTCAACATAAAGATGTATTTTCCTTTTTCTCATTACTTAATTTTCTGTTTTATAAACTGGTTTTTCAGGATATTCTAAATTAATATAATCAATTGCCAAATTTTCCTTTTCAATTCTTAAAATAGTGGCTTCTAAAATACTAAACTTTTTTGCTAAATTTTCTACTTCACCTAGCTTTACTTCAATATTATTATTTAAAATTAATATTTTAATTTTATATCTATTATTTTGTGATTTTTCATATTGTATCAAATTTAAATCATTTATTAAAGGAGATTTTAAATCTTCCAACTCATGAACTAATTTTTCAAATGAAGGAGTAAATACTATTTTATTTTTTGAAAAAGAATAACCAACGCCTTTTATTAGAGGTACTTTTATATCAATATCATTTTCACTCTCTTCTAAAATATAACCTTCTTTATCAAAAACAAGTATTTTATTGTCATTCACAATTTTGGCCAGAGGTTTCCTTTCAAGTACTTTGATCTCTAATTTATTAGGATAAATTTTATTAATTGCAATATCTTTTATATAATTTTCTTTTTCCACTAAAGTATCTTTTATATTTTCTGTATTAACGAAAATTATATTTTCGCTTTTATATTTTTTAATATTTTCGACTATTTTTTCTTCTAAAAGAACATCATTACCTTTTACAGAAAAATTATCAATTTTTAAAGCTGGAGAATATATTAATGAAAAAACTACACCAATTCCAATAAAAATAATAGTTAAAATTCCTATTAATTTATAATTCAAACAATCCCCCCTTAGCTTAAAAAATGTATTAGTAATCTTTCTTTAATAATTCAATCAATTTTTCACCACTCTTATAAATATCTCCTGCACCAATAGTAATAACTATATCTCGAGATTTTATTATAGAATTTAAAAAATCAGGTATTTCCTTTAATTTTTCTATATAGCTCACTTCATAATCATAAATCCGGGAACATTTATCTGCCATTTTTTCTGCCAATAATTTGTCCTCTTCATTTTCTACTTTTTCATTAGCACTATAGATATCAGTAATAATTAATCTATCTGCATTAGAAAAAGAATTACAAAATTCTTCAAATAAATATTTTGTTCTACTATAACGATGAGGTTGAAAAACAGCAATTACTCTATTAAAACCCGTATTAGTAGCTGCTTTCAAAGTTTCTTTTATTTCCGTAGGGTGATGTGCATAATCATCTATTACTAACACATCATCAATAAGTCCCTTTTTTTCAAACCTTCTTTTGACTCCACTAAATTTTTCAATTCCTTTTTTAATAGCAGTAAAACTCATACCTAAATAAAGCCCTACAGAAATTGCAGCTAATGAATTTAAAATATTATAACTACCAGGTATCTGCAAATTAATTTCCCCTATTTTTTTATTATTAAATTCAACATCAAATAAACTACCAAAGGGAAGACTTTTTATGTTTTTTGCCTGGATTTTTCCATTTTTAAAACCATAAGTTAATATATCATTATTATTTAAATCAACTAATTTATTTATGGTTTTATCTTCAGCACAAACTATTGCTTTACCCCGTTTATCAGTTTTTAATATAAATTTATTAAAAGTATCAAGTAATTTTTTTTCATTAGTATAATAATCAAGATGCTCTAACTCTATATTAGTAACTACTGTTAGATATGGATCAAAATATAGTAAAGATCCATCACTTTCATCTGCCTCAGTTATAAAATATTCACCTTTACCAACATGAATATTACCATCTAAAATATCTAAATTTCCCCCAAGCATAATAGTGGGATCAAAATTTTTATTATTTTGAAGTAAAGATGCAATCAAACCAGTAGTAGTAGTTTTACCATGAGTTCCTGATACAGCTATCGTTTTTTTATCATTCATTAATTTTGCAATCATTTCCGCTCTTTTTAAAATATTTATTCCAAATTTTTTAGCCATTTTCAGTTCAGGGTTATCATTACCAATTGCACTTGATATAACTACTGAATCAGGTTTACCCCATCTTTTAATATTATTACTGTCATGACCAATACTAATTTTCGCCCCATTTTTCTTTAATCTTTCAATAACTTTGGAGTATTTAATATCAGAGCCACTAACTTTATAATCATTAATTAATAATAGTTTAGCTATTCCACTCATTGATATACCACCGATACCTATCAAATGAATATGTTTTTCAGCCAAATTACTCACTCCTTCACTTCACTAATTTCTCTATTTCATTTACTATTTTTTTTACAGCTTTTTTTTCACCTAATTTATTACTGTTTTCACTCATTTTATTTAATAAAAGTTCATCATTAATTATATTTTTAAAATTTTGCAGCAGAAATTTTTCATTTATTTTTTCTTCTTCAATAATAATAGCTGCATCATTGTCAGCTAAAAATTGAGCATTAAATTTTTGATGATCTCCTGTAGCATATGGATATGGTATTAAAATAGCTGCTAATCCTTTAGCAGTTATTTCAGATAAAGCTGTAGCACCTGCTCTACTAATCACTAAATCTGCTGCTGCATAAGCATATTCCATATGTTCTAAATATGAAATGATTCTTATTCCAGGACAATTATCCAGCTTAATTTCTTTTTCTTTCAGATAATTAATTACTTCTTTATAATTATTTTTTCCAGTTATATGAATTAATTGTAGATTATTATTTTCAATTATATATTTATAAACTTCAGCGACTGATTTATTTATACTTTCAGCTCCCTGACTGCCTCCAAAAATCAAAACAGTTTTTGCAGAAGATTTGAAATTAAAATACTTAATACCTTCACTTCTTTTTGTTTGTAAAATAATTTCTCGAACCGGGTTACCAGTATATATTATTTTATTTCTGATTTTATTTGGGAAAAATTTTTTTGCTTCTTTAAAATTAATTGCAATTTTATCACTAAATTTACTCAAAATTTTATTAGTTACTCCAGGATACACATTCTGTTCATGAATTATAGTTGGCTTTCTAGATAAAAAACCGGCTAATACTACAGAACCTGCAACAAAACCGCCTGTTCCAAAAACTAAATCAGGTTTAAATTTTTTTATTGTTTTTCTAGATTGATAAAGACCTTTCAAATTTGAAACTAATGAAGTGATAAGTTTAAAATTAAATTTACGTGGAAGAGGAGCTACATCAATACCTTTAAATTCTATATCCCATTCCTGTGTAATATCCTTTTCAAGACTATTTTTAGAACCTATATAAAGTATCTTCCAACCTTTATTTTTCAATTCGAGTGCTACTGCCAGAGCAGGATAAATATGTCCCCCTGTCCCTCCTCCAGTAATAATTGCTTTCATACTACACCTCACTTACTTTTTGGAATATGATGATATATTTAATAAAATTCCTACACCAGATAACATTATCAAAAGCGAACTACCTCCATAGCTGATAAATGGTAAAGTAATTCCTGTTACTGGAATAGTAGCAGAAACAACTCCTATATTAATAAATACCTGTATTGTTATCATAGTTGTTATTCCTATTGCTAATAATGTTCCAAATACATCTGGTGCTCTATGAGCAGTACGTATACCCCTCCAGAATAATAATAAATATAGTACAATTACTATTAAAACACCTAAAAAACCTAATTCTTCTCCTAAAACCGCAAATATAAAATCTGTACCCGGTTCAGGTAAATATAAAAATTTTTGTTTACTATTTCCTATTCCAACTCCAAAAAATCCACCTGTTCCTAAAGCAAGTAATGATTGAATAATATGATAACCACTATCAAGTGGATCTTCCCATGGATTTAAAAATGCAGTAAATCTTTCTTTTCGATAGTCAGAGCTAAAAATAAAATATAATACTGCTAAACTTCCTGTTAAACCAAGAAAAGTCATATGTAAAATCCTGGCACCTGCTATAAAAATCAAAATAAATGAACTAATAGCTATTGTTATAGCTGTACCTAAATCTGGTTCCATTAAAATTAGCAAAAAGGTAATAGCCAAAATTATTAACGCAGGTAATAAGCCATTCAAAAAATTATTTAATTTATCTCTTTTTTTAGAAAGATAATGTGATAAGTATATAATTATTCCTAATTTAGCTACTCCTGATGGTTGAAACCCAAAAATACCTAAGTCTATCCACCTTCTAGAACCACCACGAAATTGCCCTATACCTGGAATTAATACTATTATTAACAAAAATAGAGTCCCAAATAATATAAATTTTGAAAACCTTTTATAAATGTGATAATCAATATTCATAGTAATAAACATTGCTATAAGACCAATTCCAGCTGTAATAAGCTGTCTTTTAAAAAAGTGAAAACTACTACCAAATATATCGAATGACCGGATTGAACTGGCACTTAAAACCATAACAAGACCTATCATAAGTAAACTTATAATTATCAGTATAATAACCAAATCTGGCTTTTTATTTTCTTCAAAATTTTTATTATCTTCCAAAACTATCCCACCTTATCTCAAATCTTTAAATTGTTTTTTTGCTTCTCTTTGAAAGATATTACCTCTTTCTTTATAATCTTGATACATATCCCAACTAGGACAGGCGGGAGATAATAAAAGACAATCTCCTTTTTCAAAATAATTCTTTGCTATTTCTACTGCTTTTTTCATATTTTTTACTTGAAAAACATTATTAAAATTTCTTGTCTCCATTTCATTATATATTTTTTCAGATGTTTCTCCTAAAATTATAAGAGCTTTTACATTTTTTTTAATTGAATCTGCTAATTTAGTAAAATCAGCATTTCTATCCTGACCTCCAGCTATTAAAATAATATCTTTTTCAAATGAATTAATAGCTTTTAGTGCAGCATCAACATTTGTTGCTTTAGAATCATCTATTATTAAACTTCCGTCTTTACTTTTCATTACAATTTCAAGCCTATGTCTATCAGGTTTAAAGGTTTTGATTGTTTGTCTAATAATTTCATGATTGACTCCAATCAATGATGCTGTTTTGGCCGCAAAAGCAATATTCATCAAATTATGTTTACCAAAGAGAGGAACTTCTTTTTGAGACATCAATTTATAAGTTTCATTATTTTCAACAATATAAATATATTTATCATCAAAATATGCTCCATCTTCAACTCTATTCTTAGAACTTATGTAATATTTTTTAATATCAAATTCTGAGCTAGCTTTAATAACATCCTGATCATCAAAATTTAAAATAGCATTATCAACAGACTTTTGATTTACAAATATCCTTTTTTTAGCATTTAAATAAGCATTCTCATTAATATGTCTATCTAAATGGTCTGGGCTAAAATTAAGAAACAAACTAATATCTGCTCGAAATTCATCTATCGTTTCCAGTTGAAAAGAACTAACTTCAACAACTAACCATTTACTGTTTGGAAGCCCAGGAGCTACTTCAATCAGGGGAGTACCAATATTTCCAGCTACAAAAACTTTTTGGGGATAATAAGAATTCATAATTTGTCCTAAAAGCGAAGTAGTAGTGGTCTTACCATTAGTTCCAGTTATAGCTATTATTTTTGCATTAGTAAATTGATATGCCAGTTCAATTTCACTTATTATTTTTATACCTCGTTTTTGTGCTTTATCAAAAAAATCTATATTTATTGGTACTCCTGGACTAACTACAAGAATATCACATTCAAGTGCCTTTTCGCCATGACCGTTTAACTCATATATTGGATTATAATTTTTTAATTCATCAATTTGTTCTTTTAGTTCTTCTTTACTTTTCACATCAGTAATAACTACTTCAAATTCTTTTTTTAAAAGAAATTTAGCAACTGAAACTCCTGTTCTTTTGCTTAAACCAACTACACCTATTTTTTTATCTTCTAAATTTAACATTTCCCAAAATCTCCTTTAAAATCAAACTATATTATAAAAAACTATAAAGACCAATTATAGAAAAAATAATTTGGATTAATAAAAACCTGAATACAACTTTTGGTTCATCCCAACCTTTTAATTCAAAATGATGATGAATAGGTGTCATTCTGAAAATTCTTTTTCCCTTAGTTGCTTTAAAATATAAAACCTGTAAAATTACTGAAACAGTTTCTATGACATAAACTCCTCCAATTATTAATAACAATAATTCAGTTCTAGTTAATACAGCTAAAGAAGCAATTGCTCCTCCAAGACCTAAAGAACCTACATCTCCCATAAAAACTTCAGCTGGATGACTGTTATACCAAATAAATCCTAAACAAGCTCCAACTATAATTAATGAAAATAAAGATAATTGATCAAAGTATAGAGCTGAAGTTATAAAAGTATAAGAAGCGGCCACTACTGCTGTAACACTGGAAGCTAATCCATCCAGTCCATCAGTTAAATTGACAGCATTAGCTGTACCAACAACTGTAAATACAATCAGTGGTATTATAAAAATCCCAATCTCAAAACTATTACTAGTAAAAGGGATTATTAATGAGTTAGAAATTTCTGGAGTAAAATATACATATAATGATATTATTATTGCGAAGCCAAATTGACCTATGATTTTTGCCAGTGCAGTTAAACCAAGTGATCTTTCTTTTTTTATTTTTAAATAATCATCTAAAAAACCTACTAATCCCATACCAAAAGTTGTTATCAAGGCTATTAGTAAATTTTTATTTATTTTTAAAAAAACAGAAGATATAAGTATCCCACTAAGAATGAGAACTCCTCCCATAGTAGGAATTCCCTCTTTTTCAAAATGGGACTCCGGGCCTTCTTTTCTTACTTGTTGACCAAAATTGATTTTTTTTAAAAATTTTATCATCCAATTACCACTAATCAAAAGTATAAAAAATGGTATACTTATTGCTAAAAAGTAATTCATTATTACTTCCTCCTACTTCAAAATCCAGTCAACAATTTCTTCCATTTTCATTTTTCTTGAACCTTTAACTAAAATGCAATCTTCCTTTTCTTTCAATTCATTTAAAATCTCATAAGCATTTTTATTATTTTCAACTCTATAAATATTTTCATTTTCCATATAATCTTCAGCTGCATTAGCTATAATTTCACCAAGGTCTCCAACAGTAATCAAAATATCAATATTTTTTTTCGCTAAATATTTTCCTACTTCATAATGTGCCTCTTCTTTTTTAGGTCCTAATTCTAACATATCTCCTAACACAGCAATACTTCTTTTTTTAGAAATATCTTTCAAAACATCTATTGCTGCTTTCATTGAAAGGGGATTTGCATTATAACTATCATTTATAACAGTAAAATCATCTTTTTCTCTTATATCAAGACGTAATGAAGAAAAATCTAAATTTTTAAAGCTTTCTTTAATTAAATCCCAATCAACATCAAATTCTCTAGCAATTGAGATAGCAGCTAAAGCATTATAAATATTATGTTCACCAGGTTTATTAATTACAATATCTTTTTTCTCATCTTTAAAAAATAGCTCAAACTCTATATTTTTATTTTCATAATTATGTTTAATATTGCTGGCATATATATCTGCACTATCCTGTAAGCCATAATAAATTATTTTTTTACCAGTAAAAGCACTATCCATTTTTCTTACATAATCATTATCATAATTTAATACTGCTAAACCTTTTTCAGGTAATCCTTCAATTAATTCTTTTTTAGCTTCAGCAACATTAGCAACATTATCTAAATTTTCAAGATGAGCTTGACCTACATTTGTTACTACACCAATTTCTGGTTTAGCTATTTCAGCTAATTTTTTTATTTCTCCTATATTACTCATTGCCATTTCAAGAACTGCTATATCCTCATCCCCTTCTAAAGATAATAGTGATAAAGGAAGCCCATAATGATTATTATAATTACCTTCAGATTTTAATACTTTATATTTCTGTTTTAAAACCCAGGCTAACATATCTTTAGTTGTAGTTTTACCTACACTACCTGTGACTCCTACCACTTTTAAATCTTTATAACGCATTCGGTTAAAATGGGCAAGATCCTGAAGAGCTTCAGTAGTATCTTTTACTCGAATAATAGAAAGATTAGGATATGGTTTTATACTTCTATCAACAATTACTGCTTTTGCTCCTTTGTTAACCGCTTCTTCTATAAAAGAATGGCCATCAAATCTTTCTCCTATAATAGCTATAAATAAATCTTCCTCTTTTAAAATTCTACTATCAATACATACATTTTTCACCTTAGCTTCTGGATTACCCTGAACAATTTTTCCACCAACAGCTTCTCTTATTTTTTTTATAGATAATTCTTCCATACTAAACCCGCTCCTTTTTACTCCTTATAGCTTCTCTAGCAACTTCTCTATCATCAAAATGAATAGTTTTATCTTTAAAAACTTGATAAGTTTCATGACCTTTACCAAAAATTACTACTATATCATTTTTCTCTGCCATTTTTATTGCATTATTGATAGCATCTTTGCGATCTACTATAATTTCATATTTTCCTTCATTATTAAGTAATCCTTTTTCTATATCTTCAATAATTGATTCAGGTCTTTCACTTCTGGGATTATCTGTTGTAATGAAAATATAATCACCATATTCAGCTGCAACTTTCCCCATTTTAGGTCTTTTATCTTTATCTCTATCTCCTCCACAACCAAAAACAATAATTACCTTATTTTTTAATAAATCTTCTATAGTTTTTAAAACATTTTCCATTCCATCTGCAGTATGAGCATAATCAACTATAACAGTAAAATTTTGTCTCTCTTTGATAAGTTCAAAGCGCCCAGGTATTCCATCAATTTTTTCCAGACCTTCTTTAATAGTATTATAATCTATATTTAGTACTGAAGCAACAGCAATAGCAGCAAGTGCATTATATATATTGAATTTTCCTGTTATATTTAAATATATTTTTTCTTCAAAATTATTTATTTTAAAAGAAACTCCACTAGTATTAAGATCAATATTCTTTGCTTGAAAATCACTATTTTGGTTTAAAGAATATTTTATTATTTTTGAATTTGTACTATTAATTATTCTATCAGCTGAATCATCATCAATATTAACTATACTATAACCATTATTTTTAACCTGATTAAATAATTTACTTTTTACTTTTATATAATTATCAAAAGTTTTATGATAATCAAGATGGTCCTGGGTAATATTAGTAAATACAGCTATTTCAAAATCTAAGTTAAAAACACGTTTAAGATCAATAGCATGTGACGAAACTTCCATAATTACATATTCTACTCCCTGTTTTCTCATTTTATTAAAAAATTTATTTAATTCAAGAGAATTTGGAGTAGTACGAGAAGTACTTATTTCTTCTTTATTAATATAATTTCCGATAGTACCAATTAATCCTGTTTTATGACCCGCCCTTTCTAAAATTGATCTTATTAACTTTGTAGTTGTTGTTTTTCCATTTGTCCCTGTTACCCCAATTAATTTCAATTCTTTCTGGGGGTTTTCATAAAATTCAGCTGAAATATATGCCATAGCTTTTCTACTGTCTTTTACTTTTATATATGTTATTTCTTCTAAATAATTATTTAAATTCTTTTCAATTACAATTACTTTAGCCCCTTTAGAAATTGCATCTTCAATATATTTATGGCCATCAGTTTCAAACCCTTCTATAGCAATAAAAAGACTATTTTTATTTATTGATCTAGAATCATAACTTATATCGTCAATTTCTAAATTTAATTCACCTTTTGTATATTCTATATCTAAATTTTTAACAATTTTTTTCAATTGCATAGTTTAACCTCCAGATTTCATCTTTTTACTGGGTATCAACTAGAACAACACTTCCTGCTTTAATTCTTTTTCCAGGTTTAATATCCTGCCTAACAATTTTATCTCTATTACCATCAATTTGCAATTTTATTCCTACTTGATTTGCAATATTTTTAGCTACAGAAAGAGATTTTTCTTTAAAATCAGGTACAGCTACATAATAATTAGAGTTATCAATAGCTTTTTGCTCAGTAAATAATCTAACAGTTGAATTTTTATTTATATTTGTATTTTTAAATGGAATTTGCATAACTACATTTTCTCCATTACCTATTAGTTTAACATCAACACCCAATTTTCTCAATTCTTTTTCTGCTTCCAGAATATTTTTATCAACAACATCTGGTATTTCAACCTGATTTTCATTAATAAATTTAGGACTTTCATTGGAATTTTCTGGAGAGATATCTTTATAACGAAGAATATCATGAAGTATATTTCTAAAAACAGGAGCAGCAATCTGACTACCATAATAACTTTCTCCAGAAGCATCATATAAAACAACTAAAATTACAAATCTAGGATTATTAGTTGGAACCATCCCAATAAAAGAAGAGTCGTAAATTTCATCATAATAGTGTTTAGCAGTACCAGTTTTTCCACCTATATCAAACCCATCTATACTGGCATTAGAACCTGTTCCTTCTTCTACAACCTTTCTTAAAAGCTCCCTTGTTCTTTCAGCAGTATTTTTAGTAATAACCTGTCTAACAGGAGTTTTTTCTATATTTTTAACAATTTTATTATTTTCATCTGTGATTTTTTCTACTAATTTAGGTTCTAATAAAGTTCCATCATTAGCAACAGCTGAAACCGCAGTTATAAGTTGAATTGGAGTAACCGCAATTCCCTGTCCAAACGACATTGTGGCTAATTCTACAGGACCAATTTTATCATATGAATTAAGGAGACCTTCAGCTTCTCCAGGTAATTTTATAGATGTTTTTTCTCCAAAACCAAAAGCTTCAATATAATTATAAAAATTTTCTTTACCAACTCTCATTCCAACCTGAACAAAACCTGGATTGCACGAATTTGTAACTACTTCTGTAAAATTTTCATGTCCATGACCAGCAGTTTTCCAACAATCTATACTCTCTCCTGCTACTTCAACACTACCGGGACAATAAAAGGAATCACCCTCACTAACAACTCCTTCTTCAAGAGCTGCAGCGGTGGTGATTATTTTAAATGTTGAGCCAGGTTCATAACTATCTGATATTGCTTTATTTCTCCAATGTTTTTTTGAATAATCTGCAAAATTATTGGGATTATAATCAGGTGTACTGGCCATAGCAAGTATAGAAGCATCATGAGGATCCATTACTATTGCACTTGCACCTGAAATATCAAACTCATCCATTGCATTGTCTATTTCACGTTCTACAATATATTGAATTACTTCATCAATAGTTAAATAAATATTATATCCGTTTTGAGATGGTATATTTTTTCTAACACTGTCTGGAAGTATTCGTCCTGATGCATCTTGCTCAATTAATTTTTTTCCTGATAAACCATGTATATATTTATCATAAGATAATTCTATTCCTTCTAAACCCTGATTATCAATACCAGCAAATCCTAATACCTGACTGGCTAAATCATTCTTTGGATAATATCTTTGACTTTCTTCTTTGAAAAAAATACCATCTGGATCAAGATTTTTTATCTCTTCAACTATACTTTCATCTACTTTTCTTTGTATATATTTTGCACTGGCCTCACTGGTAAGTCTTTTATATATTAAATCATAATCCATATCTAATATTTTTTCTAATTGTCTGGCAAGAGTTGAAGGATTATCTATTTCTTCTGGAATAGCCACTATAGTTTTCGCACTAGTATTTACAGCAAGCTGATTTCCATTAGAATCATAAATAATCCCTCTTTTTGATTCAATATTTAATTCTCTTAATCTTTGACTTAAAGCAATTTTTTCATATTTTTCACTCTCAATTACCTGTATCCAGAAAAATTTACCAATAAAAAATAAAAAGAAAATAGTGAGTAATATTAATAAAAATATTAATCTATTTCTTATTTTATTATTGTTTTTTTTATGGTTATCTAACATAAATTCCCCCCTCTTTTAAGGAGAACTGGCATTAACAGTTTCTAATTTTTTAAAGAAATTATGTATTCCCTGTACAAAACTCACATTTTCTTCCTGTATTTTTTCTTCTTTATTTTTAGGTTTATTATCATTAATTGCCATATATTCAACCTTTTCAGCTTCCACCATACCTAATTCATTTTTGGCAATTTTTTCTATACTACTTAAAGATATTTTTTTGGATACTTCAATTTCTAAATTTTTATTACGATCTTCTAAAGTATTTAATTTATTTTCTAATTCTTCTGTTTTATAAGAAAGATGGGTAACAGTCATCATTTGTGAAATTTGAATAGCAAATAAGGATCCAATTAGAATCAAAGCTATTGAAAATATCAAAATTATATTCTTGTTTTTATTTTCCTTTTTTTCAGGATCTTTAAAATCTTTATAATCAATTTTTTCTTTTCTTTGTAACATATTAGTCACCCACCTTTCAATTTTTAACTCTCTCAGCTACTCTAAGTTTTGCACTTCTAGCCCTTCTATTATTTTTCACCTCTTCTTCAGTTGCTCTAACAGGACTTTTAGTAATTATTTTCACTTCCTGTTTTTTATCACAAGCACAAATTGGAAAATCAGGAGGACAAATACATTTTTTATTTAAATACTTAAATGTATTTTTAACTATTCTATCTTCCAAAGAGTGAAAACTAATAATACAAATCCTGCCTCCTTCTTTTAATTTATATACAACTTTTTTTATCATTTCTTCAAGTTGTTTTAGTTCATTATTTGTTTCAATTCTTAAAGCTTGAAATGTCCTTCTTGCAGGATGCCCACCTTTTCTTCTTACCGCTTTAGGAATGGCAGCTTTAATTATTTTAACAAGGTCAGTTGTAGTTTCAATAGTCTTTTTCTTTCTTTCCTCAACTATAAATTCTGCTATTCGAGCAGACCAATTTTCTTCACCATAATTTATTAAAACTTCTTCTAACTTATTTTTTGAATATGTATTTACAATATCTTTTGCACTTAAATTTTGATCTAAATTCATTCTCATATCAAGTGGTCCTTCTTTTTGGTAACTAAAACCTCTTTCAGGATTATCTATTTGAGGAGAGGAAAAACCTAAATCAAATAGCATTCCATCCACTTCTTTAATACTCAAATTTTCTAAAATTTCAGGTATATTTATAAAATTGTCGTGTATTAACTTCAAATTATTTTTATTAACTAATTTCTTTTTAACTTCTTTTATAGCTTTTTTATCTCTATCAATTGCTATAAGTTTTCCTTTTTTATTTAATTTTTCAAGTATTGCACTACTATGTCCACCTCTACCTAAAGTACCATCTATATAAATTCCATCATTTTTTATATTTAAATAATCTATACATTCATTTAATAATACAGCCTTATGATCATATTCCATAATAATACTCCTTTATATTCCCAATTCTTCCATTTGCTCTGCAATTTCTTCGTAAGAATCTTCAGCTTCAGACAAGTAACCATCCCATTTTTCATTAGACCAAAGTTCTATTCTATTTGCCAGTCCAATAATAACAGTTTCTTTTGCCAGATCAGCATATTCTCGTAAGTTTTTTGGGATAGATATCCTTCCCTGTTTATCAAAAGTACATTCAGTAGCACCTGAGAAGAAAAATCTCACAAAAGTTCTTGATGATTTTTTTGTTATTGGTAGAGAGGTTAATTTATTTTCTAATTTTTTCCATTCTTCTTTTGGATACACAAACAAACAGTTATCCAAACCTCTTGTCATAACAAATTCTTCCCCCAAATCATCTCTAAAAGAGGCAGGAATAATCACTCTACCTTTTTTATCCATATTATGTTTATATTCTCCCATAAACATATAATATCACCTTCTACCACATTGTCTCCACAAATCACCACTTTGTACCACTCTATTTCTTATATTCTTTGTAGCTAAAAAAAATCCTTTTTTTTAATGAAAGTTTTTTTATTTTATCAATTAATTTTATATAAATAAGAAAAAAGGATTAATCGGTAACCGATTAATCCCCTTAAAATAAATATTATGATATTTTTAAAATTAATCTTCTTTTTTATTTTTTGCTTTGCTTTTATGATTATAAATCAAATCTATACCTCTTCTAAGACTCTTACTACCAAACCTATCTTTTATTTCAAAAATGGTTTTATCCAGTTTTTCTTTTTTTATATTTTTTTCAAATAAAGAAAGTTGTTGCTTTTTATCAGGTGATAGGTTGGAAACTCCAATCCCTAATAATCTAATTGGTTTAGCAAGCAATTTGTTTTTTATTAATAGTTTTTTAGCAGTATCATATATTATGTCAGTATCATTAACATAATTTTTTAAAGTTTTTCTTCTAGTATAAGTTTTAAAATCTGAATATCTAACTTTAATAAAAACTGTCTTACCTTTTAAATTTTTATTATGTAATCTTTCCGACACTTTTTCAGTCATTCCCATAAGAGCAGAAAATATATTTAATTTAGAACTTAAATTTTCTGAAAAAGTTTCTTCCTGACTAATTGATTTAATTTCTTCTTCAGGAACAACCTCTCTTTTATCTTTTCCCCTTGCCAGATTATAAAGTTTTATACCCAATTTACCAAACTGACTTTCTAATTCTGTCTCAGGAATATTTTTTAACATACCTATTGTTTTTACTCCCTGTTCGTGAAGAAGTTTTTCGGTTTTTTCGCCTACTCCCCATAACATACCAATAGGTAAATCAGATAAAAAATCATCAACTTCTTCATGATAAATTATTTTAAATCCATCGGGTTTATTAATAGTTGATGCTAACTTTGCTAGAAATTTATTTTTAGAAATTCCAACAGAAGCAGTTAAACCTACTTTATTTTTAATTTCTTTTTTAATTTTTTTTCCTATTTCTTCACTCGAACCAAATAATTTATGACAACCTTTTAAATCTAAAAAAGCTTCATCAATAGAAATTTTTTCTACTAGAGGGGTATATTTATGAAAAATTTTATGTATATCTTTTGAAATTTCTTTATATCTTTCCATTCTTCCTGAAAGATAAATTCCATCTGGACAAAGTTTTTTAGCTTTAAATATAGGCATTGCAGAATGAACACCATATTTTCTTGCTTCATAAGAAGCGGTAGATACTACTCCTCTGTTATTTTTATCTACCCCTCCTACGATAACAGGTTTTCCTTCAAGTTCAGGTTTATCCATTATCTCTACAGAAGCAAAAAAGGCGTCCATATCTATATGCATTATATTAACTTTTTTCATGTGAAATCCCCTCTAAAATATTATTAAGAAAAATAATCTAAATTCATTACTTCTTTTGTTTCTTTCATAGTTTCTTTAGCAATTTTTCTTGCTCTTTTTGTTCCAGAATATAAAATTTCATCCACTAATTTAGGATTGTTTTCATATTTAGCTCTTCTTTCTCTCATTGGATCAAGTAATTCATTTAATTTATTAGTTAATCTATTTTTGCAAGCCACACATCCAATTTCTCCAGCTCTACATTTCTTTTCAATTTCTTCCTCATTTTCGCTATTAAATGCCTGGTGGTATTCAAAAACTGTACAAACTTCAGGATGACCGGGATCATCGATTTTTATTCTTTCAGGATCTGTTACTGCTTTATTAATTTTTTCTTTTACAGTTTCAGCAGAATCAGAAAGAAAAATAGCATTATTTAAACTTTTACTCATTTTATTTTTACCATCTAATCCTGATAATCTAGGAAAATCACCAATTAAAGCTTCGGGTTCAGGAAAAACTTCACCATATAGATTGTTAAATTTACGGACTATATGTCTGGTTTGTTCTATATGTGGTAATTGATCTTCTCCTACCGGAACTAAATCTGCTTTACAAAAGGTTATATCAGCAGCCTGACTAACTGGATAACCTAAAAATCCATAACTCATGTCTTCATAACCATATTGTTCAGATTCAGATTTGATGGTAGGATTACGTCTAAGTTGATTTACTGTAACAATCATAGAATAATATACAGTAAGTTCAGCTATTTCAGGTATCATTGATTGAATCAAGATAGTAGTTTTTTCTGGATCTATACCAACAGCTAAATAATCTTTTGCTACCTGTCTAACATCTTTAGAAATTTTATCTGGTGTTTCAAAATTAGTTGTTAATGCCTGAACATCAGCAATAATTAAAAAAGTCTCATATTTGTTTTGTAATTTTACTCTATTTTTCAAACTACCAACATAATGTCCTAAATGTAACTTTCCAGTTGGCCTATCACCAGTAAGAATTCTTTTTTGATCTTCATTTTCTTTATTACTCATATGTATCACCCCATAAATTATTTTCAAAATAAGTTTCTTTAATAATATCAAATTAATTCAACTTGTTCAACAAAAGCTATTTACTTCTTATATAATTTATAAAAAAATTAAAAATAATTATACTTGATTTTTAATGTAATATCTGTTAGACTTATAATGATAATAATTATTAATAACAAGGAGAGATTGATATGTCAAAAAATACTAGAATGACAAAACAAAGAAAAGCAATTCTAAATATATTAAAAAATACAGATATACATCCAACAGCTGATTGGATCTATGACCAAGTTAAAGAAGAAATCCCAAATATCAGTTTAGGTACTGTTTATAGAAATTTAAATGTATTAGAAGAAATGGGAGAAATAATGGTTCTTGATTATGGAAGTTCTTATAGTCGCTATGATGGAAATCCAAAAAATCATTACCATTTCAAATGTGAAAACTGTGGTCAGGTTTTTGACATAAACCACGAAGTAATTGAAGATTTAAACAAAAAAGTTGAAGAAAAAACTCCATTTAAAGTTAGTACCCATCGTTTAGAATTTTATGGTTTATGCCCAGAATGCCAAACTAAACAATAAAAAATTCTATTGATAGTTAAAGCTGGAACATTAAAATGTTCCAGCTTTTTTATTTGCTATAAAATTATTGCTTTTTCTCATGATATTTTTTCAACTATTTTGTCCATTAATTTTATAAAACGAGGTTTGGTTTTTGCTGCAACTTCTATAACTTCTTCATGAGTTAAACTATCTTCAGGATTATCTTTAACAATATCTGTTATACATGAAATAGCAAGATTTTGCATACCAGCATGAGTTGCAGCAATTAATTCAGGTACAGTTGACATACCTACAGCATCAGCACCTATTAATCTTTGAAACTTACTCATCGCAGTAGTTTCATATACTGGACCTGTTATTGCTAGATATGTTCCATTCATAACATGTTCATCAATTTCTTCAGCAGCTTCATTTGCTAAATCAATTAATTCTTCAGGATGAGCATCTGTCATCGCCGGAAATCTAGGTCCAATTTCATCATCATTTTGTCCTATTAAAGGATTAGTACCCATAAAATTTAAATGATCATTAATTATCATTAAATCTCCTGCTTTAAAAGTAGTGTTTAAACCACCAGCAGCATTAGTTATAATTAATTTTTCAACCCCTAATTCTTTCATAACCCAAACTGGAAAAGCTAATTCTTTCATTGAATAACCTTCATAAAAATGCACTCTTCCATTCATTCCAATAACATTTTTCCCATGTTTTTTACCAATTACTAATTCACCAGAATGTCCTTCTACTGTAGAAGTAGGAAAATGTGGTATGTTTGAATAAGAAATTGAAATAGAATCTTCAATTTCAGCACTATAATCTCCAAGTCCTGAACCTAAAATTATTCCTAACTCTGGAGTATGAGAAATTTTATTTTTTATATATTCAGCAGCTTCTTTTCTTTTTTCCTTCCATTCTAACATAAAATCACTCCTTTTGTTGTAATTCAATTTGTTTTTTTGCCATACTATCAGCTTTTTCATTATATTCGTTTCCTGCATGGCCTTTAACTTTTAAAAATTCTACATCAAATTTTTGTGATATATTTTCCAATTCTACCCATAAATCTTTATTTTTTACATTCTTTTTACTTGAAGTTTTCCATCCGTTTTTTTTCCAGTTTTTTATCCAATCAGTTATCCCTTTTATTACATAACTAGAATCAGAAAAAACTTTTACTTTGCTTCCTTCCCTGATAGCTCTTAAACCTTCAATTACAGCCTTTAATTCCATTCTATTATTAGTAGTTTCTTTTTGAAATCCACTAATTTCTTTTCGGGTATTTTCACCAATAATTATAGCAGCATATCCACCTGGTCCTGGATTCCCTGCACAGGCACCGTCAGTATAAATAATTACACTTTCCTTATCTTCACTCACTATTCTTCCCCTTCCCTTTTTCGGTCATTTGAAAATTACTTATTTCAGGATTATACGATATGTATAAATTAATTATATTTAAAAATTAATTATTTTTTTCTGAAAGTTCCTCTAATAAGTCTACAGCTTTTCTCATATGAGGAATCACTATTGAACCACCAACAATCAAAGCTATATTAAAAACTTCAAAAAATTCTTCTCTAGTAACCCCTTCTTCTTTGCATCTTGTAATATGATATGTAATACAATCATCACACTTAAGAACCATTGAAGATACTAAACCAAGCATTTCTTTTGTTTTGGAGGAAAGAGCACCATCTTCATAAGCTCTTGTATCAAGATTAAAAAAACGATTAATATTAAGATTTTTTTCTTCTAAAATTTTCTCATTCATCTTTTCCCGGAACTCTTTAAATTCAGATAATTTCTCACTCATATTATTTCCTCCTCAAGATTATTTATACACTATTGCATAATACATTATAACAGATAAAGAATATAATTTAAATGAAAATATAAATTCAATTATGAATTAGATAAGATTAGTAAAATATGTACACATAAAAATGGCTCCCCGAGCAGGACTCGAACCTGCGACAAAGTGGTTAACAGCCACTCGCTCTGCCAGCTGAGCTATCGGGGAGCATTTATAGAATC
>JBNJDK010000004.1:0-62935 GCA_051744805.1 Bacillota bacterium
AGTAGGCTCTTCTGTCATATATTCTCTTACTGGCTTATCAATAAAATTCATTGACCTTTCCAGTAGACGCCTTATATCTCCATCAGTTATAATCCCAACTAACTTACCTTCATCATCAACTACAGAAGTGGAACCCATCTTACTTTCAGTCATCGTGAAAAGTGCTTCCTTGACTGGAGTATCTATATCAACTACTGGGTTTTCATTTCTAATCTCTAAAACATCTTTTACTTTAGTTAAAAGTTTTCTTCCCAGACTTCCACCTGGATGAAATAAAGCAAAATCTTCTGGTGTAAAACCTTTTAAATTAGATAAGGCAATTGCAAGAGCATCACCTAAAGCAAGAGTAGCAGTAGTACTGGCAGTTGGAGCCAGCCCATGTGGGCAAGCTTCTTCCTCAATATCAGCACAAAGACAAACATCACTATATTCAGCAAGGGTAGAATTTTCATCTCCTGTAAATGAAATCATCTTAGAACCGATTCTTCTAATTGCAGGTAAAAGACCTACTACTTCTTCAGTTTCACCACTATGAGAAATAGCGATTACAATATCATCAAAAGTTACCATCCCAATATCTCCATGCATTGCTTCTCCGGCATGTACAAAAAAAGCAGGAGTTCCAGTACTGGAAAAAGTAGCAGCTAATTTCTGAGCAATAAGACCGGATTTGCCCATACCGGTAAAAACAACTCTTCCTTCACTTCCTAAAATTAGTTTTACTGCTTTTTCAAATTTTTTATCTATTGATTTTTTCAAACCTAAAACTGCTTCAGCCTCTATTTTAAGAACTTCTTCTGCATCCTTTAGACTGTCTTTTAATAACTCGTCTGTTAATTTAAAGTCTTTATTCAACCTTATTCACTCCTCCCTTTAACCACTTCATCAATAGCCAGGGCCTGTTTTAAAATACCTTCTAATTTATCTAAGGGAATCATAGTTGCTGAATCACTTTTAGCAACTTCTGGGTTATCATGAACTTCCATAAATAAAGCATCTATACCTACTCCACAGGCAGCTCTAGTAAGATGAGGCACATATTCTCTTTCTCCTCCTGATTTTTCTCCCTGGCCACCTGGTAGTTGAACACTATGAGTGGCATCAAATACTACTGGATAACCGGTTTCTTTCATCCTTGGTAAAGATCTCATATCTACTACTAAATTATTATAACCAAAACTTGCTCCTCTTTCAGTTAAAATAATTCTTTTATTCCCGGTACTTTCTATCTTTTTTACTACCTGGTCAATATCCCAGGGAGCCAAAAATTGTCCTTTTTTTACATTAACAATTTTATTAGTTTCACCTGCAGCTACTACTAAATCAGTTTGGCGGGATAAAAAAGCAGGAACCTGAACAATATCCAGAACTTCTCCGGCAAGTTTAGCCTGTTCTACTGTATGCACATCTGATAAAAGAGGTAAATCAAAACGTTCTTTTACCTCACTCAACAACTTCAAACCATCTTCAAGTCCCGGACCGCGATATGATTCTATAGAAGAACGATTGGCTTTATCATAAGATGATTTAAAAACATAAGGAATACCTAATTTATCAGTAATCTTTTTTATTCCTTCTGCAATTCTTAAAACTCTATCCCTTTCTTCTAAAGCACAGGGTCCGGAAAGCAGAACAAACGGAGTTTCTTTATCTCCAAAAGTTATTTCATCATTTAATTTAAATTCTTTTACCATTCTAACACCTCTAATTATAATATTTTTATTCTAATCTATAATCTATATCTTCTCTCTGAATTAATTCTTTTACATAGTTTAAATCTTCAGGGGTATCTACCCCAACAGTATCATAAGCAGTTTCTATAACTTTAATATCATACCCATTTTCCAATACTCGTAATTGTTCCAGTGATTCAATTTTTTCTAATTTACTTTCCTCCATTTTACTATATTCTAAAAGAAAATCTCTCCTAAAAGCATAAACTCCAATATGTTTATAATAATCTACATGGCCACTATTATCTTCCCGTTGATAAGGGATTGTAGCTCTTGAGAAATATAGAGCAAAATTAGTAGCATCTGTAACTACTTTTACAACATTAGGATTATTTATTTTATTTAAATCATCAATTCTCTTTTTTAAAGTTGTCATAATCAAATCATTATTTCTTTTAAAAGGTTTTACAATTTGATCAATCATCACAGGTTTAATCAATGGTTCATCTCCCTGTACATTAACAATAATATCTGCTTTTAAATTTTCTGCAACCTCAGCTATCCGATCAGTTCCAGATTTATGAGCACTGGAAGTCATTTCTACTTTTCCACCAAAATTTTTAACTGCTTCTGTAATTCTACGGTCATCAGTAGCAACTATAACCTCATCAATCACCTCTGCTTTTTTAACTCTTTTATAGACATGTTCAATCATAGGTTGATTATTAATTTCAACCAGAGGTTTCCCTGGAAATCTACTTGATTCATACCGGGCAGGTATAATAGCAGTTATTTTCAAAATTATCCACCTCACTTATAAATTTTTTATAAAAATTTTAGAACTTGACCCGAAAAATCAACTTCATTATTAAACTTAAGTTCAATTCCCAGACTATAAAGATCTGTATCCATCTTAGAAAAATTATTTAGAATTTCTTCATTGAATTTCACTGAATCTTTTTCTGTAGTTATTATAAAATCCACTCCATTTAATTGAGCTTTCATCATAATATCCATTACATCATCTTGATCATAATCATAATGATCAGGATAAATAGCAGTTTCAACAACTTTTATATCTAATTCTTCTAAACTTTTAACAAAGGAATCGGGATTTCCAATACCACTTAAAGCAAGAACTTTTTTCCCTTTCAAATCACTAATATTTTTACCATCATTTTCATTATTTGAAGCTAGAGATTTTAGTTTAACCGGACAGTGATTTGAAGTAAAAATATCAGCCTCTGAATTATGGCTGTAAATAGTATTTTTAATATCTTCTAATTTAGATTCATTCACCTGATCAGTCCTACTGACAATAACTATATCAGATCTTTTTAAAGAAGAAAGAGGTTCTCTTAAAATCCCTCTTGGTAATAAATGGTCATAACCAAAAGGATTTAAAGCATCAATTACAACTATATCTAAATCCCTGTCTAATTGTAAATGTTGAAAACTATCATCAACTATTAACATATCTAAATCAAATTCTGAAATTGCCAGTTCACCTGCTTTATGACGGTCTTTCCCTTTGACAATAGGTATCCCGGATAAATGAGAAGCCATCATATATAATTCATCTCCAGCTTTACTCAATTCAGTTAAAATTTCCTGGCCATCTGAAATAACGAGAGGTGTATCCCCTTCTGAATGATAACCTCTACTTAAAATACCTACTTTTTTATCTTTAGCAGAAAGTTCTGAAGCTAATTTTTCTACTACTGGAGTTTTCCCTGTCCCTCCTGTAGTTATATTTCCTACACTAATAGTTTTAGTATCCAGCTTTTTAGATTTGAATATACCTATTTTATAAAAAATGTCTCTTATCTTTATTATTACAAGATAAACTGCTTCTAAAATTGTCAAAATAATTTTAACTATTTTATCAAAAAATCTATCTTTTTCACCTTTTATAACATTTAATAAATATTTTTCCAGCTGTTTTCTCATTATTTGACCTTTCCTTTCCAGGCTGCTAATTCTTCTTCTGCATCCTGTTGAACTTCGTTAATTTTATCTTCTAACAGCTGACATCTTTTTTCTATAGATTTTTCACCAGCAAAAGTAATTGGTTTACCAATTTTCAAAACTGTTTTGGTAAAAGGGAGGGGTATATTAAATTTATCCCAGCTATTTGCTTCTATTTTTTTATCAATAGCTATCCCTAAAGGAACAATTTCACCTTCTGATTTTTCCTGAAGATAAATTATTCCTGGTTTAACCTTATAAATAGGTCCTGTAGGGCCATCAGGAGTAAGGACTGTAGTATTACCTTTAAGAAGTTTTTTATAAAGTTTTAATACTGATTTACTTCCTCCTCTGGTACTTGAGCCACGAATTACCTGCCAGCCAAAACGTCGCAGAATTCTAGTCATATATTCTCCATCCTGACTTAAGCTGGATAAAGCAAAGTATTGACGGTTACGATAATAATAAACTGGTATCCACATATAACCATGCCAGAAAGCATAAAGAAGAGGTTTTTCTTTATCAATATTTTTAGTATTTTCTTTTCCAATAACCTTCAGATTTATAGTTTTATTAGTTAAAACTATAAGTCCATACATAAATTTTGGGATAAACCAGTTTTTAAATTTATTAAAAATTTCATTAAGAGAACTCAAAATTACACCTCTTTTAGTAATTGAACTGCCCATTATAAAGCTCAGAATAAAGGCCACCTTTATCTATAAGACTTTCATGGTCACCTTTATCTTTTATTATACCATTTTCTAGAACAATTATCTTATCAGAATTTTTAATTGTACTTAAACGATGTGCTATTACAAAAGTAGTTCTATTTTTCATTAATTTTTCTAAAGCTTCCTGAACAAGTGATTCTGATTCTGCATCAAGAGCAGATGTAGCTTCATCCAGAATTAAAATTCTAGGATTTTTCAAGATGGCTCTGGCAATTGCTATTCTTTGCTTTTGACCTCCTGATAGTCCTACTCCTCTTTCACCAACAGTAGTTTGATAACCATCCTGGAATTCAACTATAAAATTATGAGCATTAGCAGCCTTAGCTGCCTCTTTTATAGCATCCATATCAGCTTCTAAATCTCCATAAGCTATATTATCAGCTAAAGTTCCACTAAACAAAATAGTTTCTTGAGGAACTATTCCTATAAAGCTACGAAGGTTATCAACATCAATTTCTTTAAGGTCATGTCCATCAAGGGTTACATTCCCACTATCAGGATCATAAAACCGCGGAATAAGATCAACCATAGTAGTTTTGCCAGCTCCACTAGGGCCAACCAGGGCCACAATCTCGCCAGGATTAGCTGTGAGATTAATATCTTTTAATACTTTTTCATCATGATTATAAGAAAAATAAATATTATTATATTCTATTTTCCCATTTACTTTATCTAATTTTATAATATCTTCAGATTCATCATCAATATGTTTATCTATATCAATTATTTCAAAAATCCTCTCAGCAGAAGCTAAGGCTTTTTGCACTGTTGCCGTAATATTAGTAAGCGACTTCAAAGGAGAACTTATGGTAAGTAACATTGTGAAAAAAGCTATTAACTCAGACGGCTTCATATTTCCCTGTAAAACCTGATAACCACCATACCAGAGAATAGCTGTAAAAGCAATTGAAGCCATAAATTCTATACTTGGAGTCAAAATAGCTCCATATTGAGCATTCTTCTTTTTGGCTCTAAAATTAGCTTCATTTTGTTCACTAAATCTTTCATATTCATAATCTTCTCTTCCAAATGATTTCACAACTCTTATTGCCGAAAGTGTTTCCTGCAATACATCAGATACATTAGCTATTTTCATCTGAACATCTCTACTAACTTTTCGAATTTTGGTATTAAATCTTTTTAAAATATAAGTCATAGCAGGTAACATAACTATCAAAAATAATGTTAGTTGAGCATTAAGATAAAAAAGATAACCTATACCACCTAAAAAAGTCAGTGTCTTATATACTAAACTAATACTACTATCAACTATGGCTCTCTGTAATTTATTTACATCATTTGTAACTCTAGAAATAATTTCTCCTGTTTTGTGTGTACTGTAAAAACTAAGTGATAAACTCTGCAGCTTTGCATAAAGTTCATTTCTAATATCCCTTACAGCTTTATAAGATACATAAGAAATAAGATATTTTTGACCAAAATAAACAATACCTTTAAGTAAATAAACTCCTATCATCATAGCTGCAATCCAGGATAATCTTATAATCCCTTCTCTTCCACCGGCCATATTTGAAATAACAGTTTCTATTAAATTCTGAAAAACTCTTACAAAATATACTGTTAAAAAAGAATGGACTAACATGGAAAAAATCCCGGCTGCAAGCCGTTTTTTATATGGAAATAAATATCTCATAACTCTTTTAGCTAAAACCAAATAGATCAACTCCTGTTTTGGTTCTCATTTTAATATTCTATTCCTTCACGAGCAGGTACATTTTTATTAAAAGGATGTTTTTTCATCTGCATTTCTGTTACATAATCAGCCATATCTATTAATTCCTCTGGAGCATTTCTTCCGGTTAAAACAAGTTCTTTATCTTTACCTTTATTTTTGAGAAGTTCTTTTACATCATCAATTTCTACCATTCCATTACTAATTGCTCCCATGATTTCATCAAATATAATTATCTCATAATCACTATTTTCCAGAAGGTCATTAATTTTATTCCAGATTTCTTTTATTTCTTCTTTTTGTTCTTTTTTTTCTTCTTCAGTCATCTGTATATAGAATTTTTTGCTTTTATTAGCTCTTTCAAAAGTTATATTATCAAATTTTTTTGCACTTAATCTTTCACCAGTTTTTCTACCTTTAAGAAATTGCAAAATATATATTTTTTTATCATAGGCAGAAGCACGAAAAGCAAGTCCCATTGCTGCAGTAGTTTTTCCTTTTCCATCACCAGTATAAATATGAATTTGTCCATTTTCCATTTTTTATACCTCCAATTTATATAATTATTTAATCTAAATGACAGGTGCTATTCAATAATTTTAGTACTGGCCTATTATCATAAATTGTCAAATGACTTATAGAAGTATTATGAACTGATAACTTTCTGTTCCCTTTTAAATCCATTCCAAGTATATGGGCCAGATAAACTCTAATTGTTCCTCCATGAGCAACTATTGCTATTCTTTCACCAGTATGCAAATCTTTGATTTTATTTATAATAGAAATTACTCTTTTTTGAAAATCCAAAAAAGTTTCTCCATTAGGAGGACTAATAGATATTGGGTCTTTTCGCCATTCATTATATTTTTCTGCTTCTTTTTCCTGGATTTCTGTAAAATTCATTCCTTCCCAGTCCCCAAAAGAAATTTCCCTTAAATTTTCCTCTTTAATCAATTTCTTATTATGAGGTTCAGCTACAATAGCTGCTGTGTTTGAAGCTCTTTTAAGATCACTTGTATAAAATCTATCTATTTTTCTTTCAGCAAGTCTTTCTCTTAAAAGATGGGCCTGATTATATCCAGTTTCATTTAAATCTATATCAGTCTGTCCCTGGTAAATAAGTTTTTTATTCCATTCAGTTTCACCATGTCTTATAAAAAATAAATCTGTTTCCATTAATCTTTACCTCCTGAATAATTATCTTAATCCATACCTAATTAAGTATATCAAAGAAAGTGGTGAATTAAAAGTATGGTGATGTCATATACCCTCTCAAATTTTAACAAACCTATCCTCAGAGAGGCTAAAATTCCATCACCATACTTTTAAAATGTTTTTTATAGCAGATAATTGAATGAATGATTAAGCTTCGTCTTATAAAGCGTAAGGTAAATGAATAAGATACTGAGCTTTTAATATCTCTGAAAACATTTATAATAATATTGAGAGATTATTTGCGAAGTTCTTATTCATTTACCTTTATCTCTCGATGCCGTCTCGAGCTTTTACACCTTTTTCATAATAGTGTTTGATCTCCTGCATATCAGTAACAAGATCAGCTTTATCAATCAACTTATCTTTTGCCTTTCTTCCTGTAACAACAACTTCTATACCCTCATTTCTGCTATCTATTACTTCAATTAATTCATCAACACTAAATAAATCAAAATAAACTGCAATATTGGCTTCATCAAGTATAACTAAATCATATTCATTTGATTTTAATATTTCTTTAACTTCTTGTAAACCTTCCCGAGCAGCCTTAACATCTTCTTCTTCTGGTTCTTTTTCTATAAAACAACTTAAACCATATTGTTTTACATCTATATTAGCAATCTCATTTAAAACTTTAATCTCACTATATTTCATACTTTTTACAAACTGTCCAATAAAAACTTTGAGCCCTGCTCCGGCAGCTCTCACAGCCATACCTATAGCAGCAGTTGTTTTCCCTTTACCATCACCTGTATATACCTGTAACATACCTTTTTTCATCTAAACCACCCCTCCCTCTCTTCAATTATATTATAACGAAATTTTTTTCATAATTAAACTTTTTCTAATGAATTTTTTAGAACTCTTAATAATCTTAAATTTTCCTCCCTACTTTTAACTGCAATTCTAAAATAACTATTATTAAGTCCGCGAAAGTTACTACAATCTCTGATAACAATTCCCTGACTGGCCATTTTATCCCTCAGTTTTTCAGCAGTTAAATTTTTTTCAATCTTTAATAGTATAAAATTTACTGAAGGTTTATATACTCTCAAATCAGAGATATCATTCAACTTCTTATATAAAAATTTTCTTTGCTCCTTATTTTTAATTTTACTTTTTTTAATATAATCTTTATCATTGATAGCTTTATTCCCGGCTGTTTGAGCTAAAGAATTAACTGTCCAGGGGTCTCTCCTTTTCTCTAATTCAGCTATTAATTCAGAACTCCCCAATCCATATCCAAGTCTCAAACCTGGTATGGCAAAAAATTTAGTTAAAGACCTCAAAATAAATAAATTATCAAAGTGATCTATTTCCTTAATTAAACTATATTTACTTTCATTTTCTCTGAAATCTATAAAAGCTTCATCAACTACAACAAAAACATCTTCTTTTTGGGCTATATTTAAAATTTTTACCAATTTATCCTTATTATATAATTGTCCACTAGGATTATGAGGATTATTTAGAATTATTAAATCATTTCTTTTTAAATAATTTTTTAATTTAGAAACATCTAGAGAAAAATCATCTTTTTCTCTTAAATAAAAAAATTCCAAATCAGCATCTATTTTATAAGCTGCTTTTTCATATTCAGAAAAAGACGGAACAGGAAGCAGTATTTTATCTATTTTTAAATAATCAAGTAATAAATAAATGAGCTCTGCTGCTCCATTCCCGGCAATAATTCTTTCTTTTTTAATGTTTAAATTTTTAGATAGTTCTTTTTTAAAATCTTCAGCCCGCGGTTGAGGATAATGAATCAGATTATTTATTTCTTTTTGCAGAGCTTTTTTTACTGACTCAGGAATTCCTAAAAAATTTATATTTGCACTAAAATCAATTATCTCTTGTTTAGATAAAGAAAAGCTATCCTTAATTTCTTTTAGATTTCCTCCATGTTCAAAATCATCTTTTTTCTTCAATTCTAATACCTCCTCCCACAATTTTTGATCTATAAATAAAATTAATTTCTTTAAACTCATTTTCTAATTTTGCTATTAGCTGAGAATATTCTTTTTTTTCATCAACTAAAATCCCAAAAACAGTTCCACTGTGGGCTATATTCAATCCATATACACCAGTATATTTTTCTATTAAAGAGATAAGATTATCTAGATAAGAGCGATAATAAATTTTTTGATGAAGTTTTGCACTAATTATTGAAGCTTTGCCCAGTTTGGCAGGATTTTTCTCTTGAATTCCTTTTTTAATTAATTTAAGAGATTCAATTAATTTACTTTCCTGAGAACTATTTTTTATTTTTAATAAATCAAGATTTTGATTGAATTGAACTGTATTAATTTTACCCTTTTCTGAAAAAATAAGAATATCAAGTGAAGGGGGAGAACCATAAGGTTGAAGGATTTTTCCATTTCTATAATCAAAAAGACTTAAACCAGGCCAGGGTGTACTGTCAGTTGGTTCAATAGAAATTAATATTTCTTTTAATATTTTCCAGTTTATTTTATTATCCAGTAGAATCATTATTGCTGAAAGAGCAGCTGTAATATCTGCTGTACTACTCCCCATACCCTTAGATCTTAATAATTCACTCTGAAACTCAAGTTTCAAACCTATTTTATTTATATTGCTTTTTTCTAAAAATTTTTTCACCGCTGACAGAGACTTAGGATAATCTTTATTTGATCTAACTCCTGTAAATTTATTAGTATGAAAAGCAGTAACTCCATTATATTTATCAATAGGACAGCTAATTAATAAATTATCCTCTCCTATTTTACCCTGAAAAAGTTCACCACAACTACCCGGTACAGCAACTTTAACTTTTTTATTTTGGACTTCTTTTGTTTTTGCCATTAGTTTAGATTACTCCTTTTAAAATTAAAGCAGATAATAAAACTACAACTTCGATTATTTCATTGATAGCACCGTAAATATCACCTGTTAAACCATCTATTTTATTTATAACATATTTAGCAAAAAGATGAGTTATCAAAAAACTTATAAAAAATATTATTAGAGATAAATAAAAAGGAAAGGAAAATAAATAATGTAAGGAAAATATTATAATGATTAAATATGTACTTCCTTCTAATAATTGTTTCCAGGAAAGATTGTAATTAAAACCTTTACCAAGACTACTGGAGACAGCCAGGGGATATTTCCAGGCAGCAAAAACTATCATCCAGCGAGAAAAAACTGTCATTAAAAGAATAACAGGTTTTCTAAATTCACCACTAAATTCTAAAAATAAATTGAATTTCAATAAAAATAATAATATAACTGCAATCGCTCCAAATGAACCTATCAGACTGTCATGCATTATTTCTAAAATCCTGTCTTTTTTACGAGAGCTAAATAATCCATCAATTGAATCTATAAAACCATCAAGATGCAACCCCCCTGTTAGATATACCAATAAAATGAGCATTAAAATATTTGTAACATTCCTGGATAAAAATATAATACTTAATTCTGAAAATAATAGTAAAATAACTCCAATTATTAAACCTATTAGTGGGTAAAGTCCCATTGAACTTGAAGGAAGTTCTTCATTATATTCTGTTTTTAAAGGAAATGGTATTCGGGTCAAAAAGGTTAAGGCAAAAGAAAATCTTTTTATAAAGTTCATCTCTATCTCCTCACTTTATACAAATTATATCATATCTAAAAGTATCATAATAATTATAAAAAAAGCTGTACTATAATACATTAAATTAATCATCCTCTTTATTTCATTTATATTTTGGGGAGCTAAATCATCACCTAAATATGCTCTAAATTCTTTTTTTCCCTGATAATAATTAACTCCTCCCAGTCTAATAGATAAAGCACCAGCCGCAGCCGCCTCCGGATAACCTGCATTAGGACTGGGATGTTTTTTGGCATCTCTTTTAATAATTTTCCAGGCTTTTTTACTGTCATAGTTAGGAAATAAAGCTATAATCCCAAAAATAAAAGCTGTAATTCTGGCCGGAATATAATTGAGCAAATCATCTAATTTAGCGGAAGGTTTTCCAAAATTAAGATATTTTTCATTTTTATGGCCTAACATAGAATCCATTGTATTTACTGCCTTATAGGTCATAGCAAGAGGGACACCTCCCAGAAAAAAGAAAAACAGAGGAGCAATAATTCCATCTGAAGTATTTTCAGCAATCGTTTCCACTGTGGCTCGAATAATATCTGATTTTGAGATTTCCTCTGTATCCCGACCAACTATCATTGCTGTTTTCTGACGGGCAAGTTCTATATCTCCAGACTTTAAAGCCTGATAAATACCATTTCCTGCTTCAGCCAGTCCTTTAATTGCTATAGTTGTAGAAAATAAATAGATATTTAATATAATTCCAAAAAATTGATTTATATTATAGGCCATCTTTAAAAAAAAGAATATGGAAAAATAACTCATTAAAACTACAATTATTGTTAAAATACTTCCTCTTAAAATTTCATTCATCTTAGTTTTAGAATTATTAATTAATCTACCCTCTAAAAAAGAAATTATTTTACCTATAAGCACTACTGGATGTGATATAAAATCTGGATCTCCTATCACTAAATCTATAATTACTCCTCCAATCAAAATATAAATCATAATTCACCTTCTTCCCAGACTAAATTCAATCAAAAATTATATTATCAACCTTTTCCATATCTATATTGTTTTTAAAAATCTTTGCTAATTTTTGAAAATCATTTTCCAAATTTTCGTTTTCAAAAATACTGTTAGCTGAATCTAACTTTTTAATTTCATCATTGCTTAAAGAAATTGTATCTTCTTCAGGTAAATTTATATCTTCAATATATGGTAAAACTCCTAAAACCGGTTTTCCTGTTCTTTCTTCTATATAATCTATTCCAGATTGTAAAATTGATTTATCTCCATGAAATTTATTGATTATAAAGCCTTTTATAAGATCTTTTTCTTCAGGTTCTAAAAGTTCCATTGTTCCAATTATAGAAGCAAAAACTCCTCCTCTTTCTATATCAGCCACTAAAATCACAGGAGTATTATTTAAAAGAGCGGTTTTCATATTTGCCAGGTCTCTATCTTTTACATTTATTTCTACCGGACTGCCTGAGCCTTCAAGTACTAAAAGATCATATTCTTTTTTTAGTAGATCCAAAGAATCTTCAATTGTTTTTATCCCTAATTTTAAATATTTGTCTTTTTTAATATTATTTTCCTTTAAATAAGGCTTACCTTTAACTAAAAGTTCTGTTTTACCATTTCCAGAAGGTTTTACTAAAAGAGGCTGCATATTTACATCGGGAATAGTTCCTGCTGCTCTGGCCTGGACCGCCTGAGCAATACCCATTTCTCCTTCTTTATCTGTTTTATAAGAATTACTTCCCATATTCCAACCTTTAAAAGGAGATACTCTAAAACCTTTATCAGCATAAATTTTACATAAACTAGCAGCTATAGTACTTTTGCCAGAATTGGACCTACATCCCTGAACCATAACCATATTTGTTTTATTTTCTATCTTTGTCATATTTTCACTCATTTATCTTACTCCTTATATTCATCTTTGATTTTATTACTTAATTCTTTTAATTCTACTGGTAAACCTGCAATTGTTATATAAACTTCATCTGCTTTTTTAGCCAAAAATTGATTTACTCTCCCAGAAATATCTCTAAACTCTCTTCCTAATTCAGTTGTAGGTACTAATCCCATTCCTATTTCATTTGAAACTAAAACGATTTCTTTATTTTTAGATTCTTCCACAATTTTTTGCACTTTTTCCATAATAATATTTTCTTTGTTATCATAATCTATTTCTTCACTTTCATTTGTATCTGAAAAGATATGATTTGTAACAAAAATTGTAATACAATCAATTAAAATTACTTTTCCATCAGGAATGGAACTGAGAACCTCTCCTATATAGAGAGGTTCTTCTATAGTTTTCCATTCTTTATTCCGTGTTTTTTGATGATGTTTAATTCTTTTTTCCATTTCTTTATCTTTAGCTTCAGCAGTAGCCAGATAAATAACATCATCTCCACCATTTTTTTGAGCAATTTTTTCAGCAAAACTGCTTTTACCACTTCTGGCTCCACCTAAAATTAAAGTTATCATAATTAAATTCCTTCAACCTGATCTTTTAAATCCGGCCAAATAGATTTTACTAAGTCTTTTAGACCTAAAATAATACGCGGTGAAGGTCTTGTTACAATATTTTGTTCTATAAAATAAATTCTATCATTTTTTACAGCATTAAGAGCACTATAATTAGGTCTTTCTTTTAACCCTTCTTTGGTAAAAGTATGAGCATCACTGTGATGACTGGAAATATATACTTCAGGATTTTCAACTAACATTGTTTCCATATCAAATTGAGGCCAGCTTCCTTCAGCTAGAGCACCCAGGTTTCTTCCTCCTGCAGTTTGAATTAAATCATCAATAAATGTTCCTTCACCAGCTGTAGTGAGAGGATCATGCCAGATTTCATAAAAAACATCAGGACGGTCATTTTCTTTTAATTTTTCTGCCACCAATTTTTCTATTTCTTTTAATTGGTTATTCATCTTTTTAGTTAATTCTTTTGCCAGATACTCTTCACCGGTAAGTATTCCAACTTTATTCATAGTATTAATTGTTTCTTCAATAGTAGTTGGATTAAAACCAGCTACTGTGATGCCAACACTTTTTAATTTTTCTACATACTCCATTTTATTAACAGATGCAGCCAAAACCAGGTCTGGTTTTAAAGAAACTATTTTTTCAACATTAGGATCAGTTACAGATCCAATCTTTTGATTTTGAGTAGCTTCTTCAGGATAATCAGCATAACTACTTACACCAACTACTCTATCTCCCAAACCTAATGAATAAAGCATCTCCGTCATACTTGGAGCCAGAGAAATTATCTTTTCCGGTTTCTCATTTAATTCAATTTTCTCTCCTAAATCATCTTCAATAGTTACTGGAAAATCTTCAGCTTGAATTCCCTGTCCTGAAAAAGCAATTAAAACTCCTACTAACAAAATTGTAATAATTGAAATTTTACTTTTCATTATTTTTTTCATTTTTATTACCTCCATTTTATTTTATATAAATTTAGCAATTTTATTAACTGGTTTATAAGAAAAATCTTTTCTTAATTTCAATAAATTTTCTTGTGCTAGAGAAACTAAAATAACAGTTGCCGGGCCAGCTGATTTTTCTATATCAAGATTTAATCCCTGCTTATAACTCACTTTTAAATCTGACATTTCTGCTATTAATTCAGCTTCATATTTTATTCCTTTAGAACCTACAACCATGATTTCATTTATATATTTCTTTTCTTTTAATTTTTGCAAATCAAAAATATCTGCTCTCATTTCTGGACATTCGAGCACTTCTTTACCTACTAATGGCAAACCAATACTTACTAAAATATTACCTTTTTTAGTACAACTGATTTTAAGTTTTTCTTTCTCTATTATACCAATGACTGTTATACCTACTCCTGTTTCATCAGTTTCAATATTGTCTTCTGTACTCCCATTTATCATTTTTTTATCAAATTTAACTTCTTCTAGAGCCTTTTCAATACCTTTGATAATACTTTTACCTGTAGGATTATATTCTACACTTAAAGTATCAATTATGCTGATTGGTTCAGCACCTACTGCCAACACTTCCATTAGAGCAACTCTAGTTGTATAATGACCAACCATTTCTCCACTTACTTCTATCTTATCTCTAATCTTTGGTCCAATCCCACCACTTACATCACAGGCTATTACTAAAGATCGATTACTACCAATATCCACTATAGAAATATCGCGTTTAGTCTCCATTTCCTATCCCATCCATTCTGGTTTTTAATAGTTTAAATAAAAGAACTGCTACAAAGACATTTACTAATGACCCAAATAAAAGTGGTAAAATCATTGCAGCAAAAAAACCTCTGCCTAATAAAGGAATAAGAAATAATGGCAAAATAATACCATTAATTAAAATAGTTATTATTGCAGCAATAGTTATATTTAAATTATTTTTTAACCAATAAAAAGCAATTCCACATCCCCCCATTAGAAATGCTATTAATACATGGATAGCTCCCAGAGGAAAACCTGTTTTTAAAGCAGAAAAAAGATGACCAACCAATAAAACTAATGCTCCTTCAAATCCCCCAAAAACAAGTACTGCAAAATAGCCTGGTGCTGAATCTAAAGCAACAGTACCGGTAGGACTGGGAAGTGGAAAATAAGCTGCAATTGCACTTAATGCTACCAATAAAGATAATCTTGTCAATAATTTAGTGCTATTTTTTTTCATTTGCCCCTCCTCTAATTCATAATATTTTAAAAGAAAATAAAAAAACCCTGACCTGCATAAAAGTCAGCAGAGCCAGGGAGATATTCCATAAATGGAAATAAAGTTACTTCTCTCACCTGACATCCTTGTGACCGAAGCATGCAGGTAAATTCCAAAAAGGCAGGTCTCCTGACTCCCAGCTTTAACATTCTTCTTCACCTTCCCCGGTAAAACCGAGTGGTATAAAAAGAAGAGCTTACTGGTTACAGTGGCGGGCCCGTTCAGGTTTTTCACCTGATTCCCTATTCTCCCCAGACCGTAATCTGAGGCACCTTTTTGTACTTAGTATTTAATTTTAAAATAAAAATTAAAATATATTTCTGAAGTCTATCAATATCTTTCTATACTATAATAAATGATTCCTGCTAAAAAATCAAATTTTTATAAAATATTTTTTTCATCTAATTTTTTATTTAAATATCCTACAAATTCTTCTGCCTTTTCTTCAGGTGGTTTTGTAAACATACTTACAACTAAAAATACTAATACAGTAATTATTAGGGTCCAGACTCCAGGCCAGTGGCCTAAAGGTTTTAAACCACTAAATTGTAGATAAATAGCAGTAATCGAACCTAAAATAATACTGGAAAGAGCACCTGCCGCTGTCGCCTTCTTCCAGAAAAAAGCTCCAAAAATTGAAGGTACAACTACTAATAATCCAACAGATGAAGCTACAGATAATGTTGCAATCAAATCAAGCTTTTGACTGGCAAATAAAAGTCCAACAAAAGCAATTATGATTATTACTATTTTACCTATTCTTAACTGTTTTATATTTTCCTGATCTCCAAGATTTGCAAACAAATCTCTTACTACTAGTGAAGAAAGAGTTAACATAATAGAATCTATAGTAGAAATTGCTGCAGCAGTAATTCCAATCATAGCTACAAGTCCTAAAATTACAGGGACATATTCAGAGCCAAGCAAAGTAGGCGTTGCCATATCTGCCTGTTCTAAGCCAGGTATAAGTAATTTTGTAGAAAAACCCCATAAAACAGAAACAATAGTATAAATAAATCCAAATGCCAAAAATCCTTTAATCATAGTTTTCATTGCTTTTAAAGAACGCGGAATAAAAAGGCGTTGACTAACCTGAGGATTAGAAATAGAAAAGAAAAACCAGGGTAATGTTAATCCAAGAAAAGCTTTAAAATTAAAAAAACCTGGTCCAGGAACTGTCAGAAAATCAGGATATTCTGTCTTTATACTACCAAAGAAGCTGACAAAACCACCTAGATGTTTATAAATTATAAAAAACAAAATTATAATACTTACTACTATCATTATTAATGACTGTAATGAGTCTGTCCAGGTTACAGAACGCATCCCTGCAATTAAAGCCCAGGCAATTGCTAAAAGAGCTGCTATTATAACTCCAATCATAAAAGGGATATTCCCCCCTGAAAGACCGGACATTAAATATCCTACCCCCATTAATTGTACTGCTAAATATGGAATCAAAAAAACACAGGAAGTTATAGCAGCAACTACTGCTATCCATTGATTATCATATCTATCACCAAGCATCTCATAGGGAGAAACATAATTAAATTTTTTCCCTACCAGCCAGAAACGAGGTCCAAAAAATGCTACTAAAGACAAACCAGAAAGATAAATTAATTCAAAACCTAATGCTCCAACTCCACCTGAGTAAGTGAAACCGGCAAGCCCTACCATCATAAAAGCACTATAGGTAGTGGCACTATAAGATAATGCAGCTACAAAACCACCTGTTGATCTTCCAGAAAGAAAATATTCAATTAACCCTTTTTTCATCCCTTTTCTGGCAAAATAGGCTACTATTGACCCAATAATAATATATATAAAAATTGCTATATAAACATATAAACTTGACATTACTATTCCCTCCAGTATTTTGTTATTTTAATTGTAGAAAAGATTGCTACTAAGGCAAAAATAGTCCAATAAAGAAAAGCTCCACTCATTGTTTCAAAATTACTCAAAAATAAGTAGGGAACTATATATGCAGATAAAACTAAAATAGTCAAAAATAATACCCAAAACTTCCTCAGTTTTGAAAGTTTTTTGTTATCCATTATTACCCCCCCTCTCTTCCTGTAGTAATATGTAATAGTACAGGAGAATTATATATAAAAGTTAATGTAATGTCAAGTGTCTTTACAGCACAAAGAAAAAAAGATATATCTGCTATTTTTCAAGCAAATATCCCTTTTCAGCAAGTTCATCTCTTATTTTTTTTATAACCTGTTTATTCAAAGCTTCAATAGTATGAAGATGTACCCCATCTGTTAAACTTGCCAGCAGGCTGGCATCATTATCTTTATAATTTTTAATAAATTTTTTTACATCAGCAGGATTTTTTACCATAAGCATTCCTTTTAATTCTCCATAAATAGGATGTTCTACTATTACATCTAAAATTTTTGCTCCATAATTTACTATAGTCATTAATTCATCTTCTACCTCATCATCTTCACCATGTTTACAGGCAATAGTTGCTCTAATAGTATCTTTATTACTTTCAGGATATAGATATCCCTGAGAAGTCGCTATTATTTTTTCACCACTCGCACGCAGAAGAGCTATATCCTGAACTATAACCTGCCGGCTAACTCCAAATTCCTCAGCTAATTTAGAACCTATAAGAGCATTATTAGATTCTTTTAATCTTTTCAATAAACTTTCTCTTCTTTTTTCAGTTTTCAAAATCATCACCTCAATTTAGACTAAAGTCTGGCGAGCTGGAATAGGAATTGCCTCAGTTTTGTGAGCATTTTTTTCTGCCAATTTATCTATTCTCTCTCTAACTTCTTCACTTGCCTCACCAGTTAAAATATAATGATCAAGCTCTTCATAACTAACTCCTAATTCATTTTCGTCAGTTTGCCCTTCCCACAACCCTGCAGAAGGTTTTTTGTTAATTATTTTATCAGGAATCCCGAGATGTTTTGCCAGGCCTTTTACTTCAGTTTTCACAAGTCTACCCAATGGTGCAAGGTCCACTCCTCCATCACCATATTTAGTAAAATAACCCACCTTAAGTTCACTCCAGTTATCTGTACCTATTACTAAATAATTATTTATTGATGCATAATAGTAAAGAGCTATCATTCTGAGTCTTGGTTTAATATTGGCTAAAGCCATATCTTTACTATTATCTATCTTATCTTCTTTATTTTCATCTTCTTTTAAATTCATAACAAAACTCTCATAAATTTCAGATAAATCTTTTGTTTTATAATTTATATTAAATTTATCTGCTAATAATTTAGCATCATTTTTATCTTCTTTATTACTATTACAGGGTAAAATTACACCTAATGTATCCTTTTTAAAAACCTTTTTACATAAAACAGCTGTAACAGCTGAATCAATTCCCCCACTAATACCTATAACTGCACCATCAGCACCTGCCTTATTAACCTTATTAGTTAGCCAGGTTTTTAAACTTTTTTCAACTTCTTTATAATCAAGATCACTCATTTCTTTCACCTCATTTTTTCTTATTTAAAATCATTTTATCATCAAGTTTCTTTATATGCAATTATAATTAATTTGAAAATTGGCATGAAATGTTTGCATGAAAAATGATTCAGTTGTGAATTTTTTTGCACCCGGCTTTGAAAATTATTTTGCTTATATCTTTCTAGTAAATTAATTATGAAATTTCTAAAAATAAAGGAGCTAATTTTCAATGAAATGATTAATAAATATATATATTTATTTATATTTATTTTTATTTAAAAATTACTTTTTATGGCACAGTTTTTGCAATAATATTGAATGTGCATGATAACTTATATAAAGATATGATTATATGTCCAGAAAGGAGGGGAGAAATAAGTTTTGCGGACAGCAATAATTGGATAGTTAATATTTATATTATAATTTATAACTAAAATTATTAAGGAGGGTTTTGATGAATCCTGAAACTAAAAATGAAGATGTAACTTTTACTGATAAAATTTTGAACGGGATTGAAAGAGTCGGTAATAAATTACCTCAACCAATTATCTTATTTTTCATTCTTGCAGGATCAGTTCTCTTTATATCATGGTTTATTAGCCTATTTAATGTAGCAGTCCAACACCCTGGTACTGGAGAAACTATAGAAGCAGTAAACTTACTTTCCAAATCTGGTTTGCAGAGGGTTTTCACTGAAGCAGTCGATAACTTTACCCAATTTGCACCACTTGGAGTTGTACTTGTAGCTATGTTAGGTGTTGGTATAGCAGATAAATCTGGTCTAATAACAGCAGCTCTAAAGAAATTAGTTATGGGCGCACCAGATAGATATATTACTGCAGTAGTTGTTTTTGCAGGTATTATGTCTAACTTAGCACTTGATGCAGGATATGTTGTCCTCGTACCTCTTGGAGCAATTATTTTTGCTGCAAAAGATCGGCATCCATTAGTTGGTCTTGCTGCAGCTTTTGCTGGTGTATCAGGTGGATTTAGTGCTAACTTGATTATCTCTGCTCTTGATCCACTCCTAGCAGGTCTATCTACTGAGGCTGCACAACTTATAGATACAGGTTATACAGTTGTACCTACCTCTAACTGGTATTTTATGATAGCTTCCACATTTTTGGTTACTATCGTTGGTACCTGGGTTACTGAAAAAATTGTAGCTCCTCGTTTTGGAGAATACCATGGTGAACATAGTGAAGAAATGGATGAAGTAAAACCTGAAGAAAGTAAAGGTTTAAAGTCAGCTTTCATCTGGATGATTATCACTATAATAGGCATCGGAGTACTTTCTCATTTTGTATTAAGAGGAGAAGATGGCAGTCTTATTAAAACAATCACACCATTTGTTAATGGTATGGTTCCACTTATTGCAATTTTCTTTTTCATTCCTGGTATTGCTTATGGTAAAAAAGCTGGAACTATAAAAAATAGTGATGATGTAGCAGATTATTTTGAAGAAACAATGGCTGATATGGGTGGATATGTCGCTTTAGCCTTTGCAGCAGGACAGTTTGTTTCCTACTTTAGTTGGTCAAATCTTGGTACTATTTTAGCTATTAAAGGAGCAGATTTTCTGCAGGCTATTAATTTTACAGGACTTCCTTTAATACTTGTCTTCATATTTGTTGCCGCTCTTATTAATATCTTTATAGGTAGCGCAACAGCTAAATGGGCAATTATGGCTCCCGTATTTGTTCCAATGCTTATGCAATTAAATTATTCACCAGAATTTGCCCAAATGGCATATCGTATTGGTGATTCAACAACAAATATCATCTCTCCATTAATGCCCTATTTTGCAATTATTATAGCCTTTGCCAAAAAATATGATGATGATTTAGGAATAGGTACACTTATTTCTACAATGTTACCTTATTCTGTTGCTTTCTTTATCGCCTGGGCTATTTTACTTGTAATCTGGTTTGTATTCAACTTACCAATTGGTCCTGGTGGAGCACTATTCTATTAAATTTAAATCATAGTATTAAAAAACCTCCTGCTTTTACTTAGCAGGAGGTTTCTTTATCTTAAATTATCCAGTTGTCGTCATGTGATGTTTTTCCTTCATATTCTTCTTTCATTTCTTCATAACCTTTTCTACCTAAAACTCCATAAGTATATTGTTTACCTAATTCCACTCCTGGCTGATTAAAGGCATTTATATTAAAAAGTTCACCTGTAAATGCTGTTTGTAATTCCAGCATATAAATCAACTGTCCGATAGTATATTCACTTATTTCAGGTAAAATGATGGTTTCATTTAATCTTTTTCTTTCTGTCAGTGCAAGTTCAGTAGCATTCTTTTCTGTTTTAATCAATTCATTAAGTGTATGACCACCTAAATAATTAACTCCTTCTATGTCTTCATAAAGTTTTGGAATTTCAACTTCATTATCAAAATTTTCAACTTCAATAAAAGTTATAATTTTATCATAAGGACCTTCCATGTAAAGCTGAGCCTGAGAATGTTGGTCAGTTGCACCTAAAGCTTTAACAGGTGTTGGTCCAACATTGATTTTTTTATTACTCCTATTTACTTCTTTCCCTAATGATTCAGCCCATAATTGACGATACCAGTCAGCCATATCTTTTAGTTGATGAGCATAAGGCATCATTACCGAAATAGTTTTACCATGATTATAAGCTAAATAATGCAATAATCCATTTAAATATGCTGGATTTTCTTTTAAATTAGAAGTAGAACATCTTTCAGCCATAGCTGCCGCCCCTTTTAATAATTTTCTGATATCAACTCCACAAAAAGCAGCTGAGATAAGGCCTACAGGTGTTAAAACAGAAAATCTTCCTCCAACATTGTCAGGTATGTGGAAAGTTTTAAAATTCTCTCTATCAGCTATTACACGCAAATAACCAGAATCTTTACTTGTAGTTGCAATAAAATGTTCAGATAAATTATTTTCCCCTACTTCTTTTGCTACTTCTTCTCTGGCTATTAAAAACTGACTCATAGTTTCAGCTGTACTCCCGGATTTAGTTATAACATTAAATAATGTTTTTTCAAGATCCAAACTTGAAAGTAAAGATTTTAAACGAACTGGGTCTACATTATCAGGTACAAAAAGTCGCGGATTTCCATTTCTTTTTTGGGAATCAAGATTATAATAAGGTTTATTAAGAGCAGTTTGAAGGGCTATATTACCTAAAGCAGAACCCCCTATACCAATTACCACAAAGTTTTTATAACCTTTTCTTTTTTCAACCTCATCTTCAATTTCAGAAATTAATTCTTCTGATTGAGCAGGTAAATCCATAAATCCCATTTTACCATTAGCTCTATCTTCTTTTATTTTTTCATGAATTAAATTAGTTTTTTCTTGAAAATCTATAATATCCCCTTCAGAAATTCCATGTTTCTCTCCAACCATATTATCTAACATATTGTTTACATCAAGTTTAATTTCTTTATTTTTCATAAAAAATGTCCCCCTTTTGCTCAAATTATATACAAACTTTAGTTAAATAAATTATACCAAAGTTTTTTAAAACTAACAAGCTGAATTCAAAACCTAAAATTGAAATAAAGAAGTTAATATGTTATTATTTTGATATTAGAAAGAAGAATAATATCAGAGTAATTTTTGAAAAATATTGAGAAATATTTTAAAAGAGGTTAAAAATATGAAAAATAAAATTTTAAACTATATTGACAAAGGAAGATTTGAGGAAATCGTAGAATATATTATTAAGGATAAAAACCTTAATCATAAAGAAAAACTAATTCTGATAATTTTATTTAATCAGGCCAAAAAAAAATTCCCAGATAAAAAAACTCTAGCTGAAAAATCTTCCCTTTCAACTAAAGAAGTTAATAAAATACTAGAAAATTTAATTGATAATAATTGGTGTACAAATGATATTTTAAATAATCCCTCACAACAAACTGCCTGTTATCTAAATTTAAGAAGTTTTCAAAAAAAAGATCAGACTCTCTACAAACAAAAAGGAAGCAAAATTGCAAAAAATTGGTCTGAAATTTTCGGAACACAACAATTAACTCCAGTTAATCTTGAAAAATTCATTTCATTTATTGATGATGGTATTCAGGAGAAAGTTATCATAGAAGTAATGAAATTAAGTGCCGAAAACGCTGAAGGAAATCCTGTAAATTATGCCCTTAATGTACTCCACAATTTCCTTAAAAGAAATATCTTAACCTGGGAAGATTTCCAGGAAGAAAGGGGGGAACGAGAAGAATATGAGCGAAAAGTTCAGGAAAATAATAGAGCAAAAGAAAAAAGAAAAAAACTCCATGACATCGAAGAACTTAAAGAAAAAGGATGGAATTAAAAAAGTTTCAAAAGAAAAAATGGTAAAAAAGTTAAAAAAAGAAATTATAAAAAATGCTAATATAGATCCTCTTTATCAGGATTGCACTTTTAATAATTTTGATGAAAGTGTTTTAAGCAAAGAAAATTTAAAACCTTATAAAAAAATAGAAAATTATGGTCGTCATATCGATGCAGCTATAAGAAAACCACAATCAATTTATATACTTAGCGAATATCCAGGTATAGGTAAAACTCACCTGGCAGTTGCTATTTTAAAATATGCTGCCCAAAAAATAGCTGAAAGAGAATATGAAGAAAATGAAGTAGTACGTTATGGTATAAATAGAAGAACAACAACCTGGACCCCAGTTTATTTTATAAATGTTTCAGAAGGTTTGCAGGATATAAAAAACGACTATAGTGATAATGGAGCTGAGTTCAAACAATCAGAAATATTTAACCGTGTCAAAAACGCCCAACTTGTTGTTTTAGATGATATTTTTAATGAAATAAGATATACCCCTTTTATTATGGAAACTATTTTTTACTGGGTAGATTATCGTCTCAAAAATAATTTGGCTACAATATTTACTTCCAATCATAATTTTGAAATATTTTTAGAAGATGACACTTCTCCAATTGATAATGAAAGACTAAAAACTGTTGCTAGAAACACTGCTTCTAGAGTAGGAAAAATGGTGAAAAACTACAAAGTTGCTTTTGAAAGTAGTCCAAAAACAGATTATAGACAGAAATAAAGGTGGGATCAAGATTGTTATCACGTACAGAAACTGTTAAGCGTCTTATCAAAATTAGAAAATCAATTCAAAATAATGAGGATAAACTTAATGAAGCGAGTTTAAATAATCTTAAAAATGAAGTTGATGAACTTCTGGTTGATGTTATTGGAGCTCCAGAAAAATTACAATATAAAGTTAATGAAATTCTAACTCAGGTTATTGAAGGTAATATAAAAATAGATACTGCCTTAGTAGCAATTCATGAGCTGGTAAATGAAGGAATGGAACCTGTTAAATATAAAAATAAGAAAAAATCTGCCTCAAAGAAAAAAAGGCAGAAATTTCAAAGAAATAATCCTGATTTAAATATTACTGAATTAGAAAAAAGGGGCTGGAATAATTAAAGTCGTGCCCCTCCTTCTCGACTTTTATATCTTTTTAAAATTATATTACTTTTAACTCTTGTGATACCTTTTTGAGAATAAATTTTGTTTATTAAAAAATCTTCTAATTCGTCCTGGTTTTTTAATAAAGAATGCATATGAAGTGTACTTGCTCCAGTCATCAAATAAAGACTATATACCCTATCCTCTTTAGCTAATTCATTTGCAACTTCATCTAAATGATTTGGTTCAACATCTATTTCAAAAAATGCAGATAGTTTTTTATCAACTTTTTCAGGATTAATAACAACAGTAAATTTTTCAATTATACCTTTTTTTTGCAGTTTAACTATTCTTTCTCTAATACTAACTCTTGTTAAATCAAGTCTTCTTCCCAATTCAGCATAGCTCATCCTTCCATTGTCTTCAAGTACTCTTAAAATTTGCTTATCAACTTCATCCATTTTAATTATCTCCTTTCTTTACTATCTAAATAGTTTATAAGATTATATAAGAGGCAGTTCCAATTATTAATGCCATAACAATTGCATACCCCATTGTTTTTTTCATAACTTCTCCCTCACGACCAACTATATTAGTAACTCCTGTACCTAAAGCTATTGTGGTAGGAGTCATCATTTTTCCTAAAGATCCCCCGGCAGTTTGAAGTGAAGTAATTGCTAAACTATTTATCCCAATTATTTCAGCTACATCTCTTTGAAATGCACTAAATAATATATTTGACGAGGTAGTACTACCAGTCATAAATGTTCCAAGTATTCCTATGATTGGAGAAACAATAGGATAAACACTCTCAGCCATCATTGCTGTTCCCTGAGCTAAAAGATTAATTATTCCTGAGTCCATCATAACCACTGACATCATACTCATTGACATAACTGTAATAGTCGATGGTAAGGCCTGTGAAGAAATTGAACTTAATATTGTCTTACTATATTCTTTTTTCCACAATCCCTTATATTTATAAAATAAAATAGAACATATAGCTGATAATAATATTAATGTTCCTGGAGTTGTTAATATAGAAATTGGAGAATATGATTCAACAGCTTTATTAACAAACCCTAATGATGTTGAAGTTCGCGGAAATGAAAAACCTATTTTATATTTAGATAATATATTATTTAAAGGAGTAAGATATATAACAAAAACAAAACCTAATAAAAAGTAGTATGGTGCAAAAGCTGTATGAAAATCTATTTTTTCTTCTTTATTTTCATCTTCTGAAACCTTTATTTCTCCGTTTTTATACCATTTGAATTTGGGTAATACTAAAGCTCCAACAATCAAACCTACAGTACCAGCTGCTAGAGAAGCAATATAAGGTAAAACAAAATTTGCAACTAAAATCAGAGTACCTCCCATAGTAATTCCCATCATTAAAACAGCAGGTAAACCATGCTTAAGACCTTTCCAACCATCATATAAATAAGAAATACCTAAACCTGTCATAAGACAAATTGCTCCCAAAAAAAGACTGCTCCAAAAAGCCAATCCAGAAGAATCCAACCCACTTAAATTCACTAATACTCCAAATGATGAACCTAAAGAACCAAAACCTACTGCCCAGGCATGACCCATAAGTGAAGAAGCAGTTGCCAACACTGGGTTAAAACCAAGTCCAACCAGCAATAAAGCTGAAACAGCTATAGGAGTACCAAATCCTGTAACTCCCTGTACAAATGTGGTCAATGCCCAGCCAACAACTAATAATTGCAAAAGTTTATCTCCGCCTGTTAAACTTGTAAATCTATCTGCAATAACTTCAAATCCATTTACTCTATCAACAATATTAAAAAGGGCCATAGCTCCCCAGATAATAAATAAAATAAATACTGTTGTCCAGAGTCCTTTTAATGAAGCTATAGAAATCAATTTAAAGTTACCACCAAATACAAAAAAAGATAGAACTGCTGCTAAAATCCAGCTAAAAGTACCTGCTTTCCCTCCACTCCAGCTTAAAAACATCATTAAAATAAGAATAGACATAACTGGTATAAGTGCTATAAACCATTGAACCATATCTACATTCTCTAACATTTTATCATCCCTTTATTTCATTAATTATAATATTAATTATCTAAATTTCTAAAAAAAGTATATCATACAAATTTTACAATTGTCAACTATATTACCTATATCTTTTTATAAAAGAATTAATTTAACAAATTATAGAGATAAAAAATGCCATAATAGATAAAAAATGATTACAATGTGAAATAAGAGTTTTGCAAATATATTTACAAATATTAAAATTTCAATAATAACTTGTAAGTTATATACTTTATTATTATAATACAAGTGTTATAATAGTAAAAAATATAATACTCGAGGTGAAATATTATGAAAAAAGAAAAACTAATAGATGATCTTCAAACTGCTTTCCAGGATTTAATAGAAAAATCAAATCCAAAAGAAAATGAAATTTTCATTTTAGGTGGTAGTAGTAGTGAAATTCAAGGAAAAGATATTGGATCAAAAACGAATCTTAACTTAGGTGAAATAGTAATTGATACATTTTTAAAATTAGTAAAAAACCATAATTTGTTTTTAGCTGTTCAGGGTTGTGAACACACTAATAGAGCCCTTGTAATTGAAAGAAAATGTTTGGAAAAATATAATTTAGAGGAAGTTAATATAATCCCTCACAAAGATGCAGGTGGAGGTTTTGCTACTGCAGCCTATAATAATTTTTCTGACCCAGTTATGGTAGATGAAATCAAAGGTCATCTTGGTCTAGATATTGGAGATAGTTTTATTGGGATGCATTTGAAAAATGTAGTAATTCCTGTCAGATTAAGTTTAAATAGTATAGGAAAAGCTCATTTGACTGCTGCCAGAACAAGACCCAGACTTATTGGTGGAGATAGAGCTAAACATCAAAAAAGATAGTTCTAAAATTAACCCAAATGAAAACCGGCAGATTAAATCTGCCGGTTAATTAAGTATTAATCTTTATTTGTTATTAACTACTCAACAGTAATTTCTTTTTCGCCTTCCCACTGATCATGTAAGTTACAGAAAATAAATGATCTCAAAGTACAGGATTCTTCAAGTTTAATTGTTAAAGTAACTTCAGCCTTAGCTTCTGGAGTAAAGTCCACTCTGGCTAATTGATAATAATCAGCATATAATTCTACATATTGGATATAGTGGTCTGGTCCCATTGGATGCTCAATTTCTTTCCCCATAGTAATAGTCACATCAAAAAATTCACCTTTTTTAACCTTATCAGGTGCCTGAATATACGGAACATGTTTTTTCTCAAGAGCAGTCTTGTCATCAGGATTTTCATTTTCCAATTTCTTTAAATCATATTTTGACATTTAAAATCCCCCTTTATTTTTTAAAAATAAAATTAACGTTAACTTAATTTATTTTGTGAACTTTTTAAACTCATCTTTTTTAGCTTTACAAATAGGACATTCGTCAGGAGTACCATCTTTTACAGTATGTCCACACACTTCACAAATACTAACAGATTCTAATTCAATATCATTACCTTTTTTAACTGAATCCTTTGCATCTAAAAACATTTCAGCATGTATTTTTTCTGCTTCAATTGCATAATGAAATGAACGAATTGCTTCATTTTCTTTTTGTTCTTTAGCAACTAACTGATAACTTGGATACATTTGATCAATTTCAAATAATTCACCTTCTCTTGCACCTTCAAGGTTCTCAACTGTATTTCCAATACCAAATCCTGCATTTGATGCAACTAAAAAATCACCTTCTACATTGTCTAGTGCTTCAAAATGATTTGATGCATGAATTTCTTCTGCATAAGCAATCGCTCTAAAAAGTAATGCTACATTGGGATACCCATCTTCTTCAGCTTTATCACCCCAAACTTTGTATCTTTGATAAGCCTGACTTTCTCCACCAAAAGCTGAACGAAGATTTTGAGCTGTCATATCATTTTTTACCATATTTTATCCACTCCTTGTTATTAATAATAGTTACTATTAATATTTTACCAATTATTATAATCTTTGTCAAGATAAAAGACTGCCAATTATTAAATATCCTATTTAGTATTATATCACATACTACAATAAAAATTAAATCAGAATTTTTAATTTTCAAAAAATAATTTATCAACTATTAATTAAAAGAAATAATGAGAAAGGAAAAATACCAAATTAATTTGAGCAACCCAGTACATCCATAATGTAACTCCAGCAATTGCCAGAAATGGGCTGGCTTCAGTATCAATTTCACTTCTACTTAACATTAATAAAACTGCTAAAAATGACGCGCCAAAAATATAAGGTATATATTTATTTAATGGAACATCAGGGAAGAAAAAATATTCTGGAATTGTAATAAAGTAGCCAATAACCCCGAAAGCAATCATTATAATAATATAAGAGATATAAACATTATCTAATTTATTTTTTAATCCAGATAAATTAAATCTATTAGCCATAATATAAAGCAAAATCAAAACAACCCCAGCAGCAAATATAATATGAAAATTTCTAATTACACTTAGAGCGGGAAGGGCTAAGAAATAAATTGGAGCAATAAAAAATACTGAGTTTTCACCACTAATATCCAATCCTATAACTTCCCAAAATCCAGCCTTTCTTGAACCAATATTAGTTGAATAGTATAAGTCTTTTCTATTATTATTTGTTTCTGCCCAAACTATTTGCAAACCCTTATCATTATTGGAAATATTAGGGCTATAACTCATTTTATACTGGCTAAAAAGTATATTTCCTAAATTATCATTGTCAAGATTTTTATTTTCGAATAAATATAATGATGAGTTTATATTTTCAAATTTATTATATATTAAATAATATTTCTCGTCTTTTTTTAAATAATCAATAGAAGCAATAGTATTATCTCCAAATTTTTCTATTTTCTCTATTGCATTATTTGTTAAAGAAATTTTAGCTTTATTCATAAAAAGTTTACTATCCTCCAGATTGTAATGATGATAGAAAATATATAAATTATTATCATCTAAAATCATTTCTGGTTTACTATTTTTACCTCTTTTAAAAGCTCTATCAATTATTTGCTTTTCATTTGAGAAAGTTTCAAAATCTTGATTAGCTACTTCCAAAATTAATTCTCTTTTATTAGTTTTATCTGAAGTACTTGTAAAAAGTTTCGAAGGGTCTTCTCTAAGATATGTTAAGTATATTTTTTTATCTTCAAATAAAAATTCTGGATAACGAATACCTAATCTTTGACCTTCTTTACTATATTCTATTTTGCTTTTATTTATTACCTTATTAGTTTCAGGTATGTATTTTATAAGCTCGATATAGTTTTTATTATCTTTATCTGCTGTTAAAGCAATATAAAATTCATCATTATGTTTATGACTTATTAAACTTATTGTATAAGAAAGGTCAGATAAAATAACTTTTTCCTCTTTTATTTTATTGTTCTGGTCAAGATTATAATAAACTAATTCCTGCTTAGAATCTTTTTCTCCTTCCAGGGTAAACAAATTAATAGATTCACTATCATTAATAACAGAAAAATAATTTAAAGATTGAGCTGTTTTAAATTTTTCTTTTTCTATAAGCTTACCAGTTAAATCATATTGATTAATAAATAAAGTTTCTTTACTGTTATCAGGATTTTTGTCAATATAAAATAATCTTAAACTATTTTTTTCAGAAATTACTGAAAAATTATCAGTATATAATTCTGAAACTAAAAGTTGAGGTTCCTCCCAGGCAGGGTCACCAATATAATCAAGTGCATCAAGATCATTCCTATATTCCAACCAATAAACCAAACTAAAAATAGTTACTAATATTAAACTCAATCCCAAAAATAATAATACAGATTTTAATGTTTTTTCTTTCATAATAAACACCTCTACTTAAACTATATAAAAATTGCGGTTACCTATGTAAATCCTACAAGAATTAACAAAATGGTAACCGCAATTTTATTTCCCTGATTCAAAATCACACAAACAAATTTTTTAGAACAATTTAAGATTTTTGAAGTTTAGGATCAAGAGCATCTCTAAGTCCGTCTCCAACAAAGTTAATACTTAAAACAGTCAAAATAATCATAATTCCTGGTGGTAACCAAAACCAGGGCATTGATTCTAATACTGAAACACTTCTGGCTGCATTAAGCATACTTCCCCAGCTTGCTGTTGGAGGCATAATTCCAAGTCCAAGATAGGATAATCCAGCTTCAGAAAGTATAGAATAAGCTACTCTCAAAGTAGCATTAACTATAATCGGAGCTAATGCATTTGGAAAAAGATGTCTTAACATTATCCTCAAATCATTACTTCCTAAGGCACGGGAAGCATGAATAAATTCTCTTTCTCTAAGGGTTAAAACTCTACCTCTTACAAGCCGTGCAACACCAGTCCAACTTAATACTCCTATAATAACCATTAATTTATAAAGTCCAGGTCCCCAAATAGCACCAATCGTAATCGCCATAACCAAAAATGGTATACTCCGGAAAACATCTATAATTCTAGATAAAATCGTATCAACCCAGCCTCCAAAATAGCCGGCCATTAAGCCAATAAGTGTACCAAGTGTTACTGAAATTGACATAGCTACAACTCCAACAGATATACTGACTCTACCTCCATATAAAACTCGAGATAAGATATCTCTTCCTACTCTATCTGTCCCCAAAGGAAATTCACTACTAGGGGCCTGTTTTGCCTGTAAAATATTAGTTTTATTAGGATCATGTGGAGCCAACAAAGGAGCAAAAATAGCCGAAAGTACAATTATTGTAAGTAAAAACAACCCAAAAAGAGCCATTTTATTTTTCTTAAAGTGTCTCCAGGCCATAGACCAGGGTGATTCTGCTTTTGATTTATTATTTTGGCTCATTTATATTCCCTCCTTTATCAATCATATTGTATTCGTGGATCGACAATTACATATAAAAAGTCAGCTAATAGATTTCCTAGGAAAACGAGGACAGCAACTAATACATCTACTCCCATAATTACAGTATAATTTCTCTGCCAGACTGCTCTAACCAAAAGCCTTCCCATACCTGGATAAGAAAAAACTTCTTCTATAATAACTGCTCCACCAAATAAAAGTGGTACTGACAGTCCTACCAAAGTTACCACTGGAATCAACGCATTACGCAAAGCATGTTTATAAATAACAACTTTTTCTTTTAAACCTTTAGCTCTGGCTGTTCTAATATAATCCTCTTTTATAACCTCTAACATACTTGAACGCATATAACGTGTCATACTGGCTACTCTAGCTAATCCTAAAGCTATTATTGGTAAAGTAGCATGATGTAGATAAGAGAAAAATGTATTTACTCCCATTGCATCTGAAAAACCACCTGAAGGAAACCAGGCTAATTTAAGAGAAAATGAAAATAAAAGGACAAGCCCAAAGAAAAAACTTGGTATTGAAACACCTAAAAAAGCTCCTAATGTTGCCAAGTAATCAAACAATGAATACTGCCGCGTAGCCGATATAATACCTATCGGTATCGCCAGGATAATACTTAATAACATTGCACCAATTGTTAAAAAGAGTGTCGGTTTTAATCTTTCAGCAATTAGTTCATTTACTGGAGCCCTTGTTGAATCCATGGAATAGCCAAAATCTCCAGTTACAAAATCTCCTAACCAGCGTGCATAACGAACAGGAATAGGATCATTAAGTCCAAGCTCTTCATATTTAGCCTGCAAGTCTTCCTGAGTAATATTAGGATTCTGCAGACGAGCTATTGGATCACCTGGGGCCATATTAATAAGTATAAAAATAAGAAAAGAAACTAATAATATTACTGGAATCCCCTGCAATAATCTACGGATCATATATTGAGACATATTTTACCCCCTTTTTTAATTATACATAGAGTAGATGGGGTTAGCTAACCCCATCTACTTATTTTTGATACTTTTAATCCTATAAAGATATTACTTTATAGTTAACTAATTTAAATTACTTACGCATGTCTTTTGGAATCCATGTTTCTTTAAGAAGTTCCCATCCCTGACCAAAAGGATTCATAGCTATTGGATTAGGATCAAAACCACGAACTCTCTTATTTATTACCTGTGGATATATGTTAGCATACATTGGTAAGTAAGGCATTGACTTATTCCATTCTTTCTGGAATTCTACATAAAGCTGTCTTCTAGTATACTGATCTAGAGTTGTACGGGCCTCTTCGATAAGTTGATCTGTTTCTTCATTACCATAGCCAACTCTGTTCCAGTCACCTTCTGTATGCCATACATTATATGGATCAGGATCAGCACCAAAACTCCAACCCATAAACCATACATCTAGCTCAGCATTGTCAACTCTTTCAGTCATAGTGTTGAATTCTAATTTTCTAATTTCAACATCCATACCAATTTCATTTAAATTATCCTGAGCTAAAGCAACTAACTGATTAATAAATTCTGAACCAGAAGATGCATTAATAGTAAATTCTAGTGGTTCACCATTTTTGTGCCAGACTCCATCTTGCATTTCCCAGCCAGCATCTTTTAGAACTTCTTTTGCTTTTTCCGGGTTATATGGATATTGATTTAAATCATCTGTATATGCCCAGCTAGCCTGAGAAATTGGAGAGTTTACATTAACAGCAAGACCATCCATAACCATTTCCTGGAATCCTTTTCTGTTAACACCATAAGCAACAGCCTGTCTTACAGCCTGATCTGCTACTGGTGAGTCTCCCATGAGATTAAATGCTAAATATCCAAAACCATTTCTGATTTGCTTATGAACAGTTACATTACCAAGGTCTTTAACTCTATCAAATTGAGAAGCCATTATCTGAGCATAATCAATTTCGCCTTTTTCTAACATAATAACTAATGCAGGTTCATCAACATATCTCCAAACTACATTGTCAAGATATGGTCTGCCTTCTCTGTAGTTTTCAAAAGCTGAAAGTCTTGTATATTCATCAGTTTTGTATTCTACAAATTCAAATGGACCTGAACCAATTGGATTTTGGTTAAAGTCAATTTTTTTCATATCAGCAGGATCATATTCACTAAGAATATGTTCTGGAAGAATTCCAAATCCAGCAGTTGTAGTTAAGAAAGGAGCATGTACTTTACTTAGTGTGATTTCAATAGTATAATCATCAATTACTTCAATACCTCTAACTTCATCAGCTTCTCCAGCCTGAAATTCTTCTGCACCAAGGATAGGTGTAAAGTTAGAAGCGCGTACACCAGAATAATCTGGGTGTAAGAACATTTCATAAGTAAACTTTACATCCTCAGCAGTTACAGGTTCTCCATCATGAAATTCTGCTCTATTGTCTAAAAAGAAAGTATAAGTTTTGTAGTCTTCACTAACTTCCCATTTTTGAGCTAAAGCAGGTTGAGCCTGGAAATTTTTATCAACATAAGTTAAACCTTCAAAAACAAGGTCAACAATATCAGCATCATAAGTTGTTTCTGAATAAAGCGGATTAAACATACCTTCTGGAGATTGAGTTTCTGCTAAATGAAGAGTACCTCCATAAGTATAATCTCTAATAACTTCTTCAGGATCCTGATCTTGAGCCATAACTCCAAATCCAACAGCAAAAACCATTGCTAAAGCTAACGTTAAAACAAGTATTTTTTTCAAGTTATTTTCCCCCCATATAATTTTTGGTATTCTTTAAAATAAAATTTTATATAAATATTCTTTAAACGATCACCTCCGCCAAAATGATTTTGAAAATTAAAAATATTAACCAAAAAAATAATTTTTCTGAGTTAAGCATACACTATAATTGTTAAAAAGTCAAGTATTAGAGGCATAATTAATGTCGATTAACATTGATTAATCAAAAATATTCCGGGAATACTTTACTAAATTAATTATTTTCTTAAAATTATTTTTTTTATTACTTCTTTACTAAATATATTGAATTTTTACTTTAATATATTAATACTTTATCAAATAAAATGAATTAATCCCGGAATTAATTTGTCAACAATTTTAAAATTTTCTACTTTAAATTATAAAATTCTGCAATATTTGCTTTATCATTCAACACTGATTTTATCTTATCTTTTTTAGCAGTCATTAAAGTTGTAACCCCTGGGCCATGCCCCATTTTTATGCAATCACTGTGAACAACTATCCCAATACTACCTGCTCCTTTTTTATACTCACGTCCATAAGTATTATCAGAATCTTCTAGATAAACTAAATCTCCTAACTTTAATTCATCAATACCGAGATCTTCTATTAGTTCTCTATCACCAGTAGTAATATCATAATCACCCATACCTACAGTGGAAGCCCCAATACCTGAACCCATTAATTTTCCTGGTATTTTAGCTGCAACTGGAACCTCAATATAATCTTCTTTCTTTTTTACATTCATTTTTTTCAATAATTCTGGATCAAGATTAAACAATTTTATATCAGGAAACCCAGGAATTTCTAATCCCTGACCAAAAGCTTTAACTAAAATTTCATCTCCTATTTTCATTTTTTCTAAATCTTCATTATCAAAATATATAATAACATGATTTATACCACCATGAAGACCAGTTACTATTCCTTCAGCGCCTTCTGCATTTCCACTCACAACTTTTGCTTTATTACCTATGCATGTTAATAAACCAAGGCCATAATTATCATTTCTACGATTATCATCAGAAATTTTCATACTAACTCCAGGCTCAATATGATCACCGGCCCAGCCAAAAGCAGGATCTCCTACCTGAACATTATATGAAATTCCACCTGTACCTGGTAAAACATTAGCTTTTCCTTCTCGATCAACTCTAAATGGCAGATTGCCAGCAGCAGGGTGAGAAATTTTTCCCTGTACTGCCTGCATCACCAACTTATTTTCATTAGTTTTCACAATAAAACCTCCTGGTATTATTTTAAATATTTTTTCTCAAGTTCAAAACGAGCTGTTTTCAAAGGATCTACTACCTGACAAATTCTGGCATCCCCTATGAGACTTAAAAGCATTGAAGCTTCTTCAAAATCAAAGTTATAAAATTCAATTAAATAATCTACCATATTATTAGTAGCATCTTTAACTGCCTGATCAAGAGTTTTAGCAGAAGCTATTGTAATCACCTTATCATCACTTTCAAGAAATGGAAGTGGCATTTTCTTATTTTTAATAACTTCAATTTTTAATTTCACTTTGCCTGCTGTTTCTGCTCCTGAAACAGCTACTTCTCCATCTCCCATAACAGAATGTAAATCTCCTAATGCTAAAAGTCCACCTTCTACATTAACTGGAAGATAAAGAGTATTTCCAGCTGTCATTCGTTTACAATCCATATTTGCTCCATGATTGCCAGGAGTACCTGTTGGAATTTCATTTTCAGCTGGAGCAGTTCCAATAACACCTATCATTGGTTTAACAGGAACTTTTATGTTTTCAGAAAAAACAGCCATCCCATTTTCAATTTTTATAATTTTTGTTACAGGCTTTTTTACTCGATCTCCCATTAAACCTTCACCTGGGGCTAAAACCATAACTGATTGATCAGCTATTTCTATGTCTTCAATTTTAATTTTCAAAATATCTCCTGCTTTTGCATCATTTATATAAACAGGACCTGTCGCTGGATTTACATAATCCCAATTAAATTCCTCTAAACTATCTTCTTCTGATTTTAATTCATTTTTAAAACAATCATAACTTTCTATTGTTATTTGCTCCCCGGAATCTATTTCAATAATTCCTTTATTTTGGGGACTCATTTTATAAACTACAGAATCTTTATTGAGTTTTTTCATTTTTATACCTCACTTTCTGAATTAAAATTTTCATAATGAATAACTTCCTCAATACACTTTTTAGCTGGTGGTTCAGGATTTCTATCAGAATAACCAATAGCTAAAAGAGAAATCAATCTATAATCTTTCGGTAAGGAAAAATATTCTTCTATTCCTGAACTATAATCCTTTTTATATCCTGCTACCCAGCATGAATCAAGACCTTGAGCCTTAGCAGAAATTAATATATTTTCTGTAGCAGCTGAACCATCTTCAATATCGTGTTCACATTTTTTACTAATTACAGCTATACAAAGTGGAGCTTCAGCTATAAAATCTCCTCCTGAAGCTATTTCAGTTATTTCCTGTCTTTTCTTCTCATCCTGAATTATTATATATTCTACTGGTTGAATATTTTTACCACTGGGAGCAAGGCGAGCTGTATCAATCATTTCAATTATTTTTTCTTTTTCTACTTTTTTATCTTTAAAACTCCTTACAGAACGTCTACTCTTTAAAGCTTCTAAAGTTTCCAACTGGAATTTGCTGCCCTGACTTAAAATTTTTGCAAATTCTTCAAGATATTTTTTGTCAATATTATCAAATCTACTTTTTACAGGGCTATCAATATCTAAAACTCCAATGATTCTATCATCTGCATATAAAGGAACTACAATTTCTGATTCAGAAGCAGAATCACAGGCAATATGTCCTTCAAATTGATGAACATCTTCTACTACATATGTTTTTTTATCTTCAACTGCACTTCCACAAACTCCATTACCAACTTCAATTCTTATACAGGCAGACAAACCCTGAAAAGGTCCTAAAACTAATTCTTCATTTTTCATAAGATAAAAGCCAGCCCAGTTAACATCTTCCAGTTCATTAAAAAGCAAAGCAGCTGCATTACTTAAATTAGCGATATAATCTTTTTCATTAGATATTAAAGCTTTCAATTGTTGATTGATTTGTGTTAATTTCTTTTCTTTATCTTCCATATACATTCCTCCTATTAACATTTATATAAATATAATTTGAAAATTATAACATTCTACCTTAAATTTTATCACAGCTTACTTTATCATGCAAAATATTTTAATACTATAAACTTTATAAATAAAAAGGAATATATCTGTTTTTAGAGAATTATTTAGATGAAGGAGATGATAAATAATGGCTGACAAGGATTTTGTGAAATTACAGGAAAATTTACATAATCATACTGAAGATTTAGTATTAGAAGAACTGGAAAATATATTAAGCAAAGATAAATTCTCACATGTATGTCAGTGTGAGCAATGCTTATTAGATATGGCTTCTTATACTTTAAATAGAATACCTGCAAAATATATTGCAAGTCATACTGGAAGTATTCACGCTAAATTAAATGAATTTGAACAACAATATCTAGTAGATATTACTTCTACTATAACTAAAGCCATCCAGATAGTTTCTAAAAATCCACGACATGATAAAGATTAATGACAAAAAGGGCACGGTTAGTAAAAACCGTACCCTTTTTTTAATTTATTTTTAAATATAAAGTCTTTCAAAAATATCTCTTAACTGCTTATTTTCCCTCAATATTTCAAGAGAAATTTCAGCATGTCCTTTAGTATAACCATTTCCAACAATCATTTCTACATCTTTTCCAACACCTTCAGCACCTAAAGCCGCTTTTGTAAAGCTTGTAGCCATACTGAAGAAGTAAACTAATCCTCCATCTTTAGTTGGAAGAATTGATCCCATTTCTGTATTAGGTATATTTACATTATTAATTACTACATCAACTAACTCTCCATCAGTTGCTTCCTGTACTAACTCAAGAACTTCAAGTGGATTAGTAGCATCTCCCTGTAAAACTTCATCTGCCAGGCCTAGTTCTTCTATTCTTTGAGTACTTGAATCACTGTGACCCATACCAAGCACTTTTCCTGTAACTCCTGCTCTTTTGTGAGCTTCATGGAGACAGAGCATACCGGATTTTCCACCAGCTCCAATAATTAAAACATTATCTCCAGGCTCAACTAATTTGGCAGTTTGAGCTGCTGCTCCTGCTACATCAAGTACAGCTAAAGCTAAAGTTTCTTCCATATCTTCTGGTAATTTAGCATAAATTCCACTTTCAAAGAGTATAGCTTTACCATCAATGTGAACCTGATCAATATCTTTTTTAACTTCTTTTATTTTATCTATACGAAGTGGAGTAAGGGAAAGAGAAACCAGAGTAGCTATCTTATCTCCAACTTCAAGGTCTCTATCTTTTAAAGCAGGTCCAATTTTTTCTATAGTACCTATTAACATACCACCAGAACCAGTTACTGGATTATGGTGTTTACCTCGCTTATCAACTATTTCCTTCATTTTTTGTTTTATTTTAGAAACATCACCACCAGCTTCTTCTTCAATTTGAGTAAAACTGGCTGAATCAATATTAAGTGTCTGAACATCAATCAATATCTCATTGTCATAAATCTCCATAGTATTATCAATTTTATCAGCGGGTTGAGGTAATACCCCTTTTGGTTCTAAAACACGATGAACTCCATACTTGTTTCCTTTTTTCATTATTATCACACCTTTCTGATTTTTTAAATTATTTTTATTAAAAAAACAGGGAATAAGCTTTTATCTTTATTCCCTGTTTGTTAAACTCAGGTGTCTAAATTACTTAAGTCCTAAAATTTCTCTGGCTTCATCAGGAGTAGCAACTTCTCTTCCAAGTTCATCAGCTAATCTAACTATTCTTTCTACAAGTTGAGCATTACTTTTAGCTAATTCACCTTTTTTATAATAAATATTATCTTCAAAACCTACTCTAGCATGTCCACCCATCATAATAGCATGAGTAGCCATCGGAAGTTGATGTCTTCCAACTCCAGCAACTGTCCAGGTAGCATCTTCAGGAATTTGGTCAACCATAAAACTCAAATTCTTAACTGATGCTTTCATTGCACCCGGGACACCAAGTACAAAATCAAAATGCATATGTTTATTTAAAAGTCCTTTATTTTTAAGATAAAGAGCATTATGAATATGTCCTGGTTCAAAACATTCTAATTCTGGTAAAATATCTAGTTTTTTCATTTCTTCTGCAAAATTTTTCATAAGTGGTAAATCATTTACAAAAACATCATTACCAAAATTAGTAGTACCACAATCTAAAGTTGCCATTTCCGGTCCCAAATAAACTGGTTGAATTCTTTCTTCCCAACTCATACCTGCAGCTCCACCAGTTGAGGGCTGAATTATTGCCTTAACATTTTTTTCTTCCATTGCATCTATAGCTTCAGCAAAAACTTCCTTACTTTGCGTAGGATTGCCATCTTCATCTCTCACATGAATATGAATTATTGAAGCTCCTGCTTCTTCAGCTTTCTTAGCTTCTTCAGCTAATTCTTCAGCTGTGATAGGCAAATTAGGATTATCTTCTTTAGTAACTTCAGCACCACAAATTGCTGCTGTTATAATTAACTTTTCCATTTTATATAAACCTCCCTAATTTCTTTGCTTATCTTCTGGAACCACACAGGTTCCACTTGCTTTACATACAACTATAGGATCTTCAAGTACATCACAGGCTGAATCAGCTTCAGCATCTTCTGCAGGTTTTATAACTTTTTTTGCAACAAATTCCATTTTTCTCGAGGTGTTACCTTTTTCTACAATTTTACCTGTTGCTTCAATATAGTCACCTGCATAAACTGGAGCAGTAAATTCTACATCATCATATGCTAAAAATAGTCCTTCATCTCCATCATTTCTAATGAGAAGCTCTGTAGCAACATCTCCAAATAATTCTAACATTTTTGCTCCATCTACTAAATTACCAGCATAATGGGCATCATTAGTACTCATTCTTAATCTAATCATAACTTCTTCCATCTTATTTCCCCCTTAAAGAATATATTTATATTTAATTATTTTCCTCTTCATCAAGTTTTTGAACAATATAAGAAGCAACATCTGGAGGAACAGTCCCAGGGCCAAACCCTGCATCAAAACCTAATTCCAGTGCTAACTCATGAGAAATTCTAGGTCCACCTAGAATTAATAAAAATTCATCTCTTAAGTCTTCTGCTTCTAATAATTCAACTAGTTCAGTTAAGTTTTTAATATGGACATCTTTTTGAGTTACTACCTGTGATACAAGAATTGCATCTGCATCTTCCTCAACAGCCTTTTCAATAAGTTCTGAGTTAGGTACCTGACTCCCCATATTAAAAGCATTGATTTCTGGATATCTTTCTAATCCATATTCTCCAGCATAACCTTTCATATTCATAATCGCATCAAGACCAACAGTATGAGCATCAGAACCTGTACAGGCCCCAACAACTGTCACTTTTCTTCCAAGTTTATCTTTTATAAAATCATTTACTTCATAATAACTCATAGTTTCAGTTTCTACTTTAGCAACTTTTATTTTTGTAGCATCTACTGTATGTTTTAACTTTCCATAAAGAATATGAAAACTAAAACCTTCACCTAAATCCTTCATTTCTACCGCACTTACCTCTTCAAGCCCCATCTTATTAGCTAACTGCTTGGCAGCTTCACTTGCTTCGAGACTTGCTTCAAGAGGAAGGGTAAAACTAAGCTGAACCTTACCATCATCCATCGTATCTCCATATGGTTTAATTTTTGTTTTATCAACTTCCATTAGATATCCAACCCCTCCCTAAATAGATCTAAAAATGGATTATAATAATTATCTCCTTTTTCAATAACTCCATCTGCACCTTTACCTCCAGTTTTAGGTCTGGAAATATTGGCAAACATACCATCTTCAAGAGCCTGCATTAAACCTTCATCTGCAATTTCTTCTAACATTTCAGTAGTTTCTTTTAATACTTTATCTGCTCTTGCTTGTATTTTACCATCTGGCTTAAACATAATTTCATCACCAAGATGACGTGCATTATTAAATACATATTGAGCATTTTCGATTGCAAGAGCTCTATCCTGAATAAATGGCGTATGGATAGCTTCTGTTAACATACCAAGAAGTTGAATACCCTGTCCGGTCATGATAGAAGCTAGATTAAACATACCATCCATTACATGTCCTTTGAAAATATCACCGGACATATATTTTGTTGGAGGCATATATTTTAAAGGAGCATCAGGGAAAATTTGGCGAATCATTTGAGCCTGAGCAACTTCCATTAAAAATCCATCTTCTATTGAAGGGTCCATTTCAAATGCATGACCCAGTCCTAACTGCTCCGGCTTTAATCCTGATCTCAAACCAAGTTCTTCATTGATAAATTGAGAAGCTAAAACAGTATGTGCTTCTTCAACAGCATCTGCTGTTGTTAAATAATTATCTTCACCAGTATTAATTATTACTCCAGCATAAGCATTTATCATTCTGGAGAAATACTGATCAATAAATGTTCTCTTCATATTTATATCTCTAAACAAAATACCATACATTGAATCATTAAGCATCATATCCAATCTTTCAAAAGCTCCCATTGCTGCTATTTCAGGCATACAAAGTCCTGAACAATAGTTAACTAATTGGATATAACGTCCTTCTTCTTTTCCAACTTCATCAAGACCTTCTCTCATAATTCTAAAATTTTCTTGAGTAGCATAAGTTCCACCAAAACCTTCAGTTGTAGCTCCATAAGGTACATAATCAAGTAAACTTTGAGCTGTACTTCTTATTACTGCAACTATATCTGCTCCTTCTCTAGCAGCAGCTTTAGCCTGTTTTAAATCTTCATAAATATTACCTGTAGCAACTATAACATATAACCAGGGTTTTGGTCCTGTAGGAGTTTCTTCCTGTAATTCATCTCTTTTTCTCCTGTTATCAGCAATAGATTCTACACCTTTTTTAGCCAGATCTTCAATTGCATCTTTTACATCCGCTAAATCATGTTCTTTTAATTCTGTTAAATTTATGTTTCCTTCAGCAACTTCTTCAGCAATTTTTTGCGGAGATTCACCAGTTTCAAGTACAGCATTACCTATCCAGTAAGCTATCCCTCTGTCTAATTCATCACTCTTAAAAACCTGGTCAACTACGACATTAGGTAATGGAATTTCCTCATCATCTATTCCATCAATCCCAAAAAGACGCGCTACCGTTCTCTCTACACTTGTTGTAGTATTTTCATCAATGTGAATTTGAATACCATCAGCAATATCCTGTGATGCCTGTCTTGCCCTGTCTACTAACTCTTGATCAACATTTAACTTTTCTTGCAAGTTAATCACCTCTCTATTGTTTTATATTTTTCACTCATTATGTCATACACTGGAATTTCTGTTAATTTAGTTTTTAATCCAGAAATAATTTTTTCTGAATTCAAAGATTGACTATAAGGACTGGTAGGATTAACTGTAACAGCTAATAAATTAATACTATTTAGAACTTCTAATTTTATTTGCGCTTTTTCCATTAAATTTAAATTCCTTTTATTCAAAAATACTCTTGTCCCATCTCTAACAATTAAATTTATCTCTTTAAGATTAAGATCATAAATTAACTTTTCAGCAAATCTATCAATTAAAGCTCCATTTATTATTAAAGATTCTATTTTTTTATGGTCTTTATCTTTAAGTTCTTTAAGATGACCAAAACTGGTTTCAGATTCAAGTGCTTCACTGCTTCCATCTTTATAAACTATACCATCCTGACTATTAGCTAAAAATTCATTGGCCTTTTTTTCTAAAGAAGAATTTTTCACCTCAGGAAGAGACAACCGTCGGATTTCATGGAATGTTTTTTTAATCACTAATTCTTCCGTATTTCCCACAACTGCCCCTGTTGCAATTATAAAAGCATCAGTAAGTGCAGGCATTGCAGAACTTCTACGGTCAAGAGCTCCATCTATTAAAGTTAAGTCAATATCAGCTGGCATCATTTCTTTTATTTTTTTTACTCTACTGGAAGAGTTAATACCAACTAATTCAATGTATCCTCCTTTAGTAAAACTTTTATATATATTTACCTCACCCATTAAACTATCAATTCCTGTTCTTGCTATAACATTAGCCTGTACATCACTTTTTTTATAGGCATTATGAGCTGTCACAAAAACAGTATTAGGTGGAATATAAATCCGGGGTTTTTCCTGGAGGGTAATGGCATCTACTTTTTCTCCATCACGTCCATAAGAAATTAGTGCCAAATTTATATTTCTAGTAACTGCCTCTTTAACTATAGTGTTTAAAGTTACAGTTTTACCTGCATTTTTTGCCAATCCTATAATAGCAAGATGTTCAACTTTATTTAAATCTATATATTCTATTAATTTTTTATTTTTTATAGTAATCCCCCCTTATCCAAATCTAAACTTTTAAAATTTTATTTCCATCTTAATATTAATGCAATTAGTATGCCACTTCTTGAGATTAAAGACCTATTAAAAATGGAACCAGAATAGGAACTAAAATAGAAAGCACCGCTCCACTAAAAAAAGCAGGAATAACTGTTTCATCTCCAGCTGTTTTTTTAATAATAGGTAAAGTTACATCCATTGTGGTGGCTCCACCTGGAGCAATAGATGTCAATTTTCCAAAATATTTTACTACAAAAGGTAAACTAATTATTGTAATTAATTCTCTAAAAACATTAGCTAAAAATGCTATTGAACCTAATTCTACACTATGTAATTTACTCAAAATAACTCCTGAAAGACTATACCAGCCAAATCCAGCCCCCACTGCAGCTGCTTCATTTGAACTCAAACCAATAAACAATCCAACAATAATAGCTCCTAAAATACTACCAATAGCTATCAAAAAAGGTAAAGCTAAAATTTGCCAGCCTAAACTTTTTAGCTGTTGAAAAATTTCTTTATTTTTTCCTAAATCTACTCCAACTCCAAAAAGCAAAGCAGCAAGAGCATAGGTAGTTATTCTATCCATAAAACCTATTAAACTCTCTGGCAAAAAGAAAAGTCCAACTAATATACCAAAAATTACTGATGCTATAATCATATAAGTCATATAATGGTCACTTTCTTCTTCTATCTTTTCTTCCTTGAATTTTTCTTTTTTGCTTTTTTCTTCAATTTTTGCTTCAAATTGCAAACTAAATATTTTTACTAAAAACAAACTTCCTATTATACTACCTACTGCCATAAAAAAAGCCTGTAAACCTATTTGATCTAATTGCTTTAATATTTTAGAATCCATTCCAATTTTAGCTCCCATTGAAGCCAGAAGAATTATCAAACCAAAAGTAGTAATATAACCTGCTAATTTAAAAATCCACTTTCCAAAAAATTTAAAATACCCTATTAAAAACCCTGTTAACAAAAATGCAATTATTAGTCCCATATTCATACTAAAAATCACCCTTTTTAATATTGTATTTTTTTATTTTATATTGTAATGACTGCCTTGAAATACTTAAATTTCTGGCTGCTTCACTTATATTACCTTTAGATCTTTCTAAAGATTTTTTTATAAGTTTTACTTCTAAATTCTCCATTACTTCTTCTAAAGGAGGCAGTTCATCTTCTTTAATTGAATTACAATCAAGACCAACTGGTGAAAGATCAACATTATTTAATCTTTCTTTTATATATCTTGGTAAGTTATTATAAGTTATTTTATTTTCATTTTGGACCATATTAAAAGCACTTTCAATAACATGCTGTAATTCTCTAACATTACCAGGCCAACTATAATTTAAAAAAGTATTAATAACTTTTTCACCTACATCTTTAATATTTTTAGAAAATTTTTGGTTATATTTTTCAATAAAATAATCTACAAGAACTGATATATCATCTTCTCTTTTGCGAAGAGGAGGAATTTCAATATAGACAACACTCAATCTATAAAATAAATCTTCTCTAAGATTATTTTCAGAAAAAGCTTTATCAGGATGAGTATTCATAGTTGTAATAACTCTTACATCAACTTCTTTTTCTTTTTGGCCTCCTACTCTTCTCACCTTTTTTTCCTGAAGTACTCGCAACAATTTGGCCTGTAAAGAAAGATCCATTGAATTTATTTCATCAAGTAAAATTGTTCCTCCATTAGCCTGTTCAAATAATCCTGCCCTGCTTTTTGCTCCTGTAAATCCACCTTTTTGAGTCCCAAAAAGCAAACCTTCTAATAAATCCTTAGGTAAAGCAGCACAATTTTGAGCTATAAAAGGTTTGTCTGATCTTTTACTTGCATTATGAATACTTTGAGCAAAAAGTTCTTTTCCAGTACCGGTTTCACCAAAAAGCAATACTGAAGAATCACTACCTGCAGCCCTCATTGCCTCCCTTAAAGTCATTTTAAATCCTTCATCTTCTCCAATTATATCTTTAAAAGAGTAACTTGTATTATTATCTTTAGTTATATTTTTTGTTTCATTTTTAGGTTTTTGTTGACCAACATTAATTTTTGCTCTTAAATCACTAACATTTTCTACTAATTCTTCCAAAAGAGTTATATCTCTAGAAATCTCCATTGCTCCTATTTCTCCATTACTTAACTTTAGAGGTACTGTTTTATTAACAGTAGTAATTCTTTTTCCTTTTGTATTAATAAAAGTTTGTTGAGTTTTTTCAATTGAATTACCTGTTTTAATAGTTTGCATAAGAGTACTTGTTTCTAAAGTTAAAGAAGGATATACTTCAAATAAGTTTTTGCCTATTACTTCTTTAGGAGCCAGGCCATCTATTTCTGATACTTTATTGTTATAAGCGATGGTTGTTCCTTCCCGATCTACAATATGAATTCCTTCATCTAAAGAATTTAATATCATATTTAAATTTTTATTATTTACAAATTTTTCAATTTCATCTTTTAACATAATAAATCTTCCTCCTCAATATATATCTTTCTTTATTCAAATTAAATATCCTTTATTTTTAGCAAAATTTTTTTCGGATATGCAAATTATTTTTCGAAACTATTTTTGCTATCTCCTTTATTTTAATGGTATAATTATTGCATCAATTATTTATGAAAGGAGTTGTCGAAAAATGAAATTATTTATTAATGCAAACCTTATTTCTTCTGCTTTTTCAGATAAAAAATTATCAAATTTTGTCGTTAACAATAAAGGAAAAATATTAGCTAAAGGTAACAAAACTAAACTCAAAGAAAAATATCCTGAAGCTGAAATAAAAAATCTTGAGGAACAGACAGTAATTCCTGGCTTAAATGATTCTCATCTCCACCTATTTCAATATGGATTAGCAAAAAGCAAAATAGACCTTTCAGATGCCAGTTCAATAACTGAAATACAGGAAAAAGTAAAAAACTATATTGATAATAATGAATTAAAAGAAAACGAATGGATAGAAGGGAAAGGCTGGAATGATGAAAATTTTGATAACCCTGTTTTTCCCAAGTCAGAAGATCTAGATGAAATTTCTGAAAAACATCCTATAATTTTAAAAAGAACCTGTTTTCATGTAGCAACTATTAATTCTAAAGCTTTAGAATTCTGTAATATAGATGAAAACACCCCTGATCCCGAAGGTGGAGAAATAGGAAAAGACAAAAATGGAGAACCTAATGGTCTCTTTTATGATGAAGCTATTGAACTAATTGAAAATAAAATTCCTCAAAAAGATGTTGATGAAATCAAAGAAATTTTAAAAGAAAGTTTTGAAGATGCTCTCAAAACAGGCTTAACTTCATTACAGGTAGACGATTTTTTCAATGTTGAAAATCCAGAAAAGATACTTAAAGCTTATCTGGAATTAAGAGAAAATAATGAAATTCCCTTGAGAATTAATCTGCAGATGAGAATCCCTTCTAAAAAGAAAATGAATGATTTTGAAGAAAGAGGGCTAATAACTGGATATGGTGATGATTATTTTAAAATAGGTCCTGTTAAATTTGTGCTTGATGGCTCTCTTGGTGCCAGAACTGCAGCCCTAAAAGAACCCTACAATGACAAAAAAACAACTAAAGGAAAAAAACTATATAAACAGGATAAATTTAATGAAGTATGTAAATATGCAGCTGACAAAGATTTTCAAATTGCTGTCCATGCTATTGGAGATAAAGCAATAGAAATGGCTTTAGATGGTTTTGATTATGCCTATGACAATGATCAAACTGCTAAAGAAAATAGGCCAATTATAGTTCATGCTCAGATAAGTAATGAAAGTTTGAATGAGGAGATGAAAAATAAAGGGGTTATAGCCTCAATCCAACCAATCTTTTTAAAATCAGACTGGCAATCTATTGAAAACAGGGTAGGTAAACAAAGAGTTAATATGAGTTATCCCTGGAAAAGTTATTATGATAAAGGTATAAACCTTTCCGGAAGTTCAGATGCTCCTATCGAACCTTTTAACCCTTTCCTGGGGATATTTGCAGCAGTCACAAGACAGGATTTTAACGAAGAACCCAAAGATGGCTGGAAGCCAAAAGAAAAAATGAGTGTAGCTGAAGCCTTAGAAATTTTTACTGAAGGTAGTGCTTATCAATCTTTTGAAGAAAATATAAAAGGAAATTTAGAAGAAGGTAAACTTGCAGACTTTCTAGTAATAGATAGAGATATTAGAAATATTAATGAAAGTAAAATAAAAGATATACAGGTTTTAGAAACTTATGTAGGTGGTAATTTAGTTTACAAAAAATAAAAATTTTAAGGTGGATGAAGAAATCATCCACCTTTTTTTATTTCTATTATTATAAATTTATTGTCGATAAGTTTTATAAACATATTCTGAAGTCATTAAAGCAAGCATTGCCCCATAATCAAGACTAAACTCTAATTCATCTCCAACAGAAAAATCCTCGCTAACTTCTGTTAAGTCAACTAATAAATGATCACTACTTGCTCCAATAATTACTGCATTTTCAAGCATTGGTGTTAAACCATCTACTTTTACATCCTGTCTACCTATTGCTAAAATTGCTCTTAATCTAATACCTTTATCTTCAAATTTAGGTTTATTGCCAAAAGCATCATGACCAATTTTACCTTTAGGTACTGAAGGCTTTTCTTTTAATTCTATAATCCTGGCACTTAAAGTAAAATTATCCTGATTTTGTCCTTTTATTTTCCTTTGATGAGTTATATCTGTCCCCTGTAGTATTCCTTCGCCTATTCTAAAGTTAGTAATACCTTCAGGTAGTTCATCATTATCAATTAATTTACTGGTAGCTGTATTTCCCCCTGAAATTAGTGGTAGTTTTATATCAAATTTTTCTTCCAGTTTTGCTTTTAAATCAACTAAAATTTTAGTATTTTCTTTTGATGGTAATACTCCCCCATAACAGCCAACATTAGTTCCTATCCCTTCAATATTTATTGCTTCTAAATCAATAATTTTTGCAAAAAAATCTTCTAAATCATCAGGCAGCACACCTTCTCTTAAATCTCCTACATCTACCATAACTATTATTCCCTGTGTTTTACCTTTATTTTTTGCTTCTTTATTTAAAGCTTTTATTGTTTTGATTTCACTAATTAAAGTAATATCTACATTTTCTACTACATCTTCAACCTCATTTAGTTGAGGTAAGCGAAGCAAAACCATTTCTTCTTCAAAACCTGCTTCTCTTAATTTTTTAATATTTTTTATTCTGGAATCTCCTATTGATTCAACTCCACCTCTTACAAAAGCAGAAGCTACTTTTATATCACCTGCTGAACCTTTTACAACCCCTGTTAACTTAATATCTCTTTCTTCACATTTTTCAGTCATATTTTTAGCATTTTCTTCAATATTTTTTAATTTAATATTCACTCTTGGTGTTTTCATAAAAATAATTCCTCCCCATCTAAATATATTTATGCAAATTATTTTGCATAATGAAAAATAATTTTACAAAACTTATTTCTTTTTTGTCTAAAATGTCAAAAAGTTTAGCATTTAGTTAAAGTTTATAAACTTTTTATAAATTTAAATTGGAACAATAATTGCATCTATATTATAGTGAATAACAATTTCAACGATATTATTATAACATTTTTTAAACATTTTATCTAATCTAAGGAGGATTTCAGATGAGAGATTACCATGATATAAGTTTATGGGAAGATGTAAGTGAAGAAGAATGGAATGACTGGAAATGGCAGGTTAGAAATCGAATTACTGATGTAGAGGATCTTAAAAAAGTTGTAGATCTAACAGAAAAAGAAGAACAAGAGGTAACAGATGTAATGGGAAAATTAAGAATGGCAATAACACCGTATTATGCCAACTTAATGGACCCAAAAGACAGAAATTGTCCAATCAGAATGCAGGCTGTACCTGTTGAAAAAGAGTTAAATCTTGGAGAAGCTGATATGGAAGACCCACTTCATGAAGAAGTAGATTCACCTGTTGATAACCTAACACATCGTTATCCAGATAGAGTGCTTCTGCTTATTACTGACCAGTGCTCAATGTATTGTCGTCATTGTACAAGAAGAAGATTTGCCGGTCAGAAAGATAAAGCTGTACCAATGGAAGAAATTGATAAGGCAATTGATTATATTAAAGAACATGAGGAAATTAGAGATGTTTTATTATCTGGTGGAGATGCTTTACTCATTTCTAATGAAAAGCTTGAAGAAATTATTCAAAAACTATATGAAATCCCTCATGTAGAAATGATCAGAATCGGCTCCAGAACACCAGTTGTTATGCCACAAAGAATTACAGATGACCTGGTAAATATGCTAAAAAAATATCATCCACTTTATGTTAATATTCAATTTAATCATCCAAAAGAAATTACTGAAGAATCAGCTGCTGCCTGTGCTAAACTGGTTGACAATGGTATTCCAGTAGGTAATCAGACTGTACTATTAAAAGGTGTTAACTCCCAGCCAAAAACTATGAAAAAGTTAATGCAAAATTTATTGCAGATAAGAGTTAAACCTTATTATATTTATCAATGTGATCTTTCTCAGGGAATTGAACACTTTAGAACCCCTGTTAGTCGTGGTCTAGAAATCATGGAAGCTCTTCGGGGACATACTACAGGTATGGCAGTACCAACCTTTGTAGTAGATGCACCTGGTGGAGGAGGAAAAACTCCTCTCAGTCCAAACTATTTAATTTCAATGGCTGAAGATAAAATTATTATGAGAAATTATGAAGGTAAGGTATTTGCTTATACAGAACCTGGCTATGATCATAATGATCATGAAGCTGCTGATCTTAATGAAGGAGTTAGTGAACTTGCTTCAAATGATAAATATGCTCTTGGAGAAGAGTAATTTTAAAATATAAAATTATATTTTAAAATAATTTAAGGCCCTATTTTTTAAAATAGGGCCTTTTTTTATATCTATATAATTCTGTTTTTTTAATTATTATTTTCCTTATTTACCTTCAAATTCTACAGAATTTTTATTTAAAAAAGCTTCCATTCCCTTTTTCTGATCATCAGTGCTAAAACAATATGAGAAAGCTTGAGTTTCAAAAGAAATTCCCTCTTCAATACTTCTTCCTCTACTAAAATTAACTGCCTCTTTTGTCATTTTCACAGCCTGAGGAGCATTTTCAGCAATTTCTTCAGCTACTTCATATACCTTATTCATTAACTCATCCTGTTCTACAACTTCATTAACAAGTCCTAATTCTTTTGCTTTTTTAGCGCCAATATTTTTTGCAGTAAAAAGTATTTCTTTTGCCTTTGCTTCACCAATAATTTTACTGAGTCGTTGAGTTCCACCAAAACCAGCAATAATTCCTAGTCCTACTTCAGGCTGCCCAAATTTAGCATTATCAGAGGCAAATCTCATATCACAGGCTAATGCTAGCTCATTACCTCCACCTAAAGCAAAACCATTTACTGCTGCTATAACAGGCTTTGAACATTTTTCAATCATATTAAAAGCTTTATGACCTGATTCAGCAAATTCTTTGGCCTGAATACTATTTTTATCTTTCATTTCAGAAATATCAGCACCAGCTACAAAAGCTTTTTTACCTTCACCAGTAAGAATAATTACTCGAGTATCTTCAGCTTTATCTAACTCTTGAAAAGCCTTTGCTAACTCTTTCAATACGTCACTATTAAGCGCATTAAGTACTTTAGGTCTATTTATTTTAACTACTGTAATTTTATCTCTTTTTTCTATTTTTAAATTATCAAAATCCATTATAACCCCCCTTTTTTAATAACTATAAAATCCTTCTCCAGTTTTGCGTCCTAACTGTCCAGCTCTAACTTTCTTTTTAAGCAAAGGACATGGTCTATACTTAGAATCACCAAATTCTTCATGAAGAGTTTCCATAATCGCTAAACATACATCAAGACCTATCATATCACCTAAAGCTAGAGGGCCAATTGGATGATTAGCTCCCAATTTCATAGCTGTATCAATATCTTCAGCACTTGCTACTCCTTCATTTAAAAGAAAAGTAGCTTCATTAATCATTGGAACTAAAATTCTGTTTACAACAAAACCTGGAGCTTCATTTACTTCTACAGGGGTTTTGGAAAGTTCTTCAACAAGAGATTCAACTTTTTCAAAAGTTTCATCAGAAGTTGTAATACTTCTAATTAATTCTACTAATTTCATTACTGGAACTGGATTGAAAAAGTGAACACCTACTACTTTATCCGGTCTCTCAGTAACAGTTGCTATTTCTGTAATACTTAAAGCAGAAGTGTTACTTGCAAGAATAGCATCATCTTTTGTAACTTCATCTAATTCTTTAAAAATCTTTTTCTTAAGTTCCATATCTTCATTTACAGCTTCAATAACTAAGTCTACATCATTTAAATCACTTACTTCTGTTGTAGTTTCAACATTTGCAAGGGTTTCATCCATCTCTTTTTGAGTAATTCTTTCCTTTTTTACACTTCTCTCGAGATTCTTTTTAATACTTTTTACACCTTTTTCTACAAATTCCTCTTTAATATCACGTAAAATCACCTGATAACCACCCTGAGCAATAACCTGAGCAATACCGCTTCCCATTGTACCTGCTCCTAATACACCAACTTTTTTCATATTAATATCACCTCTCAGTTTATAATTATAATACTAAAAATGAAAATTGTAAATAGTTTTGTTAAATTAATCACATAATATTTATTTTTACAAATTAATATTACCTTAATTAATAATTTTTAATGTGTATATAGCTTATTAAATAAATCTTTCAATTCCTGAGATTCCCTTAATGTTTCAAGAGCTATTGCTGCATGGCCTCTTGTATAACCATTTCCAATTATCATTTCTACATCTTTTCCAATACCTTCAGCACCAAGGGCAGCTTTAGTAAAGCTAGTGGCCATACTAAAGAAATATATAACTCCATCATCTTTAGTTGTCATTATTGAACTCATTTCTGTACTTGGAATATTTACATTATTGATTACTACATCACACATTTCTCCATCTGTAATTTCTTCAACTTCTTCATAAACACTAACCGCATCAGTTGCATCTCCCTGAATAACTTCATCAGCTAAACCAAGTTCTTCAATACGCTGACAGGCTTCATCACTATATTCAAGAGCAATAACTTTACCAGTAATACCTGCCTGTTTTCTTGCCTGATAAAGACATAATAGACCGGATTTACCTCCAGCACCTATCACGAGAACAGTATTACCAGGATAAACTAATTTTGCTGTCTGAGCTGGAGCTCCTGCTACATCTAAAACCGCTAAAGCTAATGTTTTTGACATATCTTCTGGAAGTTTAGCATAAATTCCACTTTCAAAAAGTACAGCTTTACCTCTTATATTTACCTGATCAATTTCAGATTTAACCTCTTTTATTTCATCAATTCTTAATGGAGTTAATGAAAGAGAAACAAGTGTAGCTATTTTATCTCCAACTTCAATATCTCTTTCTTTAAGAGTAGGCCCAATTTTTTCTACAGTTCCAATCAACATTCCCCCGGATCCAGTAACTGGATTATGATGTTTACCTCTTTCTTCTACAATCTCAAAAATTCTTTCCTTTATTTTTTCTTCATCTCCATCAGCTTCTTCTTTTATCTGAGTAAAACTCGCAGAATCAATATTCAAAGTCTGAACATCAATCAAAATTTCATTATCATAAATTTCCATATCATTGTCTATTTTCCAGGCAGGTTGAGGTAATGATCCCTCTGGTTCAATAACTCTGTGTACTCCATATTTGTTTCCTTTTTTCATAGTTTCTTAAATCCCCTTTCAAAAATATTTTTATTTTATAATATAATTAAATATATAATACCTACTGCCATATATTAATGCATAATCTATTCCATAGAAAGCCGCCTGAAAAATTTCAGGCGGCTAATTTATAATATTACTTTTTCATTTTAATTAAGCTGACATTTCCTCTTCTCTTTCAGCATAGCCAGGATCATCTTCTACATCACCTTCATATAACATACTAAATCCAGTGAATCCATAAATAATAGAAATAATCGGCGTGATATAGCAAAGGAATGCAAAAGGAATATATTCAACAGTTGGCACTCCTAAAGCTCCGGTCATAAATGCACCTGATAGTCCCCAGGGAACTAATGGAGCTACTAAAGTACCACCATCTTCAAGTGCACGAGATAAGTTTCTTGGTAATAGCTTTAACCTTTTATAAGCAGGCATAAGCATTCTACCAGGAATAATAATAGCCATATACTGACTGGCCATAGCAAAATCAGTTATATAACTTGTTGCTACAGTAGTAGCAATAAGTCCACCAGTATTTTTAATAAGTGGTTCTATCTTATCTAATAAAACTTCAAGCATATATGTTTTTTCCATTATTCCCCCAAATGATAAAGCTATAAATCCAAGGGAAACTGTCCACATCATATTCTGTATACCACCACGGGTAAGTAATTCATCCACAAATTTGAATCCAGTTTCAGAAGTATAGCCAAAGTTCATTGCATTAGTTACTTCTGAAAGAGAAGCTCCCTGAAAAATCATAGCAAATATTGCACCTGTAAAAGCAGCTATAATAAGACTTGGAATAGCAGGTACTTTTTTAATTGCCATAATTATTACAAGAGCTGGTGGAATCAACAATAAAGGTCCAATATGAAAATTGCCCTGTAGAGTTGCAAGTGTCTGATCGATTTGAGCTGTGTTAACTGTTCCTTCTCCAAAACGAAGACCAATTATAAAATATATAATTAAACTAATTAAAAGTGCAGGACCTACTGTATACATCATATGTTTTATATGATCAAAAAGGTCTGCTTCGGCTACAGCAGCAGCCAGGTTAGTTGAATCTGACAATGGTGACATTTTATCTCCAAAAAATGAACCGGAAACAATAGCTCCAGCTACAATAGGAAGTGGAATACCCAATCCTTTACCAATACCTATTAAAGCTACACCTAAGGTACCACCAGTTGTCCAGGCACTACCAGTTGCAACCGAAGTAATAGCTGTTATTAAAGCAGCTGATACTAAAAACCAGCCTGGTGACATTATCTGTAAACCATAATAAATAATTGTCTGAATAGTTCCAGAAGCTATCCAGGAACCAATAATAGCACCAATAATCATTAAAATAAGCATTGGAGCCATAGCAATACTACAACCATGTAAAATAGCATCTTCAATTTCATCCCAGGTATATCCAGATTTCATAGCAACAATAGTAGCTACAAGTGAAGCAGAAATTAATGTAATATGAATTGGAATTTCAAGCCAAAGAACAGATATTCCCATAGCTGCTACTAAGTATATTATTACAAACATTACTCCACCAAAACTAGGTAATTTTTTATCTTCTAAGTCAACATCATTTTGTACATCAGTACTCATTGATTTTTTTCCTCCTCATTTTATTAAATACTAATTATTAATTTCTTTTTTTAATTTTTCTACAATTTTTTGAATAAATTAATATAAGTAAATCTGAAATAAAATTCAAAACTATTTTACTATCCTAAAATCACCTCCTAAAATAAACTTTAAAGACTAATACTATCTTTCCTGCCTTTATTCGACATAAAATATTAATTTTTTTATAATTGATTTCGTGTTATATTTAATGCAATTTTCGTTCCGAATTATCAAAAAATTATCTAAAAATTAAAAAAAGGCCCCTCCATTTATAAAGGGACCTTAATAACTTATATCTGCTTTGCTTTTATTCTATTTTTTTATCTACTTTTAAGCACTTCCTTTACTTTCACGATCTTCATATGTTTCTGCCCCTTCTATATCTCCTTCATACCAGATAGAATATCCAGTATATCCATAAATTACAGCTATTATAGGTACAAAATAACCTAAGAAAGCAAAGGGAGCATATCTAATAGTAGAAACTCCAAGAGCACCAGTGAAAAACACACCACAAAGTCCCCAGGGAACTAAAGGAGAAAAAACAGTTCCCGCATCTTCTAAAGTTCTGGAAAGAACTCTTGGTAACAATTTTTTCTTTTTATATTCAGGAATAACCATTCTACCTGTGATAATTATAGCCATATACTGACTTGCTGTTGCCAAATTTAAAATTATAGCAGAAATAACTGTAGTAGAAATCAAGCCACCTGTAGTTTTGATAAGACCTTCCAATTTACCAAGAAATACTTCTAGCATTCTTGTTTTTTCCAAAATTCCTCCCAAACCAACTCCAATAAATCCTAAGGAAACAGTCCACATCATACTCTGTAATCCTCCACGAGTTAATAAATCATCAACCATTTCCACTCCGGTATCACCTGTATAACCGTAGTTTGCAACATTAGTAATTTCAGTAAGAGTTGAACCCTGAAAAATCATAGCTAAAATAGCAGCTATAATAGACGATATGATCATTGCAGGCAATGAAGGAACTTCTTTTATAGCCATCCAGATAATGAATATAGGAGGAATTAATAAAATTGGGCTAATAGTAAAATTTTCGTTTAAAGTATTCAAAATAAGGTCTACCTGTCCTGTATCAGCTCCCCCCTCTGTAAAGAATAAACCAAGTATTCCATAAGCAATTAAAGCCAAAATAAAAGCAGGAATTGTAGTATACATCATACTTTTGATATGACCAAAAAGATCAGCTTCTCCAACTGCAGAAGCGAGGTTAGTAGAATCTGATAGTGGTGACATCTTATCTCCAATCATTGCCCCACTTACTACTGCTCCAGCTGTCATAGCAGCGGGAACTCCTAAACCAGCACCAATACCCATCATAGCAACACCTACTGTACCTCCAGAAGTATAAGAACTACCTGTTGACATAGAAGTCAAAGCCACAGCCACTGAAGCTGCAACTAAAAAATAACTTGGAGCCAGAATTAATAAACCATAATAAATTATTGTTTGAATAGTACCAGATGCTATCCAGGTACCAATAACAACCCCAATCATCATTAAGATTATCATTGGTAACATAGCAATATCTGCTCCATAAAGCATGGCATCCTGAATATCTTCCCAGCTATACCCTGTCCTCATTGCTACTACAGAAGCAACTACTATTGTTAAAATCAAAGTAATATGAACTGGAATATTTAACCAGAGAACAGAAATTCCCATTCCAACAGCTAAAAACAATAGAACAAACATTACTCCACCAAATCCAGGGACTTTGTCATACCTTTCTTCACTATTTTTTTGCTTATCACTCATTATCTTTCCCCCTTTTTTTATAAATTTTTTAATAAGAATAGTTAAAAATTATTATTATTTTTTCATCACCTCCTGTTGCTAATTTTATCAATTTTGAAAATTTTTTAAATAAAATTCTACAGCAAGCGACAAAATAAACTTGCTGTAGAAAAAATATATTATTTAACTTTAATCTGTTAATACTTCTACTAAATAATCATAGATAACTTCTGCAGTTTTAACCACAGTATCCAATTCAACATATTCATCTGCACTATGATAATTTTTACCATTTGGACCAAAGACAAAAGTTGGAAGCTTAGCTCTAGCACCAAGATAGTTAAAATCTCCTACACTTGAGAAATAAGCTATCTTAGCATCTTCACCAGTTACATCGGAAACACTCTTTTTGAAACTTTGAGTATAAGGATTACTTTCAGAAACTACATATGGTAAAAAACCATCACAATTTTTATGAGGAGCATCTCTAAATTTCAAAGTAGCTTCTCCTTTAATATTGGCTCTTTTTACAGCTTTTTCAAATTCTTTTCTGATATAACTTTTATCTTCTCCAATTGTTACATGGCGAAAAACAGAAAATGATGCCTGATCCGGTACAGAAAGGGGAGCACCTCCACCTTCTATATCAATTACACACATAGCTCCTGGACCTAATTTTTCATGAGATTTTAATTCAGCATTTTCTAATTCAAGTAAAACTTTTGAAGCTTCACTAATAGCATTAATACCTTTTTCAGGGTTAGCACCATGAGCAGATTTTCCTTTTAATTCAACTTTATATTTCCAACCACCTCTTGCTCCTAAGCATAGACAGGGAAAATCTTCTCCAGCAAATCCACTACTTGGCTCAGGAACTATAGCTACATCAGCATTGTCGGTATAACCATCTAAAATCAAATTGTCTGTTCCAAGTCCAAAAGGACCTTCTTCATCACTAACAAAAGTATATAATACTTCTCCATTAAAATCTTCTACAGTATTTTTAAATGCTTCTACTGCAAGCATTATAGCAGCACTACCACTTTTCATATCAAGAGCTCCAACTCCATACATTTTATTTCCTTCAATTTTTGCTCCTAATGGTTCTTTAGTCCAGCCATCACAAATCTCAACAGTATCAAGATGACCATTTAACAATACAGATGGACCTTCACTACTGCCTTTAATGTTACCGACTACATTGGTTCCTTCAAAATCAGTAACTTTTTTCTCATGAAATTTATGATATTCTGCAGGTAAATCTCTTTCTTTGAGCCAGTTCAAGGTATATTCCATTACTTCATCTTCACGAAAAAAAGGACTTGGTATTTTAACTAAATCTGTCAAAAGTTCTTCTACACGTTCACGGTTAATGTAATTTTTAACATCCTCTGACATTTAATTAACCTCCTTATAATTTTCTTTAATTAAGAATTTCCAGAATAAAACAAACTTAATTCAGGTCCATATATATAAACAATGCATTTATTATACCATTATATATATTATTCAATAATATTATTAATATCTCATATTTATTCAGTTATAGTATAATTCTTCATTTAAAAAATATATCCTGCTTTTTTAACAAAGTATCCTATATTCTAACATAAAACCCAATCGAAAATTATATTTCGCAAAATTTTTGTCTTTGTGCAAATTTTTTTTACAAAAAATAGAATAAAAAAAATAAACCGACCTGGTTAAGGTCGGTAAAACGGGTGATAATATTTATTTATAAAGCTTATTTAATATCAATTGTTTTCTTTTTAGGAGTTTTCTTCTCTTTTTTAGGAAGAGTTACTTCTAAAATTCCATTTTCATATTTAGCATCAATTTCTTCTTCTTTTACATTATCAATTTGGAATACACGCTGGAAACTTCCAGTCCTTCTTTCACGTCTAATATAATTTTCATTTTCTTCTTCAATTTTTTCTTCATTTTGAGCAGAAATTGTAAGATAATCATCAGTAATTTCTATATTTATATCATCTTTGCTCAATCCAGGTAATTCAGATTCTATTATATAGTTTTCATCAGTTTCTTTCACATCAGTTTTAAAGCTTTTTGTATCTAGGGCATTAAAGGCATCACTGAAAAATTCATTTACTAAACTGTTGAAAGGATCTTCTTCTCTTTCTTCTACTTCACCACGACGACGATTTCTGAATGGTACTAAATCAAACATCAAAAACCACCTCCATTTATATTTTTGTTTTTCTTTGACTTTCTTTGATTTTCTATTTATATTATAATGCTAACATCAGAGATGGTCAAATTTTAAAAAAGATAGATTTTTCCTTTTAATTGAGATTATAAGAAATTAACTGCTTCTAACTTCTATTTTCTCATCAAATCAAAATTTTATAAATCTAAGAATTTTTTAATCTTCTCTGCTGAACTATTTATAATATCTTCTTCTGTTAGGCCGGCCTTTTGAATAACATCATTTAAAAAAGTTATATCCCCAACTTCAGTATGAAAATGGGCATCACTATTTAAACTTAAAAGTACTCCTTTGTTTTTAGCTAGCTTACATAAATTAATACTCATTTCATGATTGCCTCTTCTACCCAATTTGAAATCATAAAAAGAACTGGCATTAGCTTCAAGAATAACATTATTTTCATAAGCTGCTTCAACTAATTTTTTTATATTTACTGGAAAAGCGGCATTAGCTGGATGAGTTATCATTTGCACATAGGGATTTTCCATAGCTTTTATTATTACTCTTGTATTGTCTTCTTTATTATTTAAATCATACCCGGCATCTGAATGAATACCTGCTGCCACAAAATCAAGTCTTTTTAATCTTTCTTCTGGCAGGTCAATTGATCCATCATTCATTATATTTGCTTCAATACCAGAAATTATTCTCACCCCATATAATTTATCTGGAATAATTCTCATATTTCCAAAGTGAAATTGATGAGGGCCTCCAGGCATTTTAGGTCCATGATTAGTAATTGCAATTAATTTTAATCCTTTTTCACTTGCTGTTCTCGCTAATTCATCCACAGTAGAATAAGCATGGCCACTCGCTATAGTATGTGTATGTAAATCTGCCTTTATTTTAATTTTCATCTATATCATCCTCCATAGTTTAATCTTAAAAAATTATTTCCGACAAATATATTACAAACGTAACAGAAAAAACACTTAATAAAGTTGTCATCATAACAACCTGAGAAGCAAAAGAAGATTGATTATCATATTCAACAGCTATTAATGCGGTTGTTACAGCAGTTGGAGCTGCAGAAGTAATAAATAATACTTTGGCCATAACTCCATCTATACCTAAAATAATGATTAATAAATAAGCTATTAAAGGACCTCCTAATAAACGAAAAAAACTGGCAATATAAATAGAAGGGTCTTCAAGATTTATTTTTATTCTAGAAAGTTGAACTCCAAGAGTTAACAATGCTATAGATATAAAACCCTGCTCTAAATATTCCATTGCAGGCCAGAGAAAAAATTCGCTAAAATCATAAGAAAAAGTTTTTAACACAAAAGCTAAAATTATCATATAAATCGGAGGATAAATAAACACTTTTTTTAGAGATGACTTAAGTCCGACCTGTCCCTTGCCTGCATTAAAAAAACCAACAGTATAAATCAATAAAGTCTGAAGTATTAATATCATAACCTGTATGGAAAAAGCATAAGCAGAATTGTTAAAAATTAAAGCAATTAAAGGAAGACTATAATTACCTGCATTAAAAAATATAGTTGAATTTTTAAATGCATTTGTTAAAGAAGGTCCATAATTTCTAAATTTACTTATCACATTAGAAAGTAAAGAAATGATTACTAAAAATAATAAAGAAAAATAAACTAAATTAAGCATTTCCAATTTAAGTTCTGTATTATAAATCTGAATTAATACTAGAGCTGGAACAAAAATATAGAAATTCAATTTATTAAGAGTATTTATATCAATTTCAAAAAAATTATTTAATATATAACCTAAAGAAATTATCAAAAATATAGGTGCAATATTTTCAGTGAAAATATATAGTAATAAATCCAATTTTCTTCCTCCTTTCCTATTATCATTTTTCTGAACTTTTAATTTTTTAATCTAAATTTATTTTTAATAAAACTAAAATTAGATAAAATAGAAATTAAAATCATTATAAATAAAACAAAGCTGATCGGATGTTGAAAAATAGATAAAAATAATTTTGGTATTGAAGGAACATAAGCAAATGCTCTTCTAAAACTGGGGTCCATTATATCGCCAAGTACTAAAGCCAAAACTATAGGTGCAATTGGATAATCATTATTTTTTAACAAAAATCCTATAAACCCAATAACCATCATAACTAAAACATCAAAAAGACTGTTATTTATAGCATAAGATCCTACTACACATAAAACAGAAACGATGGGTAATAATATTTTTTTAGGTATTAAAACAACTTTGGATAATCTAGGAACTACAGTTATACCTAATATTAACATAGAAATAGATCCTACAAAACCACCTGCTAGAATCAAATGAAATAATTCAGGTGACTCTGAGAACAATAGAGGCCCGGGCCTTAGTCCATGAACTAAAAAAGCGGCCAAAATTACTGCTGTTACAGCATCTCCAGGTATTCCCAGTGTCAGCATTGGTATTAATGCTCCACCAACACAGGCATTATTAGCAGCTTCACTGGCTACTATACCTTCTTCAGCTCCTTCCCCAAAAGGATGAGTAGGATTTTTAACAGTTTTTTTAGCAGAATCATATGATATCAGGGCTGCAACTGGCCCTCCACATCCTGGTAATGCCCCAATAAAAGTTCCAATAATTGAAGATCTTATAGATAAAGATAAATATTTCAAAGCACCTTTAAAATCCGGTTTAACTTTTCCAGCTTTTTTTGCAATTGCTGAATAACTTCCTTTATAGACTTGAGTTAAAACTTCTGTAAACCCAAATAAACCTATTAAAGCAGCTATTAAATTTATACCTGCCTGCAAATTAGTAATTCCAAATGAAAATCTGGCTGTTCCCATTATTGCTTCTCTTCCTATAGAACTCAAAAACAAACCTATTATTGCACTAATAAATCCTTTAGTATAATCTTTAGCTGTAAGAGAAACAACTGCTGTTAAACCAAACACAGCAATTAAAAAATAATCCAGGGGACTGAATTGCAAAGCTATATTAGTAATAGGTTTAGCCAAAATCGCCAGTAAAAATAATCCAATTAAACTTCCTATAAAAGATTGAAATGTTGCTATCCATAAAGCTTCAGCAGCTTCTCCTCTTTCAGTCATAGGAAATCCATCTAATTTTGTAATAACAGCTGCAGGTGCTCCAGGAATATTAATTAAAATAGCTGAAACAGCTCCAGAAAAAACACCAGCAACATATAATCCCATAATAAGGGCCATCGCATTTTCTATAGACCAGGAATAAGTCACTGTAACTAATATAGCAGTTGCCATAGTAACTGAAAGTCCTGGTATAGAACCAACTAGTAGTCCTGAAGCAGCTCCGAGAAAAACCAATCCAATTAAGGTAGGACTAATTTGTTGTATAACATTCAAAATCACAATTCACACCTCCAACTGTAGTAACTATCAACTATGGCAAACTGACTCCCAAACCTATACTAAAAATCACATAACTTATTACAGGAGTTAAAACAGCTATAGAAATTAAAATCCAGATTCTTCTTTCTCCAATATAAAACATAAAGATTAATAGATATATTATTGATGCTACTAAAAACCCAAAAAAATTTAAGGCCCATAAATAACTAAGTGAAAATATAACCACTAAAATTACATTTAAAAAACTAACTTTAGATATGTTATCCTTTTTTGTAGTTTCTTTACTATTTTTAACTTGATTCCATCCTCTAATAATTAGATTTATTGATAAAATTATTAAAATCCCACCAAATAGAAAAGGAAAAACTCCAGGACTAAGAAATGATTTTCCAAAATCTCTCATTTTAACTGCTCTATTAATAATAAAGAGAGAAAATATAAAAAATATACTCCCCTGTAAAAAAAGTGAGTTTTTAAATAACTTCCTCATTTTAATTTCTCCTTCTAATTTTCATACCTAGGGATATCAAATTTTTCAGGACTATATTCTGTTGCCCCTGCTTCATGTAACATCCAATTAACAAGAGACTTCCATTCTTCCCAATAATCTGCAACTTCATTTCCAGTTAAATGATCCATTCTTTTATAATAATTTTGATCTGTAAATTCAATCCATTCATCTTCTGTAGCAGCTTTTTTAGCAGCCTTTTTTAAAAGTTCTACTCTTTCCTCTGGAGTACCTTTTTTAACCAATAAGCAATTTGGAAAATCAAGAGGTAAATAAG